>NZ_JBWKWY010000017.1:0-118870 GCF_059422465.1 Pseudomonas sp. GW821-FHT01D09
TGTAAGCGCTGTGAGGCGTTGAGCTAACCAATACTAATTGCCCGTGAGGCTTGACCATATAACACCCAAGCAATTTGCTTCTCGAAAGAGCATCAGATTGCGGTGTGTGAAGACAATGAACCGAAAGTTCGATACTCACAAAACACCGAAAGCTGTCACATACCCAATTTGCTGAAGCGAGGCATTTGCCGCGACTCAGTACCCGAATTTCTTGACGACCATAGAGCATTGGAACCACCTGATCCCATCCCGAACTCAGCAGTGAAACGATGCATCGCCGATGGTAGTGTGGGGTTTCCCCATGTGAGAGTAGGTCATCGTCAAGATTAAATTCCGAAACCCCAATTGCGAAAGCAGTTGGGGTTTTGTTTTGGGCGGTTGAAAAGGTTTTGGCAGATCGCCATCGGTTGATGCCGACAAATTTGCACAGTTATTTCTGAACCAGAACACTAGAATAGACACCTGATCCTTTTAGACTTAGAGCCCTATATGTCCGACCCGGTTGATACCACCCAGGTGTCCGACCTACCGCTGGAGGACCTGGTTGCCTGCCATGAGTGCGACTTGCTGATGCGCAGGCCAGAGCTTGCCCACGGTGAAAAGGCCCTGTGCCCACGCTGTGGTTATGAGATGTACGCCCACCGCTACAATGTCGTCGAACGCAGCCTGGCCTTGGTGATCGCCGCGTTATTGTTGTACGTCCCGGCGAACTTTCTACCCATCATGCAGCTCAATCTACTCGGGCAGTCTTCTGAAGACACGGTCTGGAGCGGTGTAGTCGCCCTGTTCAATACCGGCATGCAAGGTGTCGCAGCGGTGGTGTTCCTGTGCAGCATGGGCATCCCGTTGCTCAAGCTGTTGTGCCAGCTGGCGGTGCTGCTCAGTATTCGCTGGAACATAGGCCGCAGCTACGGCCTGTTGCTATACCGCATTTATCACCATCTGCGCGATTGGGGGATGCTTGAGGTCTACCTGATGGGCGTGCTGGTGGCGATCGTCAAGTTGGCCGACATGGCCGCCCTCAGCGTAGGCCTGGGACTGGCCTGTTTTGTCAGCCTGCTAATGGTCCAGGTGCTGCTGGAGGTGGTCATGTCACCCCATCAGATCTGGCAAGCCTTGTCCGGGGAGGACGAACATGCGGGCGATTGATGCTGGCATTCTGATTTGTACCGAATGCCACGAATTGAACAGGCAGGCTCCGGACACCGACGAGCAAACCTGCACCCGTTGCGGTGCACTGGTCCACGCCCGCCGTCCGAACAGCCTGATGCGCACCTGGGCTTTGTTGATCACTGCGGCGATTTTGTATATCCCAGCTAACCTGTTGCCTATCATGACGGTCAACTCCCTGGGGCAGGGCGCTCCCAGCACCATCATGGCCGGCGTGATTGAACTGGTGCAGCACGGCATGTTCCCGATTGCCGCCGTGGTATTTGTCGCCAGTATCCTGGTGCCGACCTTCAAGCTGGTGGGCATCGCCCTGTTGCTATTCTCGGTGCAACGTCACCAGCCGCTTTCTGCCCGACAACGCATTATCATGTACCGCTTTATCGAGTTCATCGGTCGCTGGTCCATGCTGGATATCTTCGTGATCGCCATTCTAGTGGCGGTCGTAAACTTTGGGCGACTTGCCAGTATCGAGGCCAATCTCGGTGCCGTGGCGTTCGCCAGTGTGGTGATCTTGACGATGCTTGCTGCAGTAACTTTCGATCCCCGACTGATTTGGGATAACACGGAGTCGGACGACGACCATGACTGATTTGCCAAAGGCTAAAACCCGCCCTGCTTCAAACTGGTCGGCCATTTGGGTACTGCCGTTGATCGCCCTGGTGATCGGCGGCTGGCTCGGATGGCGCGCCTACACCCAGACGGGCATCGAGATCCAGGTTCGCTTTGAAAGTGGGGAAGGCATCCAGGTCAACAAGACTGAAGTGGTCTACAAAGGCATGCCGGTGGGCAAGGTCAAGACTCTGGCCCTGGATGACGAGGGCAGTAATCGCGGGGTGATTGCCACCATCGAGATGAACAAGGATGTCGAGCAGTACCTCAAGGCCAATACACGCTTCTGGCTGGTCAAGCCAAGCGTCAGCCTGGCCGGGATTACCGGCCTGGAAACCCTGGTCTCGGGCAACTACATCGCAGCCAGCCCCGGCGACGGCGAGCCCACGCGCAAATTCAAGGCACTCTCCGAAGAACCGCCATTATCCGATATCAAGCCCGGCCTGCACCTGACCGTCAAGGCCGAGCGCCTCGGCTCGCTCGACCGTGGCAGCCCGGTGTTCTACAAGCAGATCCAGGTTGGCCAGGTCAAAAGCTACCTGCTGTCCGCCGATCAGAACACGGTCGAAATAAAAGTCTACATCGAGCCGACCTACGCCAACCTGGTGCGCAAACATACGCGTTTTTGGAATGCCAGTGGCATCAGCATCGATGCCAACCTGTCCGGGGTCAAAGTGCGCAGCGAATCCCTGGCCAGCATCGTCTCCGGTGGTATCGCCTTCGCCACGCCGGAGAATCGCAAGGACAGCCCGCCCACCGACCCAAGCCTGCCGTTTCGCCTATACGAAGACTTCGATGCCGCCGCCGCGGGTATCCGCATCAAGGTCAAGCTCAGTGACTTCGAGGGCCTGCAGGCCGGTCGTACGCCCGTGATGTACAAAGGCATCCAGGTCGGCAGCCTCAAGGCCCTCAAGGTGGACTCTGATCTGTCCAGCGCCAGCGCCGACTTGACCCTCGACCCATTGGCCGAAGATTACCTGGTGGAAGGCACGCAGTTCTGGGTGGTCAAGCCGTCCATTTCCCTGGCCGGCATCACCGGCCTGGAAGCCCTGGTCAAGGGCAACTACATTGCCATCCGCCCCGGCGACAAAGGCACCAGCCCCCAGCGTGAGTTTGTCGCCCGGCCCAAGGCGCCACCGCTGGACCTGCGCTCCCCGGGCCTGCACCTGGTCCTGCTCACAGAAAACCTCGGTTCCCTGGAAGTTGGCAGCCCGATCCTCTACAAACAGGTCAAGGTCGGCTCGGTGCAGAGCTACCAGTTCTCGCGCAAGCGCAAACAACTGGTGATTGGCGTGCATATCGAGAAGGAGTACGAAGGTCTGGTCAACGGTTCGACGCGTTTCTGGAATGCCAGTGGCATTACCCTGACCGGTGGGCTCACCGGCGGTATCCAGGTCAAAAGCGAATCCCTGCAAAGCCTGATGGCCGGGGGGATCGCCTTTGAAACCCCAGAGCCAAACGTGCCGCTGCGCAACCGCATCCCGCGTTTCCGCCTGTTTGCCGATCACGAAGCCTCCACCCAGCGCGGCACCGTGGTGACCATCAAGGTCGATCGTGCCGACGGCCTGAGTACCGGCACGCCGATTCGTTTCAAGGGCCTGGAGGTGGGCAAGATCGAAAGTGTCGACCTGAGCGCCGACATGCAATCGGTGATGCTCAGTGCGCGCATCACCGAAGTCCCTGAGCGGATCGCCCGGACCGGCAGCCAGTTCTGGGTGGTCAAGCCAGAGCTGGGCTTGATGAAAACCGCCAACCTGGAAACCCTGGTCACCGGCCAGTACATCGAAGTCCTGCCGGCGGTGAAAAGCACCGGTGCGCAAAAGAACTTCGTGGCCCTGGCCCAACCGCCCGAGGCGAATGTGCAGGAGGCCGGCTTGAGCCTGGTACTCAGCGCCGCCCGCCGCGGTTCGTTGAAAGTCGGCGTGCCGGTCACCTACCGTGAAGTCACGGTCGGCAAAGTCACCGGTTACGAGTTGGGCAAGACGGCCGACCGCGTGCTGATCCATGTGCTGATCGAGCCCAAGTACGCGCCGCTGGTTCGTGGTGGCAGCCGCTTCTGGAACAGCAGCGGCTTTGGCCTGGACTTTGGCCTGTTCAAGGGCGCGACAGTGCGCACCGAGTCCCTGGAGACCCTGGTCCAGGGCGGCATCGCCTTTGCGACGCCGGAGGGCGAGCGCATGGGCAACCCGGCACTGCCCGAGCAGACCTTCCCGTTGTTCGACAAGTTTGAAGACGAATGGCTGATCTGGGCGCCTAAGATCCCACTGGGTAAATAGGCCCCGACCAACACGGCATAACCCCAGCCCACAAAAAAGGCCGCGATCCATAGGATCGCGGCCTTTTTGTATTTCAACAGCGCAGGTCAGACCTCATCCAACTCCGGTTCATCCGCCTGCACATTGACCGTCGCCTTCACCGCATCATGCCGGCGAATGTACTTCCAGTCCGCCTCATCGATGTAGATCCCGTTCGGCCCGCTGCCGCCTTCCAGGTCGATCGCCACCTGGGCCGAGACCTGCGGCTTCACACTGGCCAGGATCGGCACAAAGCCCAGTTGCAGGCTGGTTTCCAGCAAGGCGGCCTGGTTCTTCTCATCGATGTCCGCCGCCTCGTCGAGGTAGTACGGCAGGCGCACGCGACCGGCCTGGTCGCGGTCCATCAAGTGCAGCAACAAGTACATGTTGGTCAGCGCCTTGATCGTCATGGTGGTGCCGTTGGACGCGGCGCCATCGATGTCGGTGTGAATGATTGGCTGGCCATTGACCTTGGTGATCTCGAACGCCAGTTCAAACAGGTCCTTGAGCCCCAACTGGTTATGGTTGGCGGCGACCAGGCGCGCCAGGTACTCCTTGGCCTCTTCGTTCTTGTTGTCCTGCTCGGCGCTCTGGCTGAGGTCGAACACCGAGAGGGTTTCGCCTTCCTCATACTGGCCGGCACTGTGAATGATCTGGTCGATATGCTTGAGCGCTTCCTTGTTCGGCGCCAACACGATACGAAAGCTCTGCAGGTTGGATACCTGGCGCTTGTTGATCTCGCGGTTGAACAGGGCCAACTGGTGCTCAAGGCTGTCGTAGTCGCTGCGGATATTGCGCAGGGTCCGCGCGATATCCGTCACCGCCGCACGGCGCGCCTTGCCCAGGGTCAGGGCTTCGTCGGTGCGGTGCGCATACGCGTTGATCAATAGGTGCAGGCGGCGCTCCATATCGTCTTCACTGTCGAACTTGGCCACGCCCTTGAGGCGCACCTGGGCGTACAGCGCGTCGATCTGCCCATCAGCGCGCTGCAAGCCCTGCCAGCTGTCCTGATAGTCATTGAGCAGCGGCAGCAGGTTGTCCATGGAATCGTCGACCGGGTCCATGAACGGCGTACCGAACGGCAAGTCGGCCGGCAACAGCTGGCGACGGCGCAGGGCGTCATCCAGGGTGCGCTGCTTGGCTTCCATATCGCCGATCTGCCGGCCGACCAGCTGCAGCTTGGCCGACAGTTGCTGCACGCGTTCGGTAAACGCATCGCTGGAGCGCTTCAACTCGTCCTGGGCCGCTTCCATCTGCGCCAGGTTTTCCAGCTTCTCGCCTTCCTCGGCACTCAGGGTCTGGGCGCGGCGGTAATCTTCCAGGGCTTTCTGTGCGTCCAGCACCTGCTGGTACAGCGCTTCGGTCTGGGTCTTGCTCGCCGCGCGGTCCGAGGCCACGGCCTGCTGGGTCTTGAGTTGCTTGAGTTCTTTTTCCAGGCGCTCCTTCTGGTCACGCAATGCCGCGCGGTCCGCCAGGGCCTGCAAGGCCGGCGGCTCGATGTGCGAGATGTCGATGGACAGCCCCGGCACTTCAAAGCGCTCGCCGGTGAAACCATCGAGGATCAGCTCCAGGGATTTGACCCACTGGCCGTCTTCATCCAGGGTGATGCCGTGCTCGCCCAGCGGCAGGCTGAACAGCGAACTGTTGAACAGACGCATCAGACGCTCGACGTCCTGCTGTGAGAATTCTTCCCGCAGTTTGGCGTAACTGTTGTTGTCGGCGTGATCGAGTTGCTGCTTGACCGACTTCAGGCGTTTTTCCAGGTCGCGCAAGCGCTCATCCAGGTCCTCGGCGCTGAACTGCCGCGACTGCGCCAGGGCGCCGGCCAGTTCATCGTGGGCATCCTTGGCCGCCAGCAGTTGCTGCTCCAGAACCTTGACGTCATCGACCAGGGCAAAGCGATGCTTGAGCACCGACAGCTCGCCCAGCCAGCGCTGGATGCCGCTGATTTCCCGCTCCAGGCGCATCAGCTCCTGGGTGCCGCCGCGCTGATCGTTCTGCAGCGCATCCTGCTCGTTGCGGTAGTGTTCGGCCTGGATGGTCAGCTCTTCCTTGCGCGCACTGGCGTAGTCCGACCAGGTGCCCAGCAGCGAATCGAGCAAGGGCGACAGGCGATGCAGCTTGCCGCGCAGGATTTCCCGCTGTTTCACACCATTGGACAGCGCTTCCACCAGGGGGCCGGCGGCTACCAGGGAGTTGTAGTCCTGCTCCATGCGTCGCACATCGCGGAACGCTTCTTCGCACGCTGCAATGTAATCCACACTGCCGGAACGCAGGCTGTGCTCGAACGCATCGAGGAACAGCTGCTTGAGCTTGGCCGCAGTGATCTCGCGCATGTGCAGCAGGTTGATAAACAGGGCGCGGAAGGTCTTCAGGCTCTGCTCGCTGGTGGAGCGCAGCGGAATCAGGGTCAGGTCCAGCGGGATCGAGGTATGGCCACCCACCAGCAAGCGTCTCAGCTCATCGGGCTTGAGTTCATAGGCTTTGAGGCCCTCGCGCTCAAGGTTGGTGAACAGCTCTTTCTGGCGCAGGCAGGTGTCGTTTTTCTGGTAGTGGGCCAGGTCCAGCTTGCCGGCGTAGGCAAAGAACTGGTGGCCGAAACCACCGCCCGGGCCGCGGCCGACCACGCCAATCACATGGGGGCCGTGGGGCAGCGAGACTTCGACGAGGATGTAGCTGGTGTCGGTGGCAAAGTAGAAACGCCGCGACTGTTCCAGGGTGTACTTGCCGAAACTCATGTCTGACATGCGCGCCAGGATCGGGAACTGCAAGGCGTTGATCGAAGCCGACTTACCGAGGTTGTTCGCGCCATACACCGACAGCGGTTCTTCCAGCGGGAACAGGCCCAGGCTGTAGCCCGCAGTGTTCAAAAGGGCGAAGCGGCGAATGCCGTAGCGTTCCTTGCTCATGCATCGGTCTCCTGTTCTTCGGCAATGGCACGGGCCAGAGCGTCTTCTTCGCTTTCGTCGGCAAAGTCACTAAGGTCCAGCGGGTCATCGGTCTGCAGCAGTTTTTCATCGCTGTCTTCGTCGATGATCACCGGCGCCGGCAACGGCAGCACACTGTGCACGCTGGCCGCCAGGTCGCGGTCGGCCTGGACCGACAGGCACACGTCGAGGAAACGGTGCATCGGCGGCAGGAAGCGGTAAATACCGTTGTCTTCACCGGCAAAGCCAAGCTGGGTCATGCGGCGCATGATTTTCTCTTCCAGCTCCTCGACGGTCTGCACTTCGGCCTGGATAAACAGGTCACGGTACTTCTCCAGCAGGGAGGGCAGCTCATCGCGGCCCAGGCTGCCACCGTCGAGCACGGCAATCGGGTCGCGGCCCTGGTCGGCCAGGTGCTCGACGATGATGAAGGTGAACAGTGCCAGGCGCTGCGCGGTCTTGTTGACCTGCGCGGCGGCCACGGCGGTGTCCGGCACGAAGTAGTAGAACCCCCGGGTATCGCACACCAGCTCAAAGCCCAGGGCCTTGAACAGCGTGCGGTACTGGTCCTGGAAGTTCGACAATTGCGCGTACAGCTCCGGGTCGCGGCGGCTGACGTGGTAGCCCTTGAACAGCTCGCGAAAGATCGGCGCCAGCTGGGACAGTTCGGATAGATCAAGATGCATAAGGGGTGCTCGCAGAATTCTCGGCTACGTCGGTGCTGGCCGGGAGCAGGGCGAATGAGCGCAGGCTGACCTGGTGCTCGTGAGTGTGGTAATCCCGGCGTTCCAGGCGCTCGCGCTTGAAACGCTTCTCCCGTGACAGGCGCGAGAACCAGTACAGCAACTCGTCGGTGGCCCCGTCCGGTTCCTGTTCCAGCAGCCAGGTCATCAGGTCGGGCATCGGCAGTGCGTCTGCGCAGCGCTCCAGCATCTCCTTGACCGTGCGCGGCGCACGCTGGGCTTGGCCCTTGTGGGATTTGTGGGCCTTGGGGAACCGCGCCGGCTTGGGCTCGAAGTTGGCCAGGGCATACACATAGGCTTCCACCTGGCTGGCACTGCCCAGGAAGGTACTTTGTGGCCGGGTGAACATCGGCATCGCCGCTTGCGGCACCGCGTCCAGGCCCTTGCGGCGGATCGCCGACAGGGCCAGCGCCGCGCCACGGGTCACGGCATTGTGCCGGCGCGCTTCTTCGCGCAGCGGCAGCAGCAATTCCCGGGCATGGCGCAAGGTCAGTTGGGCGCTGGTCTGCATTTCGAGGATGCGCGCGTGGGTGCGCAGCAACATATCGTCGTCCACCAGGTGGCCCAGGCGCTGCTGCTCGGTGAGCATGCGCAACAGCACGTTCTCTACCTTGCGCACGCCTTGCTCGAAGGCGCCGTCGGCGTTCACCAGTTGGATCATCGGCTCGACATACTCGTCCCAGGTCGCCAGGACCTCGGCATAACGCTGGCGCAACGGGATCTGCCGGTCGCTGGTCTTGGCGCGGTCGGCCACGGCGGCGAGGGCTTGTTCATCATTGGCGAGTTTTTTCAGCACGTCGCGCACGCGCATGTCCAACAGCCGCAGTTGACGGGCCAGGTCATGGCCGTCGCGGATGTCGAAGGCGTCCTGGATATAACCGGCCAGGCGCTCGAGGTGGCGCAGGTAGGCTTCGATTTCCAGGCACAGGCCTAGCCGGTGCTCCTTGCGAAGATAGGCCAGGAAGTCATGGATCTGCGCATTGAGCTCGAAACGGTTCGGGCTCTTGGCCACAGGCACCAGGATATCCAGGCGAATCCACACGTCCAGCAGGCTGGTGATGTCCTGTGGTGTGCTGTCCAGTTGTTGGGCGGCCAGTTGCGCGCGCAACTCGCCAAGGCTCAGGGTGCCTTGGTCGAAGTGTTCGCACAGTGGCTCAAGCAGGGCCCAGTGTTCGGCGAGGGCGCGCAAGACGCGCTTGGGTTCGATCATCGGAATGGCCGGCTGGTTGGCGAATTAAAAGCAGCGATTGTACTGCATCAGGCGCGGGATTTATCCACAGCCGGTCAGGGCGCGTTCGCGATGGGCGGTCAGCAATGCAGAGAAAATCATCAACGGTGGGCGATCATCGTCGAAGGGCGGTAGAATCTGCGCTCTTTAGTTATCCACAAGTGGCCGAGCCTTGCTTATCGAGTCCCGACGTCGCGCTTACTTGACCGCCATGCAGGTGGTCAACTGGCTGCCGCGCACCGAATTGCCCTTTGCCGCCCCGTCGCGGCCCGAACTGCTGCAAGCGCTGGAGCCGTTCGAGCCGTTCGACGCCTCGGGCGAGGAAGCGGCGGCGCCGGTGGCGCTGGTCAAGCCCGTGGCCGAGGTGCCTGTGCGGCCGTCGGAGCGGGTCAAGATCGAAGTGCCACGCCCGTCGAGCACGCCCAAGCCCGTTGCCGTGGCCGACGATGCCCCGGCCCCGGTGGCCAAGGCCCCGGTCGTGCCGCCACCGCGTTTTGCCCTGCAGTTGCTGCGGGCCGGGCGTTGCCTGTTGCTGGTGGAGTTGCCCACCGGCGAGCGTTTCCAGGCGCGTGACCCGGCCTACCTGCTGCTCAAGGACATGCTGCGCGCCGCCGGCCTGCCCGACAGCCCGCAGATCGTCGGCGAGCCTGTGCGCTGGCCGCTGCTGGTGCGCGGCAATATGGACCAGGGCCCGGACGCCGCGCGTGACTTCGTGCAGGGCTTTGTCGCGGCCCGCCTGGAAGACGAGCCCTGCGTGTGCCTGTGGCTGATCGGCCTGCCGGCCGTGCGGTTTGCCGGCGAAGCCGACGCCCAGGCCTGGTACCGCGAACTGCAGGTCGAAGGCCTGGGCTCGGTCTGGGCCTTGCCGGGCCTGGAATTATTAATGGAAGAGCCACAGCGTAAGGCTGATGTCTGGCAAGCCATGCGCCGGCTGATGGCGCGCTGGAAAACAACCGATGAGTGAGGCTTTATCCTTCCGCCCGATGACCGAGGCTGACCTCGACGCCGTGCTGAAAATCGAATACGCGGCGTTCAGCCACCCCTGGACCCGTGGCATCTTTCTCGACGGGCTGGGCAAGTACCAGATCTGGTTGATGTTCGAGGGCGAGCAGCAGGTGGGCCACGGGGTGGTGCAGATCATCCTCGATGAAGCGCATTTGCTGAATATCACCGTCAAACCGGAAAACCAGGGGCGTGGCCTGGGCCTGGCCCTGCTGGAGCATCTGATGTCCCGGGCCTATGCCGCCAATGCGCGGGAATGTTTCCTGGAAGTGCGCGACAGCAATACCGGGGCATTTCGCCTGTATGAGCGCTACGGCTTCAATGAAATCGGCCGTCGCCGCGATTACTACCCTGCTGTCGGAGGTCGCGAAGATGCAGTGGTCATGGCCTGCACCCTGGTCGACTGAAACGGTATTCCCTGTAGAAAGGGCTTGTGTGGGAGCGGGCTGTTAGCCTCTTTGGCGTCGTAATTGCTCATGCTGTCGGGGTTATAGTGTGTCTATCTACCCCCGAGCGTGACCTCGATGGGTGGTCGTCTGTCATACCTGCGCATGATTCCTGAGGCTGACCTGATGAACGAACTACAAGACCTGCTTGATAACAACGAACGCTGGGCGGATGCGATCAAACAGGAAGATCCCGAATTCTTCGCCAAGCTCGCCCGCCAGCAGACCCCGGAATACCTGTGGATCGGCTGTTCGGACGCCCGGGTGCCGGCCAACGAGATCGTCGGCATGTTGCCCGGCGACCTGTTTGTGCACCGCAATGTGGCCAATGTGGTGCTGCACACCGACCTCAACTGCCTGTCGGTGATCCAGTACGCGGTGGATGTGCTCAAGGTCAAGCATATCCTGGTCACCGGCCACTATGGCTGCGGCGGCGTGCGTGCCTCGATGCAGGACCGCCAGTTCGGCCTGATCGACGGTTGGCTGCGTTCGATCCGCGACCTGTACTACGAGAACCGCGAAGTGCTGGCCCAGTTGCCCACCGAAGAAGAACGCGTTGATCGCCTGTGTGAACTCAATGTCATCCAGCAAGTGGCCAATGTTGGTCACACCAGCATTGTGCAGAACGCCTGGCACCGCGGGCAGAGCCTGTCGATCCATGGTTGCATCTACGGGATCAAGGACGGTCGCTGGAAAAGCCTCAACGCCACCATCACCGGGTTCGAGCAGTTGCCGCCGCAATACCGCCTGCGCCCGATAGAGGCCATTTAACAGCGTTTGCGCTGGCGCCACTGTTCCATAAACTGTTGGCCCTCGGCGTTCAACGGCTCTTTCATACCGGTGATCCAGCCCCGGCAGTTCCCGGCCCCGCAGCGACACGGGAACTGCCTGAACAGCACATCCTCGGTGGTGGCGTAATCCATGGTCAGCAGTGTGCCGGGGCGGATAGCCTGGATTGACCACAGCTCCAGCTCGCTGATGTCGAGGAACACGTTCGGGTCGCACGAATGCAGGAGCAGACCGCTGAACCAGGGGTCGTACAAGTGGATGCGCGACGACATCTGCAGCGTGTGCAGGCGTCGCTCGCCCAGGGCGTACCCGGAAATCTTGGCGATGCGTATCCGGCTGTCGAAGGCGACCTTGGCCTTGATCCCGGTTCCGCGCCCGTTGCGGGTGCGCACCACCTCGAAGTGTCGGGACGAGGGGTAACCCTTTTTGGCCAGCAGTGCTGCGAAGGGATAAAGGCCGTTACTCGCAGCAGCAGGCACCTCTTCCATGAGCTGGGTTTTCATAGCGCTCCTTGTCGGGCTGCATCGACCTCCTGGTGTCGAGAGAACTGCCAGTCTTGCAGCAAATGGACAGGATCCAAGATTTACGCAAAAAAACGCCGATAGCTACTGTCAAATCTGACAGTCGCTATCGGCGTTTTTTGGCGTAAGCCAATGCTGATAAGTGAGCGGGCTACAGCACGGGCGCTGCGACAGAGGCCTCTGGGGCGGGGCTTTTCAGGCGTTTGAGCTGGGCCTTGATCGGGGCGGTGGTGCATTTTTCCTTGGCCTGTTCGGCCGACAGCTCGCGCACCGAGGTGTAGAACAGTTCGCAGGTCTGCTCCTTGCGCGTTACCTGCCAGGTATTCATGCAGCCCTTGAGCAACACATTGGGGTCGCTGGCGGGCTTCTGGCCCATTCCCGCCTGCCAGCAGGCGGCGCTCAAGTCCTGGCCCATGACTTTCAAGCCGGCCTCGTCGGCCTTCTGTTCGTCGCCGTTGTAGCTGGCCGGGTCGGCGGCGTACCAGATGTAACTGGGGTGATTGGCCCCCAGTACCGCGACATGGCGGCCTTCGGCCGGGCTGATCTGCGCCAGGCCCAGTACCCCGAGGGTTTGCCCGTACTGTTGCTGGATCCAACTGCGCACGGGCGCGCCGAAGGCGACCATGGGCAATGAGCCCGTGGGGTGCCGGCTCAGTTCCCGGACAATCCGGGTCTGGTATTCGCTGAAGTAGCCGTAGACCCCTTCCAGGTCCTTGCCGGCCGAGGAGGGCGCGGCAATCGGTGCAATATCGATGATGGTCTGGTATTCCGGGGTCTGGGTTGCCGGTATCCCGTTGGCGGTCAATAGCGTGGCCCAACGGTCGGTGGTGGCCGACTCCAGGTAGTCCTGGTAATGGGTCAGGGAGTAATCCGGTGGGAAATGCATCAACTCGATGCTCTTGCGGTTTTCCAGGGCCATGCCCAGCGGCAGGAACAGGTACCAGCTAAATTGCCACTTGCCATCGCGGTTGAGCCGGCTGGCGCCCTCGTAGGCCAGGTCGGCGGTGTCCAGCAACGCGGCCAGGGGCTGGCCATAACCGTCGGGCACGCCGGTAAAGTGGGCGCGGACCCGATCCTGCTGGGTCTTCACACTGACCCGGGCGCGGCTGTAGCCATCGCGCTGCAGGCTCTGGGTCAGATAATGCTCGACGGTTTGCTCCAGGGTCAGCGGCCGAAAGCAGATCACACTGCAATTGTTGGGGTAGGCGAACAGTTGCGTGACCCGTTGCGGGGTGCCCAGGTCGAGCTCGACGTCGGCGTGTACGACCGCGCTCAAAGTGAGTGCGACAAAGGTGAAGGACAGCCTGGTCAGTTTAAACATGTGTGTTTCCTTGTCAGCTAAAGCCCGTCTGCGCGGGATGAATGCCCACCTTCACACAGTAGCGGCTGACCGGGAAAATGCGTCGGGAAATGCGGTTTTTTCTCAGGAACGGTAACTGCCTACAGCGTAAAGGGTTGCACCAGCGGCAAGCTGCAATCCTTGCAGCTTGCCGATCAACGCCTACAACTGCGTTTAAGGCATCACCGGCGGCATGTACTTCAGCGTCGTTCCCAATGCCCACAGCAAAAACAGCACCAGCGGGGTGTGCACCAGCAGTTGCACAAACGAGAAGCCAATCAAGTCCCGCGCCTTGAGCCCCAGCACGCCGAGTAACGGCAGCATGTAAAACGGGTTGATCAGGTTCGGCAGGGCCTCGGCGGCGTTGTAGATCTGCACGGCCCAGCCCAGGTGATATTGCAGGTCATTGGCCACCTGCATCACATAGGGTGCCTCGATGATCCACTTGCCACCGCCCGACGGGATAAAGAACCCCAGTACCGCCGAGTACACGCCCATCAGCAGTGCGTAGGTATCGTGGGAGGCGATGGAGGTGAAGAAGGTCGAGATATGGTGGGCCAGGGTCTGGCCGTCGCCGCCCTTGACCACGGTGATCAGCGCTGCGATGGAGCCGTACAGCGGGAACTGGATCAACACCCCGGTGGTGGTGGGCACCGCGCGCGCCACGGCGTCGAGGAAACTGCGCGGGCGCCAGTGCAGCAGGGCGCCGACCATCAGGAACAAAAAGTTATAGGTGTTGAGCCCCGAGATCGCACTGATCGCCGGCTTGGTCGAAAACTCGTGGAACAGCCAACCGGCGGCCAGCAGCGCGAGCAAGAGGGTCAGCAACGGGCTGTGCTCCAGCCATTCCCCCGGACGGCTGGGCGGTTGCAGCTTGGGCAGGTTGAACGCCGGGTCTACGCCACAGGCCTTGGCGTCACGGGCCGAGTTGGGGCCTGGCGCGGTGACGTAGGCGATGAGCAGCGACACCACGATCAACGCCAGCAACAGCACGCCTGATTGCCACAGAAAGATCGTGTCGGTGAAGGGAATGGTCCCGGTGATCGCCAGGATCGACGGCGGCAAGCTGGCCGGGTTGGCCTGCAATTGCGCGGCCGATGACGACAACCCCAGCGCCCACACGGCGCCCAGGCCCAGATAGGCCGCCGCGCCGGCGGCGCGATAATCCATGCGCAAATCCGTGCGCCGTGCCAGCGCCCGCACCAGCAACCCGCCGAACACCAGGGACAGGCCCCAGTTGAGCAGCGACGCGACCATCGAGATCAGCGCCACCCACGCCACGGCGGAGCGGCCGTTTTTTGGGATGCGCGCCAGGCGATCAATCAACTTCACGGCGGGCGGCGAACTGGCCACCACATAGCCGCCAATCACCACGAAGGCCATCTGCATGGTGAACGGGATCAGGCTCCAGAAGCCATCGCCAAAGGCCTTGGCCGCATCGGTGGGGGCGGCGCCCATACTCAGGGTCGCCACGCTGACAATGATCACGGCCAGGGCGGCAAACACCCAGGAGTCGGGAAACCAGCGCTCGGCAAAGTTCGAGCAACGCAGGGCAAAGCGGGCATAGCGGCTGTCTTCGATAGGATCGGCCACGTGGGAGTACCTCTTGTCGTTATTATGTAAGCGCCAGGGGCTGTGCAAGGTATCGCCGCATCTTGGCCCAAGGTTATTTATTTGGGAAGGTTGTTATTTTCATGGATCAATGAGTAAAACGAATATATCCACGGCATTGCCAGGATCCGGCCCAGCTCATAACCTGCACGCCATTTTGTCTGTCTGCCGAGCTTCTCCATGACTGCCACCGCTTATCCACAGGCGCAGCGTTTTTCCCGCTCCGACTACAAGACCCTGGGCCTGGCCGCCCTGGGCGGTGCCCTGGAAATCTACGATTTCATCATCTTTGTATTTTTTGCCCTGACCCTGAGCCAGCTGTTCTTCCCCCCGCAAATGCCCGAATGGCTGCGCCTGCTGCAAAGTTTCGGGATTTTCGTCACCGGCTACCTGGCGCGGCCACTGGGCGGGATCCTGATGGCGCACTTTGCCGATCACCTGGGGCGCAAGCGCGTGTTCAGCCTGAGTATCCTGATGATGGCCTTGCCCTGCCTGCTGATCGGGATCATGCCGACCTACGCGCAAATCGGCTATTTCGCACCCCTGATCCTGCTGGCGCTGCGCATTCTGCAGGGCGCCGCGGTGGGTGGTGAAGTGCCCAGCGCCTGGGTCTTTGTCGCCGAGCACGCGCCGGCCAACCATCGCGGTTATGCCCTGGGGTTCCTGCAGGCCGGGCTGACCTTCGGTTACCTGCTGGGGGCCTTGACCGCGACCTTGCTGGCGCAGCTGTTCACCGCTGAACAAATCCTTGATTACGCCTGGCGCTTCCCGTTTCTGTTGGGCGGTGTATTTGGCGTGATTGGCGTGTGGCTGCGCCGTTGGCTGAGCGAAACCCCGGTGTTCCTGGCCATGCAGGCGCGCCGCCAGACTGATGCCGAACTGCCGCTGCGCACGGTGTTGCGCGACCACCGCCAAGCGTTGCTGCCGGCCATGTTGCTGACCTGTGTGCTCACCTCGGCAGTGGTGGTGCTGGTGGTGATCACGCCGACCATGATGCAGAAAACCTTTGGCATGAGCCCCAGCCACACCTTTGCCCTGAGCGCATTGGGCATCGTGTTCCTGAATATCGGTTGCGTACTCGCCGGCCTGTTGGTGGACCGCATCGGCGCCTGGCGCGCGGTGCTGGTCTACAGCCTGCTGTTACCCGTCGGCATCGCCGTGCTCTACGCCAGCCTGATCGCGGGTGGCGTGTGGCTGGGCGCGGCCTATGCTGTGGCGGGGTTGAGTTGCGGGGTGGTGGGCGCGGTGCCGTCGGTGATGGTCAGCCTGTTCCCGGCGCCGGTGCGCGTGTCGGGGATTTCTTTTACCTACAATATTGCCTACGCGCTGTGGGCCAGTACTACGCCGTTGATGCTGATCGCGCTGATGCCCACCAGCCCATGGATCTGCGTGATGTATTGCGGGGTGATGGGGGCGGTGGGTGTGGCCAGTGCGTTGCGGTTTGGTCGGCGCCCTGTTTTTTGACGCCGCCGCATTCTCCTACAGGGGATGTGGTCGCCTTCTGCCATACGGCTTAATGGCAGTCACATGACAATTATGTAATTCATACCAAAAGTTTCCCTTTATCGCTCTATGATCAGCGCACATTCCCCCACGAGGACACTCTATGAGCGCAGGACACAGCCACGCCACCGTACGCGCCGGCCACGAGCGTAAATTATGGTTAGCCTTGGGGCTGACCGGCAGTTTCATGATTGCCGAAGTGATCGGCGCCTTTGTCACCGGCAGCCTGGCATTGCTGTCCGACGCCGCCCATATGATGACCGATACCCTGGCGCTGGCCATTTCCCTGGTGGCGATCCAGGTCGCCAAGCGCGCCGCCGACCGTAAACGCACATTTGGCTACGCCCGTTTTGAAATCCTCGCGGCCGCGTTCAATGCGTTGCTGCTGTTCGTGGTGGCGTTCTACATCCTCTATGAGGCTTACCAGCGTTTGCGGGCACCGGCCGAAATCCAGTCCACCGGCATGCTGGTGATTGCCGTACTGGGCCTGATCGTCAACCTGATTTCCATGCGCCTGCTCAGCGCGGCCAGTGGCGAGAGCCTGAACGTCAAGGGCGCCTACCTGGAGGTCTGGAGCGACATGCTCGGTTCCGTCGGCGTGATCATTGCCGCAGTGGTGATCATGTTCACCGGCTGGGGCTGGGTCGACTCGGTGGTGGCGGCGGCGATTGGGTTTTGGGTGGTGCCAAGAACCTGGACACTGCTCAAGGCCAGCATGAACGTGCTGCTGCAAGGCGTGCCGGATGGCCTCGATATCGACGCGATAGAGCAGGGCATTTGCGCGGTGCCTGGGGTCAAGGAGGTGCATGACCTGCATATCTGGGCCCTGACCAGCGGCAAGAATGTGCTGAGCAGCCATCTGGTGGTGGACCTGGCGCTGGGTACCGAACAACAGATCCTCGCCCAGGTGACCGAATTACTGCATGAACAATTCGATATTTCCCACGTCACTATCCAGATCGAGGGCGAGGGTTTTCATCAGGAGCCGATTGCGCACTGACCGCTATTCGCGGTCTTCCAACACGTAGCCCACCCCGCGCAAGGTGTGGATCAACTTGCGCTCGAACGGGTCGTCGATCTTCGCGCGCAGGCGGCGGATCGAGACCTCGACCACATTGGTGTCGCAATCGAAGTTCATGTCCCACACAAACGAGATGATTTGTGTGCGCGACAGCACCACACCGCTCTGGCGCATCAGCAGGTGCAGCAGGGCGAACTCCTTGGTGGTCAGGTCAATCCGCTGGTTGCCGCGAAAGGCCCGGTGGCGGCCCTGGTCCAGTTCCAGGTCGGCCACCCGCAACACATCCGGCACGGCGGTCTCGACGCTGCGCCGCATCAGGGTGCGGACCCTGGCCAGCAGTTCGGGAAACTCGAAAGGCTTGACCAGGTAGTCGTCGGCGCCCAGCTCCAGGCCTTTGATTTTATCGGCCAGGCGCCCCTGGGCGGTCAGCATCATGATGCGGGTGTTACTGGTCTGGCGGATCCTTTGCAGCACATCCCAACCGTCCATGATCGGCAGGTTCACATCCAGCAGCACCAGGTCGTAGGCGTGTTGCCGCGCCAGGTGTACACCGTCGGCGCCGCTGGCCGCGCAATCGACCACATAGCCGCTTTCGCTCAGGCCCTGCTGCAAGTAATCGGCCGTTTTCAGTTCATCTTCGATAACCAGGATTCGCATGTCGAGCGTGCCTCGGTGCCAGGGAAATTATCTGCATGTCGCCGCGAAGGTTAAAGCAAAACCCCGGACCAGAGCCTTTGCTAACGGATTTGTAATGTTCTGGCCACCCCTCTGATAAGTCGCGAAAGTTACATTGCCCCTGCTTGGATCTATCCGCCAACTCATGGGTGTGGAACGCTTGTTATGCCAACGTTTTTAAGAACAATTGTGTGCTCCGTTGTGGGGGTATTGGCGATAGCCCAAATGGCGAGCGCCCAGACCCTGACCCTCGAATCAGCCCTGCAAAGTGCGTTTGCCGGCAACCCGGACCTGGCCGCGGCGCAATGGGAAATCGACATCGCCCAGGGCGGTCGGCAGCAGGCCGGGCTGATTCCCAACCCGGTGGCGTCCTGGGATGCCGAAGACACCCGCCGCCGCACCCGCACCACCACCGTCAAGCTGACCCAGACCCTGGAGCTGGGCGGCAAGCGCGGGGCGCGGATCGATCTGGCCTCACGGGCACAGGATGCGGCAGCCCAGGAACTGGAGCAGCGCCGCAACCTGCTGCGCGCCGAGGTCATCGATGGCTTTTATGGTGCACTGCGGGCCCAGGAACGCCTGGAACTGGCCCAACGCTCGATGGCATTGGCCGAACGCGGCCTGGTGGTTGCCGATGGCCGGGTCAGGGCGGGTAAGTCGTCGCCGGTCGAAGCCACCCGCGCCCAGGTGCAGGTTTCGGAAATCCGCCTGGAGCGCAGCCGCGCCGAGATCGGCGTGACCGAGGCCTACCGCCGGCTGGCGGCGATCACCGGTAACGCCAATATCAATTTCCAGCGCGTCGAGGCCGGTGCCGCCAGCATTCCGGCGTTGCCGTCCACCAACCAATTGCTGGCGCGCCTGGGAAATACTGCCGAACTGCGTCTGGCTGAACTGCAAATCCGGCAACGGGAAGCCGGCCTGGGCCTGGAAAAAGCCCAGCGCATTCCCGACCTCGACGTGTCCATCGGCAGCCAGTACGACGCCAGTGTCCGCGAACGGGTGAACCTGGTCGGTGTGTCGATGCCGATCCCGCTGTTCAACCGCAACCAGGGCAATGTCCTGGCCGCCAGCCGCCGCGCCGATCAGGCCCGGGACCTGCGCAACGCCACTGAACTGCGCCTGCGCACCGAAACCCGCCAGGCCCTGGACCTGTGGGCAACGGCCAACAGTGAAGTAAGCGCCTTCAACCAAGTGATCCTGCCTGCCGCCCAAAGTGCGGTGGACAGTGCCACCCGTGGCTTCGAGATGGGCAAGTTCAACTTCCTCGACGTACTCGACGCCCAGCGCACCTTGATCGCCGCCCGCACCCAATACCTCGCCGCACTCGCCCAGGCCACCGACGCCTGGGTGCGCATCGAACGGATTTACGGCGACCTCGCCCGCATTTGATCTATCAGGAGTGACCCATGAACAAAAAACAAGGCATGGCTCTGGCCGTTGCGGTAGCCGTGGCCCTCGGGGTGGTGGCGTTTTGGCCGGCCACCAGCGTCGCGCCCCAGCCCACCGTGGCCGCCGCCGAGGCGCCCAAAGAGGAAGGCGAAGAGGAAGAGGGCGCGCTGGTGCTTAACGACCAACAGATCCAGGCCGCCGGCATTCAACTGGCCCTGGCCCAACCCCGGCAAATCAGCACGTTGCTGTCACTGCCGGGCGAAGTGCGATTCGACGAAGACCGCACCTCCCATATCGTGCCCCGTGCTGCGGGCGTGGTGGAGTCGGTGAAGGTCAACCTGGGGCAGAAAGTGAAGCAGGGCGAGTTGCTGGCGGTGATCGCCAGCCAGCAGATCTCTGACCAGCGCAGCGAGTTGGCGGCCAGCGAACGCCGGGTCGAACTGGCGCGCACTACCTTCCAGCGCGAGCGTCAGTTATGGCAGGACAAGATCTCCGCCGAACAGGATTACCTGCTGGCTCGCCAGACCCTGCAAGAAGCCGAGATTGCCCTGAACAACGCGCGGCAAAAAATGAACGCCCTGAGTGGCAGCGCCGTGTTGGCTGGCGGCAATCGTTATGAGCTGCGTGCGCCGTTTGCCGGGGTGGTGGTGGAAAAACACCTGGGTGTCGGCGAGGTGGTGAGTGAGACCAGCGCCGCGTTCACCCTGTCGGACCTGTCCCAGGTGTGGGTCACCTTCGGCGTGTTCCCCAAGGATTTGAACAAGGTCCAGGTCGGCAAGCCGGTGAAGGTCAGCTCCACGGAAATGGGCACCGACGTGATGGGCACCGTGGCCTATGTCGGCAACTTGCTGGGTGAGCAGACGCGCACGGCCACGGTGCGCGTCACCGTGCCCAACCCTGACGATTCATGGCGCCCCGGCTTGTTCGTGGCGGTCCAGGTCTCGACGGACACCTATGCGGCGGCGGTCACCGTACCGGCGACGGCGATCCAGACCGTGGAAGACAAGCCGTCGGTCTTTGTGCGCACCGCCGAAGGTTTCATGACCCGCCATGTGGAGCTTGGGGTGAGTGAAAACGGCTTTGTTGAAGTGCGCCAGGGCCTGGAGGCCGGGGCACAGGTGGCGACCGTCGGCAGTTTCGTCCTCAAGTCCGAGCTGGGCAAGGCTTCGGCCGAGCACGCCCATTGATCCTGCGAGTGATTTCCCATGTTTGAGCGTCTAATTCAATTTGCCATCGAGCAGCGCATCATCGTGCTGCTGGCGGTGCTGTTGATGGCCGGTGTCGGCATCGCCAGCTATCAGAAACTGCCCATCGACGCAGTGCCGGACATCACCAACGTCCAGGTGCAGATCAACTCGGCGGCGCCGGGTTTTTCCCCGCTGGAAACCGAGCAGCGCATCACCTTTCCCATCGAAACCGCGATGGCCGGCCTGCCGGGTCTCCAGCAGACCCGCTCGTTGTCGCGTTCGGGATTGTCCCAGGTCACGGTGATCTTCAAGGACGGCACCGATCTATTCTTCGCCCGGCAGTTGGTCAACGAACGCTTGCAGGTCGCCCGCGAGCAATTGCCTGACGGGATCGAGACGATGATGGGGCCGGTTTCCACCGGGCTGGGGGAAATTTTCCTGTGGACCGTGGAGGCCGAAGACGGTGCGCGCAAGGAGGACGGCTCGGCCTATACCCCCACCGACCTGCGGGTGATTCAGGACTGGATCATCAAGCCGCAACTGCGCAACGTGCCCGGCGTGGCCGAGATCAATACCATTGGCGGCTTTGCCAAGGAATACCAGATTGCCCCAGACCCCAAGCGCCTGGCCGCCTATAACCTGACGTTAACCGATCTGGTCACCGCGCTGGAGCGTAACAACGCCAACGTCGGCGCCGGTTATATCGAGCGCAGCGGCGAGCAGTTGCTGATCCGCGCGCCGGGGCAGGTGGCGTCCATCGACGACATCGCCAATATCGTGATCAACACGGTAGATGGCACGCCGATCCGCGTGCGCAATGTGGCCCAGGTCGATATCGGCCGCGAGTTGCGCACGGGCGCGGCCACCGAAAATGGTCGCGAAGTGGTACTCGGCACGGTCTTTATGTTGATCGGCGAAAACAGCCGCACCGTGTCCCAGGCGGTGGCGAAAAAACTCGAAGAGATCAACCGCTCACTGCCCGAAGGCGTGGTGGCGGTGACGGTCTACGACCGCACCAACCTGGTGGAAAAAGCCATTGCCACCGTGAAGAAAAACCTCTTTGAAGGTGCGCTGCTGGTTATCGTGATTCTGTTCCTGTTCCTGGGCAATATCCGCGCTGCGTTGATCACCGCGATGGTGATTCCGCTGGCCATGCTGTTCACCTTTACCGGGATGTTCACCAACAAAGTCAGTGCCAACCTGATGAGCCTGGGCGCGCTGGACTTCGGGATCATCGTCGATGGCGCGGTGGTGATCGTGGAGAACTCCATCCGCCGCCTGGCCCATGCGCAGCACCGCCACGGCCGCCTGCTGACCCGCAGCGAACGCCTGCACGAAGTGTTTGCCGCCGCCAAGGAGGCGCGCCGCGCGCTGATCTTCGGGCAGTTGATCATCATGGTGGTGTACCTGCCGATCTTCGCCCTTACCGGGGTGGCCGGGAAAATGTTCCACCCCATGGCCTTCACCGTGGTGGTGGCGTTGCTGGGCGCGATGATTCTGTCGGTGACCTTTGTGCCGGCGGCCATTGCGCTGTTTGTCACCGGCAAGGTCAAGGAAGAAGAAAACTGGGTGATGCGCACCGCACGCCGGGGCTATGCGCCGGTGCTGGATTGGGTGATGGCTCACCGTTCGTTGGCCTTTGGCATGGCGCTGTTGACCATCGTGGTGTCTGGCGCAGTGGCCAGCCGCATGGGCAGTGAATTTATCCCCAGCCTCAGCGAAGGTGACTTTGCCCAGCAAGCCATGCGAGTGCCGGGCACCAGCCTGACGCAGTCGGTGCAGATGCAGGAGCAGTTGGAAAAAACCTTGCTGGCCCAGGTGCCGGAAATCCAGCGCGTATTTGCCCGTACCGGTACGGCGGAAATCGCCTCCGACCCGATGCCGCCGAATATTTCCGACAGCTACCTGATGCTCAAGCCCAAGGACCAGTGGCCGGATCCGAAGAAATCCCGCGAACAATTGATCGCCGAGATCCAGCGGGCCAGTGCGATTGTGCCGGGGAGCCAGTACGAGTTGTCGCAGCCGATCCAACTGCGTTTCAACGAGTTGATTTCCGGGGTGCGCAGTGACGTGGCGGTGAAGGTGTTTGGCGATGATATGGCGGTGCTGAACAAGACCGCCGGGGAGATTGCCGAGACCTTGAAGAAGCTCAACGGCGCCTCTGAAGTGAAGGTGGAACAGACCTCCGGCCTGCCGGTGCTGACCATCAATATCGACCGTGACAAAGCCGCGCGCTTTGGCCTGAATGTTGGTGATGTCCAAGACACCATTGCCGTGGCCGTGGGTGGGCGCCAGGCGGGCACGATGTACGAAGGTGACCGGCGCTTTGACATGGTGGTGCGTTTGTCCGACACGCTGCGTACCGATATCGAGGGTTTGTCGCGGCTATTGGTGCCGATCCCGGCGCTGGCCAACAACACCACGGGGCAACTGGGCTTTATTGCCTTGTCGGAAGTCGCAAGCCTAGACCTGGTGCTTGGGCCGAACCAGATCAGCCGCGAAAACGGCAAGCGCCTGGTGATTGTCAGCGCCAACGTGCGTGGGCGTGATATCGGCTCCTTTGTCGAGGAGGCGCAAACCGCGATCACCGCACAAGTGAAAGTGCCTGCCGGCTACTGGACCACCTGGGGCGGGCAGTTCGAGCAACTCAAGGAAGCGTCCGAGCGCTTGCGGGTGGTGGTGCCGGTGGCGTTGCTGCTGGTATTCGGCCTGCTGTTTATGATGTTCAACAACCTCAAGGACGGGTTGCTGGTGTTCACCGGGATTCCCTTCGCCCTGACCGGTGGGATCATGGCGCTGTGGCTGCGGGATATTCCGCTGTCGATTTCCGCTGGGGTGGGGTTTATTGCGCTGTCGGGGGTGGCCGTGCTCAACGGCCTGGTGATGATCGCGTTTATCCGCAACCTGCGTGAGGAAGGGCGTTCGTTGTCGGTGGCGATCAATGAAGGGGCGCTGACCCGCTTGCGTCCGGTGTTGATGACCGCGCTGGTGGCATCCCTCGGGTTTATCCCCATGGCCCTGGCCACCGGCACCGGTGCCGAAGTGCAACGGCCGCTGGCGACAGTGGTGATTGGCGGGATTATCTCTTCGACGTTGCTGACGCTGCTGGTACTGCCTGCGCTTTACCAGTGGGCCCATCGGCGCGATGAGGAGCCGGTAGCGTAGCCGCTGCCGAACTCCAGCGAGGCTGCGCCGCCGGGCGGCGCCTCGCTAACGTTCGGCAGTGACTACGGGGTTTGTGGGCAGGACGGGAAATACCAAGCGGAACACGGTAATGCCGTCCGGCACGCTACTGACCTCGGCCAGGCCCTGGTGCAGGCTCATGATCGAACGTACGATCGCCAGCCCCAGCCCGGTGCCGCCTTCGGTGCGGGCGCGGCTGTTGTCGGCGCGGTAGAAACGCTCGAACAGGTGGGGCAGGTGTTGCGCTTCAATCCCCGGGCCCGGGTTGTTCACGGTCAGCGAGACGCGCTGGTCGTGGCTCTGGACTTGTAAGGAAATGCCGGAACCCTGGGGGCTGTGGCGGATCGCGTTGGACAGCAGGTTGGAAATGGCCCGTTGAATCATCAGCCGATCCCCCTTGACCCAGGCGTCGCCGGTCAGGTTCAGGCTCAACCCTTTGTCTTCGGCGCTCAAGGCAAACAGCTCCATGACCCGCAGCGCTTCATCCCGCAGGTTCACGGTGGTAAACGAAGCCCGCGCCGCCGGATGGCTGACCTGGGCGAGAAACAGCATGTCGGCGACGATCCGCGCCAGGCGGTCCAGTTCTTCGGTACTGGATTCCAGTGCCAGTTTGTACTCGTGCGGCGCACGGGCGCGGGACAGGGTTACCTGGGCCTTGCCCATCAGGTTGGTCAGGGGCGCGCGCAGTTCGTGGGCCAGGTCATCGGAAAATTGCGACAACTGCTGCACGCCGGCATCCAGCCGGTCCAGCATCACGTTGATGCCCTGGGCCAGTTCGCTGAGTTCCCGAGGCAGGTTATCGACCTTCAGGCGATGGGTCAGGTCCTGGGTGGTGACTTTGCCGGCAACGCGGCTAAATTGCTGCAACGGGGCCAGCCCGCGCTGCACCAGCCACCAGGCGCCCATGCCAATAAGGATCAGCAGCAGCGGCAGGGCGATCACGGTGGAGCGCAGGTAGGCACTGAGCAGCGCCTGATCATCGGAGCGATTCAGGGACAACAACACCTGCACGTTTTCCCCGGTGCGCA
Source organism: Pseudomonas sp. GW821-FHT01D09 (assembly GCF_059422465.1). NCBI lineage: Bacteria > Pseudomonadati > Pseudomonadota > Gammaproteobacteria > Pseudomonadales > Pseudomonadaceae > Pseudomonas > Pseudomonas sp. GW821-FHT01D09. The sequence continues at coordinate 24,666 of NZ_JBWKWY010000017.1, forward strand.
GGCGCATCAGGCTCGACGCGCTGAGGATCTGGTTGCCGCGCCCATCGGTCCAGTTGAGAAAACCCAGGGTTTGCTTGGCGGCAAAGTCGAGCAGCAAGGGCTCCTGGGGCTTGGCGCCGACACTCAGCAGCACGGTGTTGGCGGGGGCGGCACTGATGATGGTCAGGTAAAAGTTATCGTGGCCCATCACCAGGTCCAGCAGCGAATGGGGCCGGGCGCTGATGTCGCGGGTGTTGAGGTCCTGCTGCAGGCTGTGCTCGATTTGTTCCATCTTGCTCTCCAGGCCTTTGCGCGCGAGGTTTTCCAGCTCATGGGTGAGGGCCAGGTACGCCAGGGTCGCCAGCAACAGCACCAGGCCTGCGCCCATCAGGCTGACGGTGAGCCCCAGGCGCATGGATAAACTGCCAGACCTCATTGGCGTGCTTCCAGTACATACCCCACGCCACGAATGGTATGGATCAACTTGACCTCGCTCTGGTCATCGACCTTGGCCCGCAGCCGGCTGATCGAGACTTCCACCACATTGGTGTCGCAGTCGAAGTTCATGTCCCAGACCAGGGAAATGATCTGCGTGCGCGTCAACACTTCACCACTCTGGCGCATCAGCACCTGCAACAGCGCGAACTCCTTGGTGGTCAGGTCAATGCGCCGTGTGCCCCGGTACGCACGATGGCGGCGCGGGTCCAGCTCCAGGTCCGAAACCCGGAATATCTCCGGCAACGCGATCGGTTCGCTGCGCCGCATCAACGTGCGCACCCTGGCCAGCAGCTCGGGAAACTCGAAAGGTTTGACCAGGTAATCATCGGCGCCCATGTCCAGGCCCTTGATCTTGTCGGCCAGGCGGCCGCGGGCGGTGAGCATCATCACCCGCAAGGTGCTGTCCCGGCGCAGTTGCTCCAGCACTTGCCAGCCGTCCTTGCCCGGCAGGTTGACATCAAGGATCACCAATTCGTAATGGTGTTGCCCGGCCAGGTGCAGGCCATCAATGCCACTGGCGGCACGATCGACGACATAACCACTCTCACTCAAGCCTTGGTGTAAGTAGTCGGCAGTTTTTGGCTCGTCCTCAACCACAAGAATACGCATGCAGATAGACCTCTTACTGATAAGCGGATGGGTAACTGGAGCTACGCGGAATAAGGGCTGTAGTCCGGGATGTAGGAAAATTCTGAGCCTTGAAGCTACTTCAGGGTCAAGGTGCATCCCCGCACAATCGAGTTATCTGGGCACGGGTGCGACGATTGGTCGCGGGGGAGGGGGCGATTCCATCGAGCGGGCAAAAAAAAGCGCCCGTCAGGGGCGCTAAAAATTCATCTCTTTCCAAAGGAGCTCAACAAAAAAAGCTTCAAGAGATGAATGTTGCTCGGGGTGCGCCGCTCAGATGGCTTTTGGAGCCGGAGTGTCCGAGGGGGCTGGGGTTTGCTGGGCCACGGCCTCGGTGCTGTGGATCTGTTGCTGTTGCTGGCGGAATTCAGCCAGCCACTGACGGGAGCGCTCGCCGCCGTCGTCAGCCAGTGCAACGCTGGATGCTCCACTGAGCAGGCCGATCAATAAAATGTGCATGGGCTTCATGAACTTTCTCCAGAAAAGACCTGTGCCGTTAGTTGGGGAAATCTCTTCGGCCAGTCAATGCAGGCAGTATATGAAGTGCAACTTAACGAGAACGTGAGGGGTATATTACAGTTCTGACAGGTTGCCAATTGTGAAGAAGTGCTGGTTAACGGCAAGTGAATGTAATCACTTGCCGTTGTGGTTTATCAGAGAATGGCCAATGGATATTCCATGATCAGCCGGAACTCTTCAAGGTCCGACTCAAAGGCACTTGAGCGCACCGTTGCCTGGCGAATCCGCAGGGACAGGTCTTTCAAGGTGCCGCCCTGAAACACATATTTGGCCTCGATATCGCGCTCCCAGCGCCGCTGGTCAGTGAGTGGGTCGCCAGCGGCATCACGGCGCATATACACCGCGTTCGCGTTGCTGTAGTCGGCATTGGTGCCTTTGCCGTAACGGGTCATGAACGACAGGCCGGGAATGCCGAAGGGTTGCATGTCCAGGTCATAGCGCAGTGCCCACGAGCGCTCCTTCGGCGAGTTGAAGTCGCTGTACTGGATCGAGTTGTCGAGGAAGATCGAGTCCGACTGGCGCAGGTAGTCGAAGTCATTGTCGCCGTTGTTGCGCTGGTGCGACAGGGCCAGGCGGTGGGCGCCGACCTTCACCCCGAGTTTGGCGCTCCAGATGTTGTTATTGAGCTCACCCAGCAGCTTTTTGCCCTCGTCCTGGGCGTTGTAGTAATTGAAGCCGCCAAACACCGACACCTCTTCGGTCAGCGGATAATTGACGGCCGTACCGAAGTAATACTGGTCCCAGGCGTCCTTCAAGCGGCTGCTGTAGAGGCTGAGGCTTACGTGCGGGTTGAGTTGATAGTCGCCGCCGAAGTAACCGATCCAGGGCGAGTTCACATTACCGGCATAAAATGTCGCGAAGCCCTCACGCATGCCGCTTTCGGTCGGCTGGCTCATGGAATGCAAGCGTCCGCCTTGCAGGCTCAGTCCTTGCACGCTGGTGTTTTCCACGGTAACGCCACGGAAACTTTCCGGCAGCAGGCGTGAGTCACCGTAGTACACCACCGGGGTTTGCGGGAAGACATCGCCGACCCTGACGACGGTATCCATCAGGCGCATTTTCACCGCGCCGCCGAGTTTGCTGTAGTTGTCTTCGGGGCGATTGTCGCTGTCCACCGGCAACATGCCGAACGAGCCCTTGCCGCCGCTGCGCCCGGTGCCGGAGTCGAGCTTGAGGCCGTACATCGCAAAGGCATCCAGGCCAAACCCCACCGTGCCCTGGGTGAAACCAGACTCGAACTTGCCGATCAGGCCCTGGGCCCACGCCTCTGAGTAGCCATTGCCGGTCGGGCTGGACTGGCCTTTGCGGTCATCGCGGTTGAAGTAAAAATTGCGCGCCAGTACGTTCAACGTACTGCCTTCGATAAAACCTTCAGGCTTATCTTCAGCGGCCGTGCTGGCCAGCGGTGTTGCGCCGATCAGTGCCGCCATGATGGAAAGGGAAAGTGTACGGTTAGTGCGCATGTATCGCTCCTCGGTGTTGGCAGCTATGAGCTTTTTAGTCGCCTGTGGCGTTCTTATTGGAGGGCTGCCCCCGGATGCCGGGCGCCCGCGTCATAGTTGCAAACGCAAGATAACGAAGAGGTGTCGAAAACATTACAATTTTGCCAGTTAGATGGAATATTACGGATACGTAATTTGTACGTGAACCTTCTGACAGGGTGCGTTAGTTACTCTCGCTCTGAACTTCCAGCGATTTGAAATCAGACGAGGAGACTTTATGAAACGTTTAGCACTGGCCTTGGGCGCGGTGGTTTTTTCTCTTTCCCTGGGGGCGATGGCTGAAGCCGGAGGGGATCGCGAGATTGCTCAATTGATGCAACAGAACCAGCAAGCCATGAGCCGCTACGCCGCCAAGCAGGGCAAACCGGCACCGCAAGTGCAGGCCTACCGGTATGGCATGAAACTGGATATCGCCAAGGTGGTCAGCGTCACGCCGCCGATCCGGGCCTGTAAGGTGGTGCCTTCGCGCATGACCTATGAAGATTCCAGTGGCCTGATCAAGACCCTTGAGTACCAGGTTATGGGGCTGTGCCGTAACAACGGGAGCTGAGGCGGGGGCAAAATATAGTTGAGTTGTGGGCTCAAGCACTCTTTAGAAAACGCTAAGGGCGCCGATGGCTACACTAACACTCACTATTCTCTGCCCTCTGGTGTTCCTATGTTCAATACCCGCATGAAGCAGGAGCTGGCCGCTCTCCGTGAAGAACTGTCGAGCATGCAGCAGGTCAGAGAGAGCCTGGAACGGGAGATGCTGGCCTTGAGCCTGGATCCCGAGGGCCGGGTTGAGTGGGTCAACCAGCCCTTCCTGGATGAAATGGTCTACAAATCCAGTGACTTAGTGGGGCATATCATTCATGGTTTTGTACCGGAGCATGTCAAGCGCGACACGTTCCAGCTCCGTTTTAACAATGCCCTGAGCCGTGGCGAGCATTTTGCTGGCACTGTGCGTCTGCTGCGTGGCAACGGCAAGGAGGCGTGGTTGCGCTCCATCGTGCAGCCCGTGCGTGGCTCGGATGGGCGTATCAAGCGGTTTTCGGTGTACTCCAGCGACCTGACCCGCACCATCGAGGCTTCCCGCGAGCACGAAAACCTGATTGCGGCCCTGGTGCGCTCTACGGCGGTGATCGAGTTTGACCTCAATGGCAACGTCCTGGCGGCCAACGACCGCTTCCTGCAAAGCATGGGCTACAGCCTGGCGCAGATCCAGGGCAAGCACCACCGTATCTTCTGCGATCCGCACGAATCCAACAGCCCCGAGTACCAGGACTTCTGGAAACGCTTGAACAGTGGTGAATATGTGGCCGGGCGCTTCAAGCGCATCGACGCCCATGGGCATGAGGTCTGGCTGGAGGCGTCCTATAACCCGGTGATGGACGCCAACGAGCGGCTGTACAAAGTGGTCAAGTTCGCCACGGTGATCACCGACCAGGTCAACCGGGAGCGCGCCGTGGCCGATGCCGCCAATATTGCCTACAGCACCTCATTGCACACTGACAACAGCGCCCAGCGCGGTACCGCCGTGGTGACCCAGGCGGTGGAGGTCATGCGCGAGCTGGCCAGGCACATGGAGCAGGCCGGCGATGGCATCGAGGCCCTTAATGCCCAGTCCCAGGTGATTGGCAGTATCGTCAAGACCATCAGCGGGATTGCCGAACAGACCAACCTGCTGGCGCTTAACGCCGCCATTGAAGCGGCCCGTGCCGGTGAACAAGGCCGGGGGTTTGCCGTCGTGGCCGATGAAGTGCGGCAGTTGGCGTCGCGTACCAGCAAAGCCACTGAAGAAATCGTTGGCGTGGTGCGCCAGAACCAGGACATGGCCCGCGATGCCGTGGCGCTGATGAGCGACGGCCGGCTGCAGGCCGAGCAGGGTTTGTCCCTGGCGGCAGAGGCGGGCACGGTGATCGTCGAGATCCAGGACGGCGCGCAAAAAGTGGTCAGCGCGGTCGGGCAGTTTGCCAACCAACTGTCGACGTAAGCCTCAGGGGGCATGCACCTCGAACAGCAACAGGTCGAACCACTGCCCATCCAGCAGGAATGCCTTGCGTGAATGCCCATACTGGGTGAACCCGCTGCGCTGCAAGACCCGCAGCGAGCCCGGGTTTTCCGGGCGTACGGTGGCCTCGATGCGCTTGAGGGCGTGTTCGCCAAAGGCTTTCTCCAGCCCCAGTGCCACCGCTTTTCGGGCCAGGCCGCGCCCGGTGAACTGGGCCCCCATGCGATAGCCCAGGGATGCCGAGTGATAGTAGCGGCGGCGCACCTGGGTAAAGTTGATGCGCCCCACCAACACACCGTTTTCGCGAATCAGGTACTGATAGGCGCGGTCTGCACTGGCGTCCAGCAGTGCGCTGTCGATGGCGCGCTGTACCCCGGCGACGCTGTAGTACGCCTCGGGCCGGGCATTGACCCAGCGTTCAAAAAAGGCCCGATTGGCCAGCTCGAATGCCAGCAGCTCGTTCACGTCATCCCACTGGGGAGGCGTCAATGTCAGGTTCATCCCTGGAAATCTCCAGTTTTTATTGGCTATCGGCCGAGCATCTTCACCCATCGCGACGGCGGGATGCCGAAGGTGCTGCGAAACTGCCGGGTCATGTGGCTCTGGTCGGTAAAGCCGGCGATCAGCGCCGCGTCCACCAGTGACTGGCCCTGGCCCAGCAGGTTGCGCACCAGGTCCAGGCGGCGCATGGTCAGGTAGCGATAGGGGCTGGTGCCGAACAACAGGCGAAAGTCCCGGGACAAGGCCCAGCGATCCCGCCCACAGTGCGCGGCCATTTCGTCCAGGGTGATGCTGCGCCCCAAGGCGCTGTGGATAAATTCCCGGGCGCGCTCGGCGGCCTGGTAATCGAAGGTCTTGCGGCTGACGCTGATGCCCGACGCATTGTTCAGGGCATGGGCCAGGTCGAACAACGCATCCTGTTCCTGCATTGGGTCCAGCGGGCAATCGAGCTGCTGCACAAAGGCCTGGCAGGCCCGGTGCAGCCACGGGTCGTTGGACAGCCCGTTGTGGATAAAAGGCAAGGGCTTGCCGCCGAGAATCTGCTGGATCAGCGCCGGCTCCACATAAATCATCCGGTACTTGAAACCCTCGTCGCTACCGGCCCAGCCATCGTGCACTTCGTCGGGGTGGATCACCATGGTGGTGCCCGGCAGGCTGTGGGTCTGGCTGCCGCGATAATGAAAACTCTGCACGCCGAGCAGGGTGTGGCCGATGGCGTAGGTATCGTGGCGATGAGGGTCGAAGCCGAACCCGGAAAAATACGCCTCGATCCGCTCCAGGCCACTGGCATGGGGTGCCCGGTGCAGCCAGTCGATGTTTGCGGTGGGTTTGCCCATGGGATGTTTTTCAAAAAAGGTCGGATGGCGTTACGTTAACTGAGTCTGGGGCGGCTGTCTGCCAGGGTCTTGTACGATTGTGCGCGGCTGCAACGGTGGCAAATTGCTGAGCGCTCGTGGTAATAAGCCCTACATTTCCAATGTGAGGCAGGTTATGAGCAAGTTGCGGGTAGGTATTATTTTTGGTGGGCGTTCGGCCGAGCATGAAGTGTCTTTGCAGTCGGCGCGCAACATCGTCGACGCCCTCGACCGCACGCGCTTCGAGCCGGTGCTGATCGGCATCGACAAGGCCGGCCACTGGCACCTCAATGACACCTCCAACTTCCTGCTCAACCAGGAAAACCCGGCGCTGATCGCCCTCAACCAATCCAACCGCGAGCTGGCGGTGGTGCCGGGCAAGGCCAGCCAGCAACTGGTGGAAACTTCGGGCCAGGGCCTGCTGGAACACGTTGATGTGATCTTCCCCATTGTCCACGGCACCCTGGGTGAAGACGGTTGCCTGCAAGGGTTGCTGCGCATGGCCGATCTGCCGTTTGTGGGGGCCGACGTGCTGGGTTCGGCGGTGTGCATGGACAAGGACATCAGCAAGCGCCTGCTGCGCGATGCCGGTATCGCCGTGGCGCCCTTTATCACCCTTAATCGCGGCAACGCGGCACGCACAACCTTCGACCAGGCCCGGCAAAAGCTCGGTTTGCCACTGTTCGTCAAGCCGGCCAACCAAGGCTCCTCAGTGGGCGTGAGCAAGGTGGCTGACGCAGCCGAGTACCTGGCCGCCATTGAACTGGCCCTGGGTTTCGATGAAAAAGTGCTGGTGGAATCGGCCGTCAAAGGCCGCGAAATCGAATGTGCGGTGCTGGGCAACGAACGTCCCATCGCCAGCGGTTGTGGCGAGATCGTGGTACGTGACGGCTTCTATTCCTACGACAGCAAGTACATCGACGACCAGGCCGCGCAAGTGCTGGTGCCGGCCGATATCAGCGTCGAGGCCAGCGAACGCATCCGTGCCCTGGCCGTGCAGGCCTTTGAAGTGCTGGGCTGCGCCGGGTTGGCACGGGTCGATGTGTTTCTGTGCGAGGACGGTGAAGTGCTGATCAACGAGGTCAACTCACTGCCCGGTTTCACCCGCATCAGCATGTACCCCAAGTTGTGGCAGGCGGCGGGGATGAGCTACAGCGAACTGGTCAGCCGCCTGATCGAACTGGCGCTGGAGCGCCATACGGCGCGCAAGGGTTTGAAGATCAGCCGCTAACCTTCAACCGCCATCGCCGGCTGGCCGGCGATGAGGCCTGTAAAGGCGATACAACCCTGGGTCAATCCCCCAACGCTTCCCCCTCACGCCGTGGATCCGCGCCGCCACTCCATGTCGCCTTGCCCTGGGCATCGCGCACTCGCACGATGGCCTGGGTGCCACTGGTCATGTCGATCTCGCTCAAGGTATGCCCTCGCGCCTTGAGCGCCGCCTTCAACGGCTCGCTGAACAGCCCTTGCTCCAGCTCGGTCGCGCCATTGCGGCTGCCGAAGTTGGGCAGGCTGATGGCGGCCTGCGGGTCGAGGTTCCAGTCGAGCATGCCCACCAGGGATTTGCTCACGTATTCGATGATCTGCGAGCCGCCGGGAGAGCCGACCGTGGCCAGTAGCTCGCCACTTTGGCGGTCGAAGACCAGGGTCGGCGCCATGGACGAGCGCGGGCGTTTGCCCGGCTCGATGCGGTTGGCCACCGGCTGGCCGTTTTCCTCGGGGATAAAGGAAAAGTCAGTCATCTGATTGTTCAGCAGGAAACCCTGGACCATCACGTGGGAACCGAATGCAGCTTCGATGGTGGTGGTCATCGACACCGCGCCGCCCTGGTCATCCACGGCCACCACTTGCGAGGTGGAAATACGCAGTGGCGAGCGATCCGGCGCGTAGGCCACCTGAACGCCCGCCGGTTGGCCGGGCCTGGCCACGCCCATGCTGCGTTCGCCAATCAATGCTGCACGGCTGGCCAGGTAGCCAGGGGCGACCAGGCCCGCGAGCGGCACTGGTACGAAGTCCGTATCAGCGAGGTATTGCGCACGGTCGGCGTAGGCCAGGCGGTCGGCCTCGGCAATCATATGCACCGCTTCGGGGGCTGGTTCCAGGCCGGCGGCTGTTGTCGTCTTCACGGGCTTGAGCGGCGCCAGGGCCCAGCGTGGGTCACGGGCTTCGAGGGCCTGCAAGGTGCCGAGGATCTGCGCAATGGCCACCCCGCCCGAAGAGGGGGGCGGCATGCCGCACACTTGCCAGCGCTTGTAGTCGGTACACAGCGGCGTGCGTTCCTTGGCGCGGTAGCCCTTGAGATCGTTCAGCGCAAGGCGGCCCGTGTTGTGATGGCCCTGGACCTTGCGGGCAATCTCCTCGGCGATCGGGCCGTGGTACAGCGCATCGGGCCCTTCTTTGGCGATACGTTTGAACACCGTGGCCAGCGCCGGGTTTTTCAACAGGGTGCCGGTGGCTTTCGGGCTGCCGTCGACGTTGAGGAAGTACGCTGCCATGTCCGGTGACTGGCTGATGTAGCGGTCGGCGGCGATCAGGCTGTGCAGGCGTGCCGAAATCGCAAAGCCTTGCTCGGACAGCTGGATCGCCGGTGCAAACAATTGTGCCCAGGGCAGGCGCCCGCTGTGTTCGTGGGCCATCTTCAGCGCGCGCAATACACCGGGGGTGGCGACCGACCGACCACCAATCTGCGCCTGGGCAAACGCCATCGGCGTGCCGTCGGCATTGAGCAGCATATCGGCCGTGGCGCCGGCCGGTGCGGTTTCACGGCCATCATAGGCCCGTACCTGCTTGCCATCCCACAGCATGATAAAGGCACCACCGCCGATCCCCGAGGATTGCGGCTCCACCAGCGTCAGCACCGCTTGCATGGCGATGGCCGCATCGATCGCCGAGCCGCCCTGGCGCAATATCTCCCTCCCGGCGGCGGCCGCCAGCGGGTTGGCCGCTGCCGCCATATGGCGTTCGGCGTGGCGTACTCTCATGTCCGTGCGATAGCCCGAACCCAGCTCCGGGGCGGGCGGCAAGTCGGGGGTGTTGGTGCTGTGGCAGGCGCCGAGGCCGAGGGCGGCGACGATCAGCGAAAGGCTGGTAAGGCGCTGGAGGCGGGGGATTAAAAGCACGCGCTGAACTCCGTTCATTTTGAGAATGATCTGTTGTCCCTGGGGGTATTGTTTTGCGGGTAGGTCGCACCTGGCAGATAGCTGCGGGGGAGAGGGCGGACACTAACAGCGGGGAGGCCGGAGCGTCAAAATCCCTCTCCCGACCTTGGCCATCGTGACCGATGCCCAACCGTGTGGGCAGAAATAAATCTATGTCAGACGTGTAGGTTTGTTGCGAGGTTTTTCATAAGCCTCTTTCTAAATGATAAGGATTCGTATTACAGTTTGTAACCTTTAGTGCTCCATCATGGTGCGCATTGGCTCGACAAGGACTGTTTGCAATGAATAACCCCCCCTACCTTTTCAGCTCTCTTTTCCTGGCCGTTGGCATGCTGATCGCCGCCCCGGCGTTGCAGGCAGAAGAGATTGGCGAGGTCGATAAACATGCCGTTACCGAACTCGATACCTCGTTTGTCACCGCCACCGGTGGCGGCACGGACCTGCGTGATGCGCCGGCCAGTGTCAGCGTGATTACCCGCGAAGAAATCGAGCGCCAGCCGGTGTATGACCTCAATACCCTGCTGCGGCGTGTGCCCGGGGTCACCGGTGGCTTCGGCCCGGTGGGCGAGCAATCGAAAATCAAGCTGCGTGGCCTGGACGACAAGTACACCTTGATCCTGGTGGACGGCAAACGCCTCGGCGGTTCGGGAGACTTGAGCTATCGCCGCGACCTGGCGCGCCAGGACCTGAACTGGATCACCCCGAACATGATCGAGCGCATCGAGATCGTGCGCGGCCCCATGTCTTCGTTGTATGGCTCGGATGCCATGGGCGGGGTGATCAACATCATCACGCGCAAGGTGTCGAGCACCTGGAGCGGTTCGGCCAACGTCAACACCACGATTCCCGAAGATTCCGACCGTGGCCAGACCACCCAGACCAGCCTCAACCTGTCCGGGCCATTGACCGAATCCGTCGGCCTGCGCCTAGGCGCCAACCTGACCCGACGGGCTGCCGATGAGGTCACGGCTCGCCTGGATAAGGAGGGCGAGTTCATGTACGGCGACGGCGCGGGCGGCGCCAAGGACCACAGCGTCAACGCGTTGCTCGACTGGAAAATCAATGATGAACAGAGCCTGTCGTTCGAGGCCGTGCATGGCGTCGAGCGCTCCTGGTCGAGCAAAAAGACCTTTGGCGACTGGGGCGAAACCGTCGGTGCCGGCTTCGGGCCCGGCCGTTTGATTCGTGACAGCTACTCGGTGTCCCACAGCGGGGACTGGGGTTTCGGCACCTCGAAAGTCGACCTGTACCTCAACAAGTTCAAGAACGACATCGACTGGGGCAAGTCCAGCGCCGAAGAAAAAATCGCCGAAGGCAGCCTGAACATTCCGTTTGAGTTCCTGCTCAGCCAGCGCATGACCGTGGGCGGGCAGTGGAAGCGTGAAGAACTGACCAACAGTGACACCCTGGGCACGGTGCCCGTGGACTACCAAGGCGCCGCGGTTTCCGGTGCGTCGCTCAAGGGGGACTACTCGGCCGCGTTTATCGAAGATGAGGTGTACCTGCTCGACAATCTGACCCTGACCCTGGGCAACCGTTTCGACCACAGTGCGGACTATGGCAACCACAACAGCCCACGGGCGTACCTGGTCTACCATCCGCACCCGGACTGGACCGTGCGCGGTGGTGTGTCCAAGGGCTTCCGTGCACCGAGCCTGAAAGAGGGGAGCGCCGGTGCCGCCACCGAGTCCGCTGGTCGCGGTTGTGGCTCGTTGAAACCCCTGGGGTATGTCAGTGGCAGTTGCTGGATGGCCGGCAACCCGAACCTATCGCCAGAGACCAGCGTCAACAAGGAAATGGGCGTGTCCTTCGACCGTGATGGTTGGGAGGCCAGCCTGACCTACTTCCACACCGACTTTGAAGACAAGATCGAATACGCCCCCCTGGGCCAATTCCAGGGCCGTTGGTGGACCATGCTGGAAAACGTCGAAAAAGCGCGGACCCGCGGCTGGGAAGGCTCGGTTCGCGTACCGCTGACTGACTCCCTGGACTGGCGCACCAACGCCACCTATATGCTGGAGAGCAAAAACCTGTCCACCGGCGAAGACCTGATCAGCGCGCCCAAGTTGTCTGCTTTCAGTGCGATCAACTGGCAAGCCACCGACACGCTCAACACCGAGCTTTCGGCGCAGCATGTCGGTAAACAGCGTGGGGTGGGCAATGACTTCGTCAAGTCATACACCACCTACGACCTGACGGCGAACCTGGCCGTAACCAAGTGGTTGACCTTGAATGGCGGCGTGCAGAATTTGCTGGATGAAGATGCGCGGGATGGTTCGACGACGTTCTATGTGCCGGGGCGTGCGTTTTTTGCCGGGGCTACGACTTACTTTTGAGGTGTCGTCATGCCCTGCGCGCACCGGCCTCCCACTGACTGAGCAGTCGCCAGGTACAAGAAAGCCCGCGCGAGGCGGGCTTTTTGAGGTGATTGCGGGTGCTCGCCGGAAACCTCAAGGGTGGATGGAGGGCCCGCGCCGCAGATGCCGGCGCCGCAGCAGGCGATAGGCCGCCGGGATCACAAACAACGACAGTAACGGTGCGGTGATCATGCCGCCGACCATGGGGGCGGCAATGCGGCTCATCACTTCGCTGCCCGTACCGCTGCCCAACAGGATGGGTAACAGGCTGGCAATGATGACGGCAACGGTCATGGCCTTGGGGCGGACGCGCTGCACGGCGCCTTCACGAATCGCCGCAACCAGCCCGTGCTCAGTGCTGTCGCCGAGGCCTTCACGTTCGGCCCAGGCGTTTTTCAGGTACAGCAGCATAATCACGCCAAACTCAGCAGACACCCCGGCCAGGGCAATAAAACCGACGCCGGTGGCGACCGACAGGTTGAACCCCAACAGATAGAGGAACCAGGCACCGCCCGTCAGGGCAAATGGCAGGGTGGCCATGATCAACAAGGCCTCATCGAATCGGGAGAACGTCAGGTAGAGCAACACGAAGATGATCAGCAGCGTGGCCGGCACCAGCAGTTTGAGTCGGGCGTTGGCCCGTTCGAGAAATTCAAACTGCCCCGAGTAACTGAGGCTCATGCCCGGTTGCAACTTGACCTGCTCATTGACGGTGCGGCGTAGATCGGCGACCACCGAAGCAATGTCCCGGTCACGCACATCGATATACACCCAGCCTGAAAGCCTCGCGTTTTCACTTTTGAGCATGGACGGGCCGTCGCTGACCTTGATCGTTGCCACGGTCCCCAGGGTGATCTGGCTGCCTGATGGGGTGTAGATCGGTAATTGCTCCAGGGCACCGAGCGAGTCGCGCCACTCCCGTGGGTAACGCACGTTGATCGGGAAACGTGCGAGACCTTCAATCGTCTCTCCGATATTTTCACCGCCAATCGCCCCGGCCACGATGGACTGCACATCGGCGATATTAAGCCCGTAGCGGGCGGCGGCCGGGCGGTCGATGTCCACGTCGATATAACGGCCACCCGTCAGCCGCTCGGCCAACGCGGAACTGACCCCCGGCACCTCTTTGGCCACCCGTTCCACAGCCTGGGTCACAGCATCAATCTGTGCCAGGTTGCTGCCGGCCACTTTCACGCCGATTGGGCTTTTGATCCCGGTGGCAAGCATATCGATGCGATTGCGGATCGGCGGTATCCAGATATTGGTCAGCCCGGGGACGCGCACCACTCGATCCAGTTCTTGAACCAGTTTTTCCGGGGTCATACCCGCACGCCATTGTTCGTGCGGCTTGAACTGGATCGTGGTCTCGAACATCTCCAGCGGCGCCGGGTCAGTGGCGGTTTCCGCGCGACCGGCTTTACCAAAGACATGTTCGACCTCTGGCACCGTTTTGATCAGGCGGTCGGTCTGTTGCAGGAGCTGCGCCGCTTTCTGCGCCGATAACCCTGGCAGGGCCGATGGCATATAGAGGAGGTCGCCCTCATCCAGCGGCGGAAGAAACTCGCCCCCCAAGCGCGATATCGGCCATAGCGCACTGACAAAAACCAAGAGCGCCACGAGTAGGGTGGCTTTTGGACGGCGCAGTACCGCATCCAGGGCCGGTTGGTAGAGCCTGATCAGCCAGCGGTTCAGCGGGTTCTGCTGTTCCGTGGGGATGGCGCCTCGAATCCAGTAGCCCATCAGCACCGGCACCAGGGTCACCGAAAGTCCGGCCGCCGCGGCCATGGCGTATGTCTTGGTGAAGGCCAGTGGGCCGAACAACCGACCTTCCTGCGCCTGCAGGGTGAAAACCGGAATGAATGACAGGGTGATGATCATCAGGCTGAAGAACAGGGCTGGGCCTACCTCGGCGGCGGCCTGTGTCATTACCTGCCAATGGCGTTCGCCCTTCAGTTCCTCTCCCGGGTTGGCGGCGTGCCAGGCCTCCATTTTCTTGTGGGCGTTCTCGATCATCACCACGGCGGCATCGACCATGGCACCGATGGCAATGGCAAGCCCGCCCAAGGACATGATGTTGGCGTTGATCCCTTGGTGACGCATGATGATGAAGGCAATCAACACACCGACGGGAAGCGAGACGATCGCCACCAGGGATGAGCGCAAGTGCCAGAGGAAGAGCCCGCAAACCAGGGCAATGACGATGAACTCTTCGAGCAGTTTGTAGCTGAGGTTTTCCACCGCACGATCGATCAGCTTACTGCGGTCGTAGGTAGTGACGATTTCTACCCCCGCAGGCAGGCTGTTTTTCAGTTCGGCAAGCTTGGTCTTGACGGCCTCAATGGTCTGGCGAGCGTTCTTGCCGCTGCGCAGAATCACCACGCCGCCGACGGTCTCGCCTTCGCCGTCGAGTTCAGTGATGCCACGCCGCATTTCCGGCCCCAACTGGATCGTGGCGACATCGCCCAGGGTGACCGGCACGCCACCGGTTCCCAGCTTGAGTGGGATTGCACGGAAGTCATTCAGGGTTTTCAGGTAGCCGGAAGCGCGCACCATGAACTCGGTCTCGGCCATCTCCAGTACCGCCCCGCCGGTTTCCTGGTTGGCCTTGCCGATCGCTGCGCTTACCTGCGCCTGGGTGATACCGAAGCTGGCCAGTTTCAACGGATCAAGCTGCACCTGGTACTGCTTGACCATGCCTCCCACCGTGGCCACTTCCGCAACGTTCGCCAGGGTTTTGAGCTCAAACTTCAGGAACCAGTCCTGCAAGGCGCGCAATTGCGCCAGGTCATGCTTACCACTGCGGTCGACCAGGGCGTATTGGTAAATCCAGCCGACGCCGGTGGCATCCGGCCCCAACGCGGGCCTGGCATTGGCCGGCAAGCGGCTTTGAATCTGGCTCAGGTATTCCAGCACCCGCGAGCGGGCCCAGTACAGGTCAGTGCCGTCTTCAAACAGCACATAGACGAAACTGTCGCCGAAGAAGGAATAACCGCGCACGGTCTTGGCGCCCGGCACGGAGAGCATGGTGGTGGCCAGTGGGTAGGTCACCTGGTTTTCGACGATCTGCGGCGCTTGCCCTGGATAAGGGGTGCGGATGATTACCTGCACATCCGACAGGTCCGGCAAGGCATCGATCGGCGTGTTTTGCACCGACCAGATCCCCCAGGCCGTGACAAAGAGTGTCGCAAGCAAGACCAGAAAACGGTGGGCGACGGACCAGCGAATCAGGGCGGCAATCATGGCTGGCTCCCCGCTTTATCCAGGCGCTCGACCCGTAGACCGTCATCGCTCTGGCCCAGCGTAATGCGCACCGGATCACCGGCTTTCAGGCCCTGCATCAGGGCCGGGCTGGCCAGTGGGAATGTCATGGTCATGCCGGGCATGCCCAGGGTCTTGAAGGGGCCGTGGGCGAGGGTGACTTCTGTGTCGTTGAAGCCAACGATCTGCCCATCCGCTTCATGCACGCTGGGGGATGAGTCTGCCTCCATGCGGGCCACAATGCCCTTGAGACTGGCTTCCGAGTCGAGCAGGAACTGGCCAGACGTCACCACTTTCTGGCCCTCTTCCAGGCCTTTCAAGATCACGGTCTTGCCATCGCTTTCCTGCCCCAGTTGCACCACCACAGGACGGTAGCGCCCTGCGTCTTCGGCGAGCATCACCAGGGCGCGTTGGCCCGTGCGAATGACGGCCTCGCTCGGCACCCACAACACACTGCGCCCGGTCGAGTGGTTCAGGCGCACCTGTGCCGTCAAGCCCGGCCTGAGGCGCCCGTGCGCATTGGGCAGTTCCACCCGGACATTCAGGGTGCGGCTGTCGGCATTGGTCTCGGGCAAAATCGCGCTGACCTTGCCATTGAGCGTGGTTCCAGGGAAGGCCGGCAGACGCGCCTGCACCGCCTGCCCGACGCTGATGGACCCGGCTTGGGCTTCTGGAACCGCCACCGCCAACCAGACACTGTCCAAACCATTGACGCGTGCCAGGGTCTCGCCGGTCGCCAGGGTCATACCCGCACGGACATTCAGCGTTTGCAGCACACCCCCCATCGGGCTGGTGACCGTCAGGTAGGGCTGAACCTTGCCGCCACGCTCTACCTGCGCAATCAGTGCTGCCGGCATCCCGGTGAGTTGCAGGCGCTGACGGGCCGCCGCCAACAGGTCGGCATCCCCATTACGCTTCAGTGCCAGGAACTCTGTCTGGGCCGCTGCCCACTCGGGCACCAGGATATCCGCCAAGGGGGCGTTGGCTTTGAGCACATCGCCTGGAGCATGGGCGTAGACCCGTTCCACAAAGCCGGCGGTGCGCGCCTGAATCACCGCGACATCGCGTTCGTTGAACGCCAAGACACCGGTTACATCGAGGCTGGAGTCAAAGGCCCCACGGGTGACGGTTGCAAAACGCAGGCCCAGGTTCTGGGTCAGGCTCGGGTCGATACTGATGCTCGCGCGATCCGCCGCGCCGCTGGCGTACTGAGGGACCAGTTGCATGTCCATGAAGGGGGACTTGCCCGGCTTATCGAATTTTTGCTGCGGGTACATAGGGTCGTACCAATACAGGGCCTGGCGTTCATCCGGTGAAGTGAGGCGCTGTGCTGGCGCTGTGTCCATGCGTTGCTGAGCGAACCAGTAGCCCCCCGCAACCCCGAATGCCATCGAGATACCGACCAGCCAGGCTGCGTGCGATTTTTTAAGGTTCATTGGCTGGGCTCCCCATAAGCAAAATACAGACGGGCACTGGTTAGTGCGCGCTGCTCTTCCACGTCGATCTGTTTCAGGCGGGCGGTGATGAGTTCACGCCGGGCGGCCACCACGGCGTTTAAATCGCCGGTGCCGGCGCGATAACTGGCCATGCTCAGTTCGACCTTTTCCTGGGCCAGCGGCAACAGGCTTTCCTGGTTTCGGCGCACGGCACGACTCAGGCGCTCATAGTCAGCCAGTTCGTTCTCCAGTTGCTGGATATGCTCGCGTGACTGGGCTTCGCGCTCGGCCTCAAGCTGGTTGAGTTCAGCCTGTTTGGCCGCGATTTTGGGGTTTTGGCGCGAGTCTGGAAACAGCGGCAGGTCCCATGAAAACTGCACATTGACCATGTCGCCGAACTGCCGGTCACGATGTTGATAATCCAGTTCCCAGCTCCAGTCCGATTGCTTTTGCGCCTGGGCCTCGCTGATCTTGGCCTGCGCTTCACGGGTCATCGGTGCAAACGCGGCCAGCCGGGGGTGGTGTTGCAGCTTATGGGGGTAGCCGGAGGTATCGATGGGCCATTCAGGCAAGCGGCCCACCGGCGTGTCGTTGGCGGCGGCACCAATCCAGCGTTTGAGGGCCGCTCGGGCCTGCGCTCTCTGGAGCAGCAGATCGTCCTGCTGCTCTGCCAACAGAGCCGCTTCCTGTTTGGGGGTTACCGCGTCGGCGGGCTGGGCGCGGCCACCGGCAATCTGGGCGCGGACGGCCTCGCTCAGCAGGCGGTTTTCTGTGTAGAAGTCTTGGAAGAGCGCATTTTTACGTTCAACCGAGTAGCTGCTGATCCAGGCCAATGCCGTGGATTGCCGAACGTTCAGGCGCTCGATTTGCCGCTCGGCCGCGGCTCTTTCAACGGCGGCATCGGCGACCTCGATGCGGGCTTTGCGCTTGGCAAGGTTGGGCATTTCTTGCCTGATCCCGACCATTTGCGAGGTCATGAAGTCCTGGTTAAGGCTCCAGCGATTCGGCCCGCCAATGGGGTAGTTCTGTACACCCAGCAGGAGCTTGGGGTCAGGCAGTTCACCTGCCGGGATAGCTGCGCTAGTGGCAGCCTGGATTCTGGCGTCTTGTGCGGTCAGTGACGGCGCAGTGTTTTCAGCCAGGCGCAGCGCTTCATCGAGTGTCAATTGGGCAGCGAGGCTTGGCCAAGACAGTACGCTTGCGACCAGGCCAGCCACGAGCGACCAACCTATGCAATAGCACTTGGAGTTCATGTCTATGATTCCTGTGATCATCCACTGCGCGCGTCAAAAGACATGCACGCAGCTAGTCCACCCCGCTAATGCGGGATGAGGCTCAAGGTGGGGCAGGAATCAAGCGCGAGGCGGTCGCCATACCCCGGATGGGGTCTGCATGGGGAGGGAATCGCTGAAAAAGGACAATACTACGGGGTTGAACAGGGGCACAGGAGGCGTGAAGAGCAAGACTTGCAGCATGCTCCCCGCCTTGCATTCCTGGCCGGGCTTACAAGGTTTGCCGTGCTCGATGAAGCTTTTTGCATCGTTGCAGCAGTCTAGCCCCATGTCGTTCATCATCGTCATGCCCATGGTTTTCATGGGGCACGGTTCTGTTGATGCCGCAACGCCCGCCATCCCGCTGAGAGGAAGCGTCAAGCTGAGCATGAAGATGAGGCACAACCGCAGATAGCGTTTCATGGGCTGGAGTGTAGTCGCTGAAAAGGGTGCTACGGGATGCATATTCTCGACAGCCTGCCGAGCGTCCTGATGCAGACGATATCACCGCATCTGAATTAAGCCAGCATTATCACGGCAGCGGGCAGGCTTTTCGACGCGCAGGGTTTTGCCTTAAACGGGCTGCCCTTTGCTAGACCGAGGTCAACGTTCCTCGCTGTAACTCCTGGGTCGTCTCCAGGATGAAATTGCGCAACCAGCGATTGTGCAGGTCGTCGTTGCGCTCTACGTCCCAGATCATGAACACGCGAAAAGCCGGTACGAAGATCGGCACCGGGCTGACGGTCAGGCGCGCGATCCTGGCGTAGGACAGCGCCGCAAACGTTGGCAGGGTGGCGATTACGTCGCTGTGAACCAGGGTGGCCAGCGCTCCTGAAAAGTGGGTAAAGGACGCCGAAACCCGGCGTGAGATCCCTTCGCTTTCCAGCAGATCATCCACAAAACCGCGCCGGCCATCAAAGGACACCCGTACATGCTCGTGCTTCAAGTATTCCTCACGGGTGAGCGGGCTTTGAATGTTCAGGCGCGGGCCGTCGTACAGGCATGAATAGGACGATGAGAACAAGACCTGGGAGGAGTAGTGAGAGGTGAACTCCTTGGGTTCGGAGCACAGCACCATATCGATATCCGGGTCGGCCAGGGCGGTTTTCCAGAGGGAGCTGTTGGTCTGGTGGAAGGCAAAGTTCACAGAAAGCCCCTTGGCGCGAGCTTCGTTGACCAGCCTGGGCGAGAGGTAGCTTTCAATGTCATCCGACAACGCAATGTTGAAGGTTCGGCTTGATGACTCGGCGGCAAACAGGGGTTGCCGGTCGATGATGGCGCTGACCGCCGTCAGCGCTTGCACGACCTTCGGCGCGATCTCCAAGGCGCGGCGCGTCGGGACCATGCCCGCGCCGGTACGGATAAACAAATCATCATGAAACTGCTCGCGCAACCGTTTGAGCGACGAGCTGACGGCACCCTGCGTCACGTGCAGCACCGCCGCCGTCCGGGTCACACTCCGCTCACTCATCAGGCACTGAAAGATGACCAGGAGGTTAAGGTCGATCCGGCTAATATTAGTAACTCTAATCATGGGCATCTTTCGTATTCGTTTGATTAATTTGCCTTGGGATTCTTAAGCTCAACTCAAGCCAATACAACAAAAATAGGATGCTCTGTATGGAAAAGATGATAGTGCAGCCACAAAGCGCTGATCAGACCGTTGCCCCTGACGAGGGTGCTGAACTGCGCAAACGGGCGATTGCCGTGGGTATCGGTAATTTCATGGAGTGGTTCGACTTTGCCATTTATGGCTATTTCGCGGCCGTGATCGGACAAATTTTTTTCCCCTCCACAGCGCCAGGCGTTTCGCTGTTGTCGTCGCTGGCGGTGTTTGCCGTGGGGTTTCTTTCTCGGCCACTGGGGGCCGTCGTACTGGGGCCGATCGGTGACAAACTTGGCCGGCGTGCGGTATTGATCATCACGGTGTTCGGGATGGGGCTGACGACCACCTTGATAGGCTTGTTGCCAGGCTACGCCTCTATCGGTATCGCCGCTCCGGTCCTGCTCGTGGCGCTGCGCTTCTTGCAAGGGATGATGGTGGGGGGCGAGTGGTCAAGCGCGGGCATCTACATCGTCGAAAGTGCGCCGGCCAATCGTCGGGCCTCGGCGGCCAGCGTGATTACCGCGACCGCGGGCGCGGCATTTCTCTTTGGCACCGCGATTGCGGCCGTCATCAACAGTTCGTTATCTAGCGAAGAAGTGATGCAGTGGGGTTGGCGCATTCCTTTCGTCGCTTCCATCCTGATGGCCGGCGTGGCCATGTATATCCGCCGCAAGCTAGGCGATACGCCGGTCTACGCCGAACTCGAACGCAAGCGTGCCAATAACACCCTGGAAACGGTATCTGCCCAGGTGAAGTGGCGGGCCTTTGTGATTTCGTTTGCCTTCGCCGCCCTGTTCGGGGTTTCGCTGTACTACTTCATCACCTACGCCAATACCCACCTGACACAAACCGTTGGCCTTGGCAAACCGACGGCCCTGTGGCTGTGTAGCGCGGCGCTGGTGGTCTACACGCTGATCAACCCGATTGTTGGGCGCCTAAGCGATCGTTTCGGTCGCCGTCCCTTTGTGCTGACGGCGGCACTGGGGCTGACCGTGCTGGCTTATCCGGTGTTTTTGTTGATGAACACCGGCAATTACATCGCGATTCTGGCGGGGTTGTTGATCATGGCGGTGCTGGTGGCAATTACTGCCGTGATGGATGTGGTGTTGCTGGTCGAGGTGTTTCCTGCGTCCATCCGCTCCACCGGCGCGGCGGTTGGGCACAACGTGGCATTGGCGTTGCTGGCAGGCCCCGGTCCGTTTATTGCGGTGGCGTTGATCCAGGCCACCCACAACCCAAATATTCCGGCGATGTACCTGGCGGGTGTCTCGCTGGTCTGCTTCATCGTTCTGTGGTTCCTGCTGCCTGAGACCAAAGATCGGGACATCACTCGTGGCTAACCCCGCCACGTTCTATTGATACGAGGGAAACTCATGTTCAAAGCAGCCGTTGTTCAAGCATCGTCTATTCCGTTTGAGCCCTATTTGAGCGCCGAGAAAGCCGCCGGGCTCATTCGAGAGGCCGCCGAAAAGGGCGCCGCGTTGGTGGTGTTTCCCGAGGCGTTCTTGGGGGGATACCCTAAGGGCGCTGCCTTCGGCACCGTCGTCGGCAGTCGCAACGACACTGGTCGTGCGCACTTTCAGCGCTACATGGACGGCTCGATCACCCAGGACGGCCCGGAGTTGGCGCGCCTTGGCGAGGTGGTGAATGAAACCGGGGTGCATGTGGTGATGGGCATTATTGAGCGTGTAGGGCGAACGCTGTATTGCTCATCCGTGACATTGGCGCCCGGCAAAGGTATTGCCGGCTATCACCGCAAGCTCATGCCGACCGGGCAGGAACGGATCATCTGGGGGTTTGGCGATGGCTCCAGCATTGCCCCGGTGGACACGCCGCTCGGTCGAATCGGGACTGTGATTTGTTGGGAAAACTACATGCCCGCCTTGCGCCAGGCCATGTATGCACAAGGCACCGAGATCTACTGCACGCCCACTGCCGATGACCGCCCGACCTGGGCCTCCTCCATGGTACATATTGCCGTGGAAGGGCGGGTGCATGTGCTCTCGGCCTGCCAGGCAATCACCCTGGCCGAGTACCCGGCACACTACCGTGACGACTTTGCCCTGGAGGCTCAAGACAGCGACTACATCATGCACGGCGGCAGCATGATCGTAAGCCCGGCGGGTCAAGTGCTGGCGGGGCCGGTATTTGACCAGGAAACCATTCTCTACGCCGATATCGACCTGTCCGCGGGACTGGCCAGTAACCTCGACTTCGACGTCTGCGGCCACTATTCCCGCCCCGAAGTGTTTCAGCTCAAGGTCAACACTGCACCGATGCAGCCTGTGGTGTTTGACGCAAGCTAAGACGCAAGGCTGCGTATAGGGAGACAAGAAAGCCCGCACTAAGCGGGCTTCTTGAGGTGATTCATAGACGGCTGTGGGCCTCTTTAAACCGATGCTTATGGATTTTCCAGCGGCCCAGGTATGAACCCTTCGCCCCTGAGGGACTTAATGACACCTCGAATCAGATAGTTATTAGAAAAACCGATTGTGTACTGCCTCGCGCCTGCGTTTAGCGGTAAAAGCATCCCTTGGTCTACCAGTTTTTTGATCAGGTAAGTCCGTTGATTGCTCGACTGCCGAGGGAGTACGGAGGCTATATCTGCAGATTTTACGACCTTCAATTTTATTGCGGCCGACAGCACTGCCTCTTCCGTCCCCGTGATCCATTCTCTTTCCCTTGCGAAGGCCACAGCAGGGACAAGTATGCATTGGGTCAGATATGCGTAGTCGGTGAGGCGATCGACTTTCTCCAGCTCATCACGAATGCCTTCCAGCACGTATGTACACCACTCCTCTAGCCCTTCCTTTGTGCCTTTGTCGGCGGTGGCAAGCATTGCGTAATAGCGCTCACGGTCATTGCAGAATACGGCTGTAGGATTGAGGACGCGGCCGCCTGCGTTGACGTTGAAACCATACTTTATCAGGAGAGCATAGGTCAGCAGTCTTACCACGCGGCCATTGCCATTGCCGAATGGATGTATCCATCCAAACCTATGGTGAGCGAGCGCAACCTTCATGAGGCCGTATTTCGGAGAGTCTTCGTGATTCACGAATTCGACAAGTTCCTGCATGTAGGCTTGAACCTGGATGAAATCGGGAGGCAGATGATCAGACTGGGATATTCTGACACTCCCGCTGCGATAGGCTCCGGGCGTTTTTTCGCCTTCACGAACCAGATCGTTTACGGTCATCGCGTGAAGCTCTCGAATCATCTGCTCTGTCAGCGCAGCGCCGGGCGTCATGATCTGCTCGATGTAATCCATTGCCTTTTCAATATTGGCAACCTCGCGCAGTTGGTCCGTGTCCTGAGCCTTACCTTCCACCTTGCTATCGATGTAGTCCGCCAAAGTAGTGTGATTGCCTTCTATACGTGCAGAACCGAGGCTTTCCAGCGCATGGAAAAGCGATTTGAGCTGGTAGAACACCGGTAGTGGCGTATCGCCTTCAAGCCTTAGGCGACGTAGGTGCTCCAGTTCACTCAGTACATCGACTAGGTCCGAGTCAAAGGAAGGATTGAGAAGCTCAAGATCGTGATGGGTAAACGTAGGCATATAGAAAAGTATCTCAAGCCAGCCAAAAGATTATCTTGAAAAAAGCCAGGGAAGCCACCGTAATTAAAGGTGTTTGCTTAGCAAGCGCTAAAAATTATCTTGAATTCAGTCTTGAGGCAACTCAAAAGTGAGTAATGAATAAGTGACAAATCTCGGTAGTTAGCGGGGGTTCCATGGCGAGGACGCGCTATCGGCAGGCCCGCCAATGCGGTATTGGAAAGGGGGCGGCGTTTTATCTCGGATCGCTTCATTTGGGCTTGTGTCCCCTCGGTTCAATTATTTTTCGAGGAGACACAGAGGGGAATAGGGGATACAAGCAGAGACAGCCAGAAACAAGAAAGCCCGCACTAGGCGGGCTTCTTGAGGTGATTCATAGACTGCTGTAGACGTCTATGGATCGGTACTTGGTGGCTACACAGGGACTTGAACCCCGGACCCCAGCATTATGAATGCTATGCTCTAACCAACTGAGCTATGTAGCCAAGTGGCGCGCATTATTCGCGTAGAACGGGAATGCGTCAAGCGCTTTTTTGAAAATTTATCTACGCTATCAACTGTTTAAGGAAAACGCCGGGTGAAGCGACCCGTGGCAGGGGGGTTACGCTGGTCTTAAGCCTAAGCCGATCAAAGGGTAGGAGCGGGCTTATGTGGGAGTGGGCTTGCCCGCGATGGCTGAGTATCAGTCGATACATTAGTTGGCTGATCCACCGTGATCGTGAGCAAGCCCACATTTGATTTGGGGTGTTCTAGCGTCCGCGTACGGGGGCAGGCAGGTGTTGTAGAACAGGGCGTCTTCAACGCTGCCACCGCCCCCCACCAGGCACAAGGCGAAGGATGCTCTAGGAAAGGTCCCTCAAGTTAAAGGGATTCATCTTGCTGGCCCTTTACAAACCGTGACCGCTGCATCGATTCACCTACTCGTTAGCCTGCTAACGGGATAGCCTTCCTGCCCACAAAAATGGCACATTGTCGCACCTGCACCTGTGCATCCATCTGCTGTACGGAAACGTTCCTCATGGCTCTTACCAATTCCCAGCCTTCAGTGGCTACGACGCCGGCCGCGGCGCAATCCAGCCCGTTGGTCATGCGTATCATCGGCGCCGTGGCACTGGCGCACTTGATCAATGACTTGATCCAGGCGGTATTGCCGTCGATCTATCCCATGCTCAAGCAAAGTTATGGCCTGACCTTTACCCAGGTCGGCCTGATTACCCTGACGTTCCAGCTCACGGCCTCGTTGCTCCAGCCGTGGGTGGGGTATTACACCGATCGCCATCCCAAGCCGTTCCTGTTGCCCTGTGGGATGATCTGTACGCTGGTGGGGATTTTGATGATGTCCCAGGTCGGCAGTTTCCCGCTGATCCTGCTGGCGGCGGCGTTGATCGGCATTGGCTCCTCGACCTTCCACCCGGAAGCCTCCCGCGTGGCGCGCCTGGCCTCGGGTGGGCGCTATGGCCTGGCGCAATCGACGTTCCAGGTGGGCGGTAACGTTGGTTCCGCGTTTGGCCCGTTGCTGGCGGCGGCGATCATTATTCCGTTTGGCCAGGGCAATGTGGCCTGGTTTGGCCTGTTCGCGGTGTTTGCCCTGGGGGTGCTGTATGCGATCAGCCGTTGGTACCGCAACCATCTGAACCTGTTCAAGCTCAAGCAGGGCCAGGCCGCCACCCATGGCCTGTCGAAAAACCGCGTGCTCGGCGCGCTGGTGGTGCTGGGGCTGTTGGTGTTTTCCAAATACTTCTACATGGCCAGCTTCACCAGTTACTTCACCTTTTACCTGATCGAGAAGTTCGACCTGTCGGTGGCCAGTTCCCAGTTGCACCTGTTCCTGTTCCTCGGTGCGGTGGCGGCGGGCACGTTCTTTGGTGGGCCGATTGGCGACAAGATCGGCCGCAAGGCGGTGATCTGGTTTTCGATCCTCGGTGTGGCGCCGTTCACCTTGCTGTTGCCCCATGTGGACCTGTTCTGGACCAGCGTACTCAGTGTGGTGATCGGTTTTATCCTGGCCTCGGCGTTCTCGGCGATTGTGGTGTACGCGCAGGAGCTGGTGCCGGGCAACGTAGGAATGATCGCCGGAGTGTTCTTTGGCCTGATGTTCGGGTTTGGCGGGATTGGCGCGGCGTTACTGGGCTACCTGGCAGATATCCACGGCATCGAGTACGTGTACACGCTGTGCTCGTTCCTGCCGCTGCTCGGGGTGCTGGCGATTCTGTTGCCGCGTTCGAAAAAAGCCTGAAGCCGGGAGGTGCGCCCTATCCCTGGGCGATCCCTCTCCTACTGGAACGGGTGAGATTTTGTCGCACGTTTCAACTGCTCCCGTGCCCGCGACAGGCGGGAGCGGACGGTGCCAATCGGGATCTCCAGGGCATTGGCGGTGTCCTGGTAGCTGCCGTCGGTTTCCAGTGAGGCATACAAGGTGTTGCGCATTTCCAGGGGCAGGTGCTGGATTGCATTGAGGGTGTTTTCCAGCCGGCGATTGATCTCGAATTGGCGGGCCAGGTCCTGCTCTTCGTTCTGCCCGTGGGACAGCGATTCATCGAACTCGCAATGCACCGGCTTGGCATAGATGCGGCGAAAGTGATTGCGGATCAAATTCAGCGCGATCCCGCACATCCAGGTGCTCAGTGACGCCTGTGCGCTGAAGTGATGCCGGTTGCGCCAGGCCTCCAGGTACGTCAGTTGCACGATATCGTCCGCATCCTCCGGGTTCAGTACGCGCTTATGAATGAACCTGCGCAGGCGTTTGTGGTGGTCGTCGGACAGATCCTGGATGGATTGGCCAGGGTCTCGGGGAAGATTTACTAAAACACTGATAGGGATATCCATGATTTTTCCTCAGGGTATAAGCAGTCGAAATGGTTTCGACGAGAACCCTGTTAGCACCGCTTGTGCCAAGCGCGGAAAGTCTCTATCTAGTTGATAAATTTAAGGAAATATCTTGTTTTAGGTGTTTTTTTTGCAATGCCTTGCACAAAGCACCGTGGGTTTGTGCCGGTATTTTCATCACGCGTGCCAAGCGGATGAAGATGGAACTGTATCGAGCGTTCCAGCCACACAAGGATACGAATCTCTTGTCCTGGCACTCCCATGAAAGTCGATCCCAACCTCGATGTGCAAAATCACCCACCGCTGAGTCAATCCGCACCTGTACGGATAGAGGGTGGGCAACCTCCACAGGTCAATACGCCGGCCGTTGACGATCTCAGTACGCTGTTCGCGCAAGAGGTCGAGTTCCACGGCAAGGCGTTGGGGCAGCGCCAATTGGGCTTGCGCCCCATGCCCGCCGAGCAGTTGACCCAGCTCTATGAGCAACTGGGGCATCCGGCCCAGGCGAAAATGGCGACCGTCGCCCGTAATATCCGCACCCAGTTGCTGCTTGGCGCCAGCGTCGGCAAGGTGATGGATATCTCCGGCAACGATCCGGCGCGGGCCTATGTGGTGCTCAAGCACGTGGCGCTTCAGGCGGATACCGAGGGGCGTACCACAGAGGCTAATCTGGCACGCCGCTCCCTGGCTGACCTGGAGGCTGACTACAAGCCGCAGATCCAGGCGGGCCTGAATACCGCGATGGCGTTGCAGGCGGGCAGTGATGACCCGCAGATGCGCCAGGCTGTGCGCAGCATGTATTACACCAGCGTGGTCGAGACTCAATCGCTGGCGAACCTGATGAGTTCGCTGTTGGGGCTGTACGGTGAAGACCGCTTCGAGTCCGGGTTGAGGCTGATCAGAGGGGCCTTGGCCGCTGATGCTGGCGCGGAGAACTCGTCGGTCGACCGGAGCAAGTTGCGATCCTTGCTGCGGAG
Organism: Pseudomonas sp. GW821-FHT01D09; assembly: GCF_059422465.1. Classification (NCBI taxonomy): domain Bacteria; kingdom Pseudomonadati; phylum Pseudomonadota; class Gammaproteobacteria; order Pseudomonadales; family Pseudomonadaceae; genus Pseudomonas; species Pseudomonas sp. GW821-FHT01D09. The sequence goes on from NZ_JBWKWY010000017.1 coordinate 51,581, forward strand.
CCTCGAAGACTGTAACCGATTGAGTGGCGTGCTCGCGAGCTGCAAGACGCTGATCGGGCAGGCCCTTCTGTTGCATCCCGAACTGCACCTGGATCCGGTGGGCTTGTTGCAGCGCATGCTGGGGTATGCAGCCAGCGGTCTGACGCCCCACGAAATCAGGCACCTGGCCCGGGACCTGGGGGGCAATGACCGGGCTCATCAGTTGAGTTTCCTCAGCACCTTTTTCCCGGAGATCAAGGCACTGCCCCTGGCCTGGTGGTGTGATGCAAGGCGTCGTGAAGAGGCCGTGAACAGCTACAAGCAGGTGCTGCATGAATACGCCATGCAGGAGCGAGGCTCGCGGCATACCCATACTTGGCCGGAATTCAAGGCATGAATGCTTTACGGGCAATCAATGCGATGTTGTTGAAGGTTGCACAACGCGCCGAGGTGCTGGGCGCGGTGGTGGTCATGGCCATTGTGTTTATCTTTATCGTGCCGTTGCCCACCTGGCTGGTGGATATCCTGATTGCGGTCAATATCTGTATTTCGTGCCTGCTGATCGTGTTGGCGTTGTACTTGCCGGGGCCGCTGGCCTTTTCCTCGTTCCCGTCGATTCTGCTGCTGACCACCATGTTTCGCCTGGCGTTGTCGATTGCCACCACGCGCCTGATCCTGCTGGAGCAGGACGCCGGTGACATTGTCGAGGCGTTCGGCAACTTTGTGGTAGGCGGCAACCTGGCGGTGGGGTTGGTGATCTTCATGATCCTGACCCTGGTCAACTTCCTGGTGATCACCAAGGGCTCGGAGCGGGTCGCGGAAGTGGCGGCGCGCTTTAGCCTGGATGCAATGCCCGGCAAGCAGATGTCCATTGACAGCGACCTGCGCGCCGGCCTGATCGATGGCAACCAGGCCCGGGACAAGCGTGAGCAACTGTCGCGCGAGAGCCAGTTGTTCGGGGCCATGGACGGGGCCATGAAGTTCGTCAAGGGGGATGCCATCGCCGGGCTGATCATTGTGGTGATCAACTTGCTGGGCGGTTTTGCCACCGGCATGTTCCAGCATGGCATGAGCGCCGCCGACTCCATGGCGTTGTACTCGGTCCTGACCATCGGTGACGGCCTGATCGCGCAGATCCCGGCCCTGCTGATCTCGCTGACAGCCGGCATGATCATCACCCGTGTGGCGCCGTCCGGGCGCAACAAAGGCAGCAACAACATGGGCGCCGAGATTGCCCGGCAGATGACCAGCGAACCCAAGAGCTGGATGATCGCCTCGGTGGGCATGCTCACCTTCGCCACGCTGCCGGGGATGCCCACGGTGGTGTTTATCCTTATTTCATTGATGACCGGCAGCCTCGGTTATTACCTGACGCGCCGGCGCCAGCGCGAGGAACAGTCGCAGGAACCGGTTACCGATAGCGTCCCGCCAGAGCAGAACGGGGTGGAGGACTTGCGTGGTTTTGATCCCTCACGGCCGTACCTGTTGCAGTTTCCGCTGGCCCTGCAGGAGAGCCCGCTGGTTGCGCAAGTGATCCACGGGGTGCGCCAGAGCCGCAATAGCCTGGTCACCCAGATCGGCTTGACGCTACCGCCGTTTGAGGTCGAGTACGCGCCTGCGTTGGCCGACGATGAGTTTCGTTTCTGTGTCCATGAGGTGCCCACGTTGAAGGCGACGCTGGGGCACTGGGTGGGCGTGGAGCTTGCGGCACTGGCCAGCGAGCCTGAAAGCGGGACCCGGGGCCTGGTCGAACGCGACGAGCAGGACTGGATGTGGTTTGCCCCCGATGACCCGGTGCTGGCGGACGAACACCTGGCGCGTTCGACGGCGTACAGCTTGCTCCAGGAGCGCATGACACGGGCGATGCTGCTCAGCGGCCCGCAGTTCCTCGGGATCCAGGAAAGCAAGGCGATTCTCAGTTGGCTGGAGTTCAACCAGCCGGAGTTGGTGCAGGAGCTGCAGCGGATCATGCCGCTGTCGCGTTTTTCGTCGGTATTGCAACGCCTGGCCGGTGAGGGCGTACCGCTACGGGCTGTGCGCCTGATTGTCGAGGCGTTGATCGAACACGGTCAGCATGAGCGTGAACCGGATGCCCTGGCCGACTATGCGCGCATAGCCCTCAAGTCGCAGATCCTGCACCAGTACAGCGAAGCCGACGGCCTGCATGCCTGGCTGCTGTCACCTCACACCGAAAACGTGTTGCGCGATGCCCTGCGCCAGACCCAGACGGGGGTGTTCTTTTCCCTGGATCACGAAAGCAGTGCAGCGTTGGTCAGCCTGCTCAAGCAAGCCTTTGCTGTGCGGCCCAAGAGCAAGAGCGTGCTGCTGGTGGCGCAGGATTTGCGCAGCCCCTTGCGCACCCTGTTGCTGGAGGAGTTCAACCATGTGCCGGTCCTGTCGTTTGCCGAGCTCAGTGCTTCGTCCAAGGTCAAGGTGCTGGGGCGCTTTGATCTGGCTCGGGACGATCTGATGCGCGAGGAGGTGGCATGAGGACGTCGAAGGCTGTTGTCATTCCTGCGGTCATGAGGCCTGGTGATGTTTGAGTTGCGCGTGCTTGATGGTTTGCACCTGGGGGCTGCGCTGCCGCTGTTTGGCGGGCAGTGGCTTATTGGGGCCCACCCGGATGCGGATCTTTCGCTGTATGACGAAGGTATTGCCGAGCGTCATGTGCTGTTGCGTTTTATTGAACAGCGCTGGTCGGTACAGGCCGAAGAAGGGCTGGTGCGGGCCAGCGACGGTCGGCTTCTGGCGCAGATTGCCGACCTGGCACTGGGGACGCCTTTTATGATTGGCAATGTTCGCCTGTGCGTCACCCTGGCCGACCAGCCCTGGCCGCAGGCACCGGTGTCCGCGGCCGTTGCGCCGGCGCCCAGGCCGGCCGGCCAGGCGGGGCCGGCGTTGATGTTGTCCTCGATCTCCGGGTCGCAGCAGAAACGCATGATCAGCCTGGTACTGGTGATTGCCGTGATCATCACGGCGGTGGGCCTGGCCACCACGGGCGACCATGAGGCCCAGGCGTCGTTGATGCCAGTGGAAAGTCAAAAAAACGCGCTGGACTCACCCTACGACGTCCGCCAACAACTGCTGAAAATGCTCAACGAGCGTGAGTTGGGCAATCGGGTCCGCCTGCAGGTGATCAATGGCCAGGTGACCCTTGATGGCGATGTGTCCCAGGACGACGTGGGGTTGGTGTCGCGCATGCTCAATCGTTTTGGCGAGCAGTTCGAGACGTCTGTGCCGGTGATCAGTCGCGTCAGGGAACGCAGCGCCGAGCTGCCGTTCAAGATCCTGCAGATCGTCGGCGGGCCCAATGGCCATGTGGTCCTGGACGAGGGCAGCCGGTTGTTTGTCGGCGATGAAGTGGATGGCTTGCGCCTGGTGTTGATCGATAACAGCAAGGTGGTGTTCGACGGCGTACAGCGTTATGAGGTGCGCTGGTGAGCGCCGAGTTGCAGGCACGCCTGCAAGCCTGGCAGCAAAACCGGGCACAGGCGCTGGCCAATTTCGCGCCGGTCTCGGTGCGTGGGCGGATCCAGCGGGTCAACGGCATGTTGCTGCAATGCCGCTTGCCCGACGCGCGGATCGGCGATTTGTGCCAGGTGGAAAAGTCCACGGGCGACTACATGCTGGCCGAAATTATCGGCTTCGATCAGCAGGATGCGGTGCTCAGTGCCCTGGGCAACCTTGAAGGCGTGCGCGTGGGGGCCAGTGTCGAGCAGTTGGGGGTTGCGCATCGGGTGCGGGTCAGCGATGACCTGCTGGGCCAGGTGCTGGACGGCTTTGGCCGCCCGATTACGGGGGAGGGGGCCAGCGCCTTTGTCGAGGCGCACGCGCAGGACACCAGCCTGGTGTTGTGCGAGGCGCCGCTGCCCACCGAACGTCCGCGGATCAACCGCGCATTGGCCACCGGGGTGCGCTCGATCGATGGCCTGCTGACCCTGGGCGAAGGCCAGCGCGTGGGCCTGTTTGCGGGCGCCGGTTGCGGCAAGACCACCTTGCTCGCGGAGATCGCCCGTAACGTTGACTGCGATGTGATTGTGTTCGGCCTGATTGGCGAACGGGGCCGTGAGTTACGCGAGTTTCTCGATCACGAGTTGGATGAGCAACTGCGGGCCAAGGCGGTGCTGGTGTGTTCGACATCCGACCGTTCGAGCATGGAGCGCGCTCGCGCGGCCTTCACCGCGACGGCATTGGCCGAAGGCTACCGACGCAAGGGCAAGCGGGTCTTGCTGCTGATCGACTCCCTGACCCGTTTTGCCCGGGCCCAGCGCGAGATCGGCCTGGCCGCCGGCGAACCGCTGGGGCGTGGCGGCCTGCCGCCGTCGGTGTACAGCTTGCTGCCGCGCCTGGTGGAGCGCGCAGGGCTGACCCGCGAGGGGGTGATCACGGCGATCTATACGGTGCTGATCGAACAGGACTCCATGAGCGATCCGGTGGCCGATGAAGTGCGCTCGCTGCTCGATGGCCATATCGTCTTGTCGCGCAAATTGGCCGAGCGCGGCCACTACCCGGCGGTGGATGTGCTGGCCAGCCTGTCACGGATTTTGAGCAACGTCGCCGAGCCCGCGCATATCCAGGCCGGGACGGCATTGCGCCGCTTGTTGTCGGCGTACCAGCAGATCGAGCTGATGCTCAAGCTGGGGGAATATCAGCCCGGCAACGATGCCCTGACTGACCTGGCCGTGGACAGCCGCCAGGCGGTGGATGGCTTCCTGCGCCAGGACTTGCGCGAGCCGGCATCGATGCCGATGACCCTCGATCAATTGATGAGCCTGACGACCCATGTCCCTTTCTGAACTCGACACCTTGCGGCGTTTGCGCAGGCATCGCGCCGACCGGGCCGAGCGCGCGTTGCGTGAGGCCAAGCGGCACCAGCAGGCCTTGTTGGCGCAAATCCAGCAGGCGCAGCAAGCGCTTGAGCAGACCCGCCTGGAGGAAATCCAGAAAACCGCAGAGCTGTTGGAGAAGCACCAGGGGCAGGTGCTCTCGCTGTCCCAGCTCAAGGCCTGGGGAACCCAGGAGCGCACCTTGTCCGCCGGGACCCGGCGTGAAGAAGGGCAGTTGCATGAGCTGCATGGTCGGCGTGAAGAGCAGGTGGTGCAGGTCGCCAGTGCGCAGAAGCAGGTGAGCCAATGCCTCAAGGAGGTCGAGAAACTTCAGGAGTTGTCCGTTTTGTTGGCTCAGGAAGACATACAGGAAGAAATATGACGCAAGTTCCAGCAAACAAACCCGAACGCCCGCGTCTGCGTGAGCCTCGGGACGACAGGGAGCCGGTGATGGTGGGCGGCATGGCCAGGGAGCTGGGGCAGCTGTTTACTCATCTGCTTGGCGATAACGAAGAGGGCGCCGGTTACGGCTCAGCGACCATGGGCGCTGCGGCGTCCGCCGATATCTTGATGATTGAAGCCATGACCGGCCAGTTGCTCCCCCAGATCCGTGGAGGGGTGCAATGGCCCTTGCAGGCGTTGCTGTATCTGCCACGCCTGGGGCGGATCAACGCCAGCGTGCGTCGTGAACAGGGGGCCTGGAGCATCGAGTTGGCGGCGGAGCAGGAGCTGACCGCCCGTTGGCTGGGGGGCGTGCGCCAGGGGTGTGAGGAGCGTTTGGCCGAAGGGTTGGGCCAGCCAGTCAATGTGCATCTGGTGCATGTGGGTACGGCATGATCCTGCCGACCTTGGTTATTCCATCGGTCAAAAGCGGCACGGTGGCGGCGAGGCTTCGTTTGGGGCGTGGCTTGCGCATGGCGTTTACGGTCCAGGACCAGCAGGGGGAGTTGCTGCTTGAACCCGGGCGCGCGCCCAGAAGCGCTGCCCCCCTTTACTTCGACAGTGCTTGCGGCCTGCTGGCCTTCAGCGAGCCGGGGCCGATGTTCAGCCTGCTGGGGGAATGCCCGGTGACGCTGGCAGAGGCGGGCAATGATCCGGATTCCTGGTTCTGGGAGCTGTTCCAGCACCACTTGAGCCCTCAGGTGAGTGCTCTTTTTGGTTACCTGCGGCTACGGCCATCTCCGGGAAAACTGAATTTTGGTTGTCGGCTCACGGTGACGTTGGGGCCCTCCAGGGTGGTGGGGTATCTGTTGCTGGCTCCCGAGAGTTTATTGGCGCTGTGTGAAGCGGGGCGCTGGCAACCGACAGCCCAGCCCTTGCCAGCCTCGTTTCAACTGGCGATTGCCGTGACGTTGGGGCGCTTGCAGCTACCCCTGACCCAGGTTCGCAGCCTGCGTGCCGGGGATGTGGTGATGCTGGAACAGGCCTTTTTCGATGTGCACGGCAATGGTCGGCTGGGGCTTGGAAGGCATCGCGTGCATGGGCGCATTGATGATGAATCGGGGCCTATGTGCCTGACACTTATATCTATCGAGGACACGTCTGTGGACGAGGATCTTTCAGCACAACATTACTCAGGGTATGACGAGCATGATCCTGATGAACCCGTGGTAGATGTTTTTGGCCATGAGCCTTTCGATGAGTTGAGCATGGCCTTGAATGTGCGCTGCGGGACTCTGAACCTGACCCTTGGGGAGCTGCGCAACCTGGCCCCCGGCGCGGTGCTGAGCATCGCGGGCTACGCCCCGGGCATGGCAGGGCTTTACTACGGCGACCGACCGATTGGCCAGGGCCAGTTGGTGGAGGTGGATGGGCGCCTGGGTTTGCAGTTGTCCCGTGTGATTTTCGCACGATGATGCTGCAGGGGATTGACCCCCTTATCCTGGCGCTGTTTCTCGGCGCATTGTCGTTGATGCCCATGTTGTTGGTGGTGTGCACGTCCTTTCTGAAAATCGTGATTGTGCTGATGATTACCCGTAACGCGATTGGCGTGCAGCAAGTACCGCCGAGTATGGCGTTGAACGGTATCGCGCTGGCGGCGACTCTGTTCATCATGGCGCCGGTGGGCTACGCCATTGCCGAGAACGTCAAGCAGTCCCCTGTAGACCTGAGCAATGTGCAGCGTCTGCAGGAAACGGGGCTTGTGGCCATCGAGCCGCTGCGCCTGTTCATGACCCGCAACACCGACCCCGACATCCTGACCCACCTGGTGGAAAACACCGCACGCATGTGGCCGCCGGAGATGGCGCAAAACGCCCACCGTGACGACTTCATATTGCTGATCCCGGCCTATGTGATCTCGCAATTGCAGGCGGGGTTTGAAATCGGCTTTTTGATCTATATCCCCTTCATCGTCATCGACCTGATTGTCTCCAACCTGCTGCTGGCTTTGGGCATGCAGATGGTCTCGCCGATGACTATTTCCCTACCCCTGAAATTGCTCCTGTTCGTATTGGTTTCCGGGTGGTCGCGGTTGCTCGACAGCCTGTTCCTTTCTTATCTGTGAGGGGCCTATGGAACCGATCGTACTGTTCAAGCAAGGCATGCTGCTGGTGGTGGTGCTCTCGGCACCACCGCTGATCGTCGCGGTGATCGTTGGGGTGATGACATCCCTGGTGCAGGCCCTGATGCAGATACAGGACCAGACGCTGCCCTTTGGGATCAAGCTGGTGGCCGTCGGCATCACCCTGATATTGACGGGGCGCTGGATTGGCGTGGAGTTGATTCAACTGATCAATATGACCTTTGACATGATTGCCCGCTCGGCACTGAACTGAGGAACAACCTTTGCTCCTTTACCTTGAGTTTTTGCCCAGCCTGTTGATCAGTATGGCGCGCATCTACCCGTGCATGTTCCTGGTGCCGGCGTTTTGTTTCCAGCATGTGCGGGGGATGACCCGGCACACGATTGTGATGGTGGTGGCCTTGTTCCCCGCGCCCGGCATTCACGCCGCGTTGATGGGCAAGGATTACTCTGCGCTGCTGCTTGCCGGGCTGGTTCTCAAGGAATCGGTCCTGGGCCTGTTGCTGGGCGTTTTGCTGTTCATGCCGTTCTGGATGGTCGAGTCGGTCGGTGCGTTGCTTGACAACCAGCGCGGCGCCCTGGCCGGCGGGCAGCTCAACCCCTCGCTGGGACCGGATGCGACACCGGTCGGGCATCTGTTCAAGCAGTTGGCGATTTTTCTGTTGATCACGACCCTCGGGCTGGGGGCGTTGACACAGGTGATCTGGGACAGCTATCTGATCTGGCCACCCACGGCCTGGGTGCCACTGCTCGCCGTCAACGGCTTCAGTGTGTTCCTGGGGCTGCTCGGCGATACCTTCGTGCACATGATGCTCTACGCGGCGCCGTTTATCGCGGTGCTGTTGCTGCTGGAGTTCGGCTTTGCCTTGCTGGGGCTCTACAGCCCGCAGCTGCAGGTATCGACCCTGGCCATGCCGGCCAAGAGCCTGGCAGGCTTGGCCTTTTTAATCCTGTACTTTCCCCTGTTATCGGATCTGATCGCCGGGCGCATGGGCTTGCTGTTAGACCTCAAGCACTCGCTGGGCCACATGTTTGGGGGCGGGCCATGAGCGATTCCGGCGAGAAAAAACACGCGGCAACCCCCAAGAAGCTCAAGGACCAACGCAAGAAAGGCCAGGTTGCACAAAGCCAGGATGTGCCCAAGTTGCTGGTGCTCACCGCGATCAGCGAGATTGCCTTGCTCACCGCCGAAACCAGCATGCAGCGCTTCCAGCAGTTGATGGCGTTGCCGTTTTCGCGCATGGGCCAACCGTTTGTTCGCGCCCTGGAAGAAGTGTTGATGGATGGCCTGGTGGTTTTTTTCTCGTTTGGCCTGTTGATGTGCGCGGTGGCGATCGCGACGAAACTGATCAGCAGTTGGATGCAGTTCGGCTTCCTGTTTGCCCCGGAAAGCCTGAAACCGGATTTCAATCGCCTCAATCCACTGAACCAGCTCAAGCAGATGTTTTCCGCCCAGTCGGTGATCAACCTGTTGATGGGGCTGGGCAAGGCATTGCTGCTCTCGGTGATCCTGTATGTGGTCATCACCCCCTCTTTGCAGGTGTTGATCAACCTGGCCACCAGCGATCTGCAGAGCTATATCGTGGCGCTGATTACCTTGTTCCGCCACTTGCTGCATGCCTGCCTGGGGCTGTTGCTGGTGCTCGCGCTGATCGACCTGGCCATGCAGAAATACTTCTTTGCCAAGCGCATGCGCATGACCCAGGTGGAGGTGGTCAAGGAGTACAAGGACATGGAGGGCGACCCCCACGTCAAGGGCCAGCGCCGCTCCCTGGCCTACCAACTCGCCCAGGAAGAACCCAAGGTCAAGCTGCCCAAGCTGGAAGAGTCCGACATGCTGGTGGTCAACCCTACGCACTTTGCCGTGGCGCTGTACTACCGGCCGGGTAAAACCCCGCTGCCGATGTTGGTGGATAAAGGTACGGACACCCGGGCCCGCCAGTTGATTGAGCGGGCCAAGGCCGCCGATGTGCCGGTGATCCAGTGCGTATGGTTGGCGCGCATGCTGTATGAGCGCAAGCTCGGTGCGCCCATTCCCCGGGAGACCTTGCAGGCGGTTGCGATCATCTATCGTACCTTGCGCACCCTGGATGATGAGGCCAAGCGCCAGACCCTGGAGTTACCGGAGCTTGCGCGCCGCTAGGGCGCGCGGTGTACATCCAGGGTTTCGAGCCGGGCCAGGGAAAGCAGGCGGCTGAGGATGTCATCGGGTGAGCGGCCATTGGGCGCCAAGGCATGCCAGATCACCAGGCTGCCGTTGGCATCGAGGAACACAAAGCACCCGTCGAACACCGTCGCGTGTTCAAAGCGCCGCTCCAGCACCCGCTCCAACTGGCCGGCCTGCAATGCCTCAGGCGCAATCTGCAGGGCCAGGCCGGGTTGCGGCCCGGCATTCAAACGGTACAGGCCAATGCCCGGGTGCAGCGAGTGGTAAGCGGCACGGCCGCTCACCAGGTCTTCCAGAAACCCCTGGCCACGCGAACCTGCGCTGTGTAACCCCATGGCCGTCATCGCTCCAGGGAAATCGTCTGGTAATCCGCGCGCTCCCCCGATGGGCCGGGTTCGACACGCATCTGCGGCGGCCACCACACCACCATTTTCCCGGCGCTCGATTGTGGCCGGGAGCACGAGTCACCCCGGCAGGTCGGTGTACACCCCACCATCAGCAGGGCCAGGCTGATAAGGGTGATGCAGGCGAGTCGCTGTTTCATGGCGCAGTCTTCCGGGTTGGAGTGAGCAGGGAGGGGCGGGAGACACCGATATGTTCATCCTTGAGCACCGGGCGCATGGCGATAAATACCTCCGCCTCTTCACCCGGCTTGAGCCAGGCCCGAGGCCAGACGCTGACGGCCAGGGTCTGGGAGTTGCTGCATTCGTTCTCATCGATACGCACATTGCGCTTGAACTGGTTGCGCATCACCACCACCGCCACGTTGAACTGCGGGCCGGCGTACCACTGGCTGCGTTCGGTATTGAGCGCCAGCAGGTCACGGGTGCTGCACAAGGTGTTCAGGCCCAGGGGCATGGGCTCGGCCTTGAACGCATTGGGCACTTGCCCGGTGACCAGGTGCGCAAGGGCGCTGGTGATATCGCTGCGCTTGATTACCGGCTGATGCTCGGCATAGCGCCTGGCCAAGGGCTTGAGGGCGGCCTGCAGTTCCACCTGGTCGTCCTGGGGCAAATAGCGCGACGGGTCGGCCTGGTCGCCGATCACGCGCGGGGTTAGGATAAACAGGCGTTCGCGGCGGTTGTTCTGGCGCTCGGTGGAAGAGAACAGCGTCTTGCCCAGTAGCGGGATATCGCCCAGCACTGGCACCTTGTTGCGTCTGTCGGCGCTTTCGCTGACATGGAAGCCGCCGACCACCAGCGAGCGTTTTTCCGCCATCACCGCCTGGGTGCTGACCTTGCCGCGGCGTACATCGGGGCCGATGCGTTCGGGGTTGCTCTCGTCGAAGTTGCCGTCTTCAATATCTACCGCCAGATGGACCTGATGGCTGCCGCGCGAAGTGATGACCCGTGGCACCACCTGGAAACTGGTGCCCACGGTGATGGGCAAGATGGTTGCGTTTTCGACGCCAGCGGTCAGGTACTGGGTGCGGTTGAAGTCAATCACCGCCGGCTGGTTTTCCAGGGTCAGCACCGAAGGGTTGGACACCATGGTCGCCAGGCCCTTGGCCTCCAGGGCACGGATATCGGCGTAGAAGCGGTCGCGGTTTTCAATCGACATCTGTGCGGAGGTGCCCGGCGCCATGTTCACCCCGCCACGAAAGCGGCTGTTCTGGAAACCCCAGTTGACCCCGAACTCACGCAGTTTCGTGCGCTCGATATCGAGAATGATCGCGTCGATCTCCACCAGCTTGCGTGCCACATCGAGCTGGGCGATCAGCTCGCGGTACATGGCCTGGCGCTCCGGCAGGTCATAGATCAATACGGCGTTGTTACGCACATCCGCTTCGACGCGGATCCGGCCTCTTGCAACCGGTGCCCTGGAGGTGAGCGGTATGCCTGGATTCATCTGCCCGAGGGGAGCCGCCGGGCCGAGCATCTGGTCCAGCATCGGGTTGCCCAGGCGGGGGAGGATGGGGGTGACAGGGGAGGGTTGCGATGACGAGGCGGGACGCGAGGTCATCGACGAAAGCACTGAGGTGTCCCGAGGCTCCAGCAACCCTCGCAGCATGCTGGCTACTCCGGGGATGGTCAATTTTTCGCCACGATAATCAATCGGGCGGTCTGCCGCGTTGGCGAACTTCAGGGGGAACGTCAGCACACTCTGTTTTTCATCGGGAGATTTACGCTGGCTGCTGAACTGTTTGATCTGGTCGATATAACGTTTGGGGCCCGACACCAGCACCACACCCTCGTCGGGTAATTCTCCCCAGCCGAAACGGCTATCGAGCAGGCCAATGTCGGTCAAGGCCTGCTTTAAGTCAGCCACGGTTTCGGAGGAGACCTCCAGGCGCGCGGACTCCTGTTGGTCCAGGGTGCTGATGTACAGCGTGTTGTTGTACATGTACCACTGGAAACGATGCTCTACCCCCAGTCGGTCGAGCAACGACTGCGGGGTATTAGCGCGGATCTTGCCATTGACGTTGCCCTCCAGCAGGCCGTCGATCTGCAACTGCGTGCCAAAGGTCTGGGCGAAGTCCTCCAGTACCTCTTGCACCGGCTTATGTTCGGCTTCATAGGCATACGCAGTGTTCTTCCATTCGGTGGGGATCGCGGCGAGCGTATTTTGTAGAGGCATAAGCAACCAGGGCAGTACCAGCAGGCAGCGCCAATTGGTTTTTTTGCGGGCATCAGCAGGCGAGACGGCGCGCAAGCGAATGCGCTTGTGGTGCTTGTTGTTCATGGGGCGTTCTCTGATTAGTGCGGCAGCAACCGTAGCGAGGTGGGAGTGAGTTTCTGAGGCGGCCTGGCCTGGCGCGCGACAATGGCGCGCCAGGTATCGCGTTGGTTCAGTAGGGACTCGATACCCTCCAGCAACTGTTTTTCAGCGCACCCGGTGTGCAGGCATTGAACCAGCCAGAGCATGCCAGTGCCTGGTGCCTGGCTGAGCGCACCCTGGAAGTGATTCAGGCTCACGCCTCCTAGCCGCATCCAGCCGGTCAGGAGTGATTTTTCAGGTCGGTTGTGGGTAAGTTGCACACTCAGTAGCAGCGTGTGCGCATGGCGTCGCAGGTTGATCTCATCGTCGCCTTCAAACACGATGAGTTGTTCTTGACGGCTACTGAACCAGTGAGAAATGAGATCGTTCAATTTATTGGAAGCTGTCAAAAGTTGTCTTGACCATCATATGGTTTGCACGACCCTGCTCATGAAAAGCCAAGTCGGTGAAAAATAGATGTTCTAATAATTTATAAAATTGTTCAGCGTCGCCCTCAAGTTCTATTGCGTCTTTAATACTTGCATCTAGGTCTCTTTGTACCTTGCTGCCTGTGTGTAAAAGTTGACGTGATAGGTCGCTAAAAAATTTCATAAGTTTTCCTCTTGTGTACGCTTGTTGTGGTGTTAATTCGCTATCTGGTTCCTTTATGTAATGAGTTGTGTGTAACAGTATGTTGCTTTCAGAGGCTGGCTCTTGTGGTTGAAATGGCTTCGCACATTGAATTCCAGCTGATGTGATAGTCGCCCTCGTCTGTTTTAAGTACGAGCGTTTGAGGCTTGACCGTTTCATCAGGCTGAAGATTCCAGGCCGTGGTGCTATGACTGGCAAGGCAGTGTTTTGCATCTTCAATTTCATGTGGGTTGCAGAATAGAGTCGCGTTGATCGCGGGGGGCAGGTTTGCCAGCAGTTGCTTGATCATGGCGGCCAGGCGTTTGGGGTCTGGCGTATCGTCAAGCAATAGGCGAATGGCTTGGGTGGTGATTGAGGTGGCGTGTTCTTCAAGGTTGTCATACATCTGCTGACGGTCATTATTCCAGCGGCTTAGCTGGGCATCGGCGCGCAGCCAGAACTCAAGAGTGAGCTTTTGCAAGTGTGCCTTGGATTGCTCTTTCGCCAGCTTCAGCATTTCATTTGCCTGGGCTCGAGCACGGCTCAGCACCTGGTGGGCCTGGGCATAATCGGTAAGGGTTTCGCGTGGGATCAGGGGGTGGGGTTGTCTTTGGGAGTCTGCGAGCAGGTTGATTTTGCGTCGAGCCAGCATTGTTATGCTCCTTGTTCGTGCGATCCGGGGGGGGGCGTGGGGCGTTGCGGTGGCGCGCCAGACAATGGCTTGCCACAGGGTGTTGAGTCGACTGTTGCCGTGTTCGAGGGAGAGGGTGTTTTTTTCCATTTCAAGTACCCGCTCACAGGGAAAGCGCAGTCGAAGACGCTGCCATGTATCGGGTTTCACCCAGCTACGCAGTAGTTGCAACGGATCATCTTTGTGTAAAAGCATGTCAGGAGGCAGCGCCTTGGAAAGCCCAATACACCACTGGTGATGACTTTTGCTTATCGGGGCTGCGTCTTCGGGGCGGCAGGTCGTGTGAAGCAGTGCGAGCATCAAGTTGAGTTGTTCGGTTGAGGCCAGTGCCAGCCGTACTTCCGTGGGCTGGGGCGCAGGGGGCAGGCACGGGGCAATGGCCGCAATGGTCTTTGGTAACCGGCTTGCTATACGCTCCAGCGCATCAATGGCAGGGAACCTTTCTGCGGATCTCCAGGATTGATGTGAGGGTTTCCAGGGGAACGCCCACCATTGTGCCCAAGCTAGATGATCACTGATCGGACGAGGGGCTCTACGTGTCATGAGCAGGCGCGACCGGTTCCTTAGGGGCTAGCGTTTGTTGCCGTTGTCGGCGCAGGCGCAAGAACAGCAGGGTGCCCACCGTCAGTATCAGGCCCAGTAACGAGAATGAAACGCTCAAGTGCCAAAACCTTAGATCCTCCCCAGGCACCAGAAACGGCCCAAAATAGACCAGGCGTTGTTGCTCTTGATACGCTGCGGCCGGTACAAATATCACGGTGAGTTTTTGCGGGTTTTCTTCCGCAGTGGTCATGCCAGGAATACTGCTCGCGACCAGTCGACGCACGCGTGTACGGATGTTGTCGGGATCGAGGCGCGGATCGTGCTTGATAAATACTGAGGCCGATGCGGGCTGGATGGGCTCTCCCGGCGCGATGCGCTCGGGCAATACAACGTGTACGCGCGCGACAATCACACCATCTATTTTAGACAGGGTGGCCTCAAGCTCCTGGGATAAGGCATAGATGTAGCGGGCACGTTCTTCTAATGGCGTTGAGATAACACCTTCTTTACGAAACGTCTCGCCTAGAGTGGTCCGGGCTGTTCGAGGCAGGCCGGCAGCGTCTAGCGTGCGTACGGCACGGCCAATATCGTTTGCATCGACAATAACGACAACGCCATCTTTTGCGGGCACTTTTTGCGCTCGAATACGTTTGTCTGCCAGCTCCGCAATAACTTCATTGGCCTCTTGCTCGGATAGTTGGCGATGGAGTTCGACGCGGTCGCTACAACCGTTCAGCATTAATACAAGCGATAGAAGTAATGCTATGGGCAAGAAGTGATTCATTATGGGCTACTGCAAATTACAGATTTTGTCGATGCATTGAGTAGTCTTGCCAAGGCTTTTTACCATAATTTGTGATAGGAATAATGAGCTGGAAAGCTGGTTCGGGAATTTGGCCAATTCATCTTTGTCGGCATTCCTGCTTATCGATCTCAAACTTCTGGAAATACGATCTGTTGCTTTGATAAGTTGGTTTGATGCTTCGATCAACACGCTTGGGCCGCTTGCCGTGGCCGTTACGTGTATCGGGGATTTTGAGTGTTCAAGGGTCGAGGTGAAAAAATCAATATCTGCTTTGGAGGTTGAAGAATCATGGGTTACGTTAGAAACGCTGAAACCTCTATGCATTGATGAAAAACTCTCCATTTCCTCTATTTGCATATAGAACCTATTTTTTAAGTTTGTGGGATTAGGAATAGTGGTGGGGGTGCTGTTTCACTCAGCGTAAGTAAACCTCTCCGATTGATAAATCGGAGAGGTAAGTTTTATTACTGACGAGCTTGAATGGACGATTTTTTGTACGTGTCTCGCTTGGAGTCGTTCAGATCTTTTGCACTTTGAAGGTGGTCTTCTTTTGCCTGGAGCTGTTCCGCTCTCATCGCGTCATCGAGTGCAGCTTTGCTCGCGTTAAAGCTGTTTGCATCTACGCCACTTACGCCACTGACCATAAGTAAATCTCCAGTTTTTGATTTTTAAAAATTGTGCAGCTGGCCAGAAAGCAAGGGTTTGACGCGTTAGCTGTTTCGTACCCCAACATTCTCTGGCTATAAAGTGTGTGGTTGCCGCTCTTGAAGTGGTTCCCTTTGTGTCTGTATAACGCATATCAAAATATTTCCATGTGTCGTACCCGGTTTAGGGTGTCAGGCCAGTGATATGGCCAGTTGCTTCATTCGGTAATAAAGCGTGCGCTTGGCAACACCTAAATCCAGGGCGGCGAAATCTACGTTACAGTCATGGCGGCGTAGTGACTCTTCAATCAGAAGTTTCTCAATTTGCTGCAGTCGTTCCTTAAGTCCCATTCCTGTCTCCGGGCACTCAACTAACGGCTCAGCGAGTGGTGGCAAATCCAACACAAAACGTTTGGCTGTCGAGCGCAGCTCACGGATATTGCCCAGCCACGGATGGCACAGCAGTTGTTGCAGCAACACATTGGGAGCTAGCGGCACCGGACGGTTAAAACTCTCTGCCTCCTGGCGGACCAGGTGCAAGAACAGCGGGATGATACGTTCGCGTTGATTTCGCAGGGCCGGGAGGCTGATATTGACAATATTCAAGCGGAAATACAGATCCCGCCTGAACGCACCTTGCTCCACTCTTTCACGCAGTGAATGCTGGGCAGAGGCGATAATGCGTATATCTAGCGGTATGAAGCGGGTAGAACCCAGGCGCTCAACGCCTCGTGACTCCAGCACACGGAGCAATTTGGCTTGCAGCGTGAGTGGCATGCTGTCTATTTCGTCCAAGTATAAAGTGCCCAGGTGGGCAGCTTCGATAAAGCCTGCTCGTGACTGTGTGGCTCCGGTATAGGCCCCACTGTTGACGCCGAACAGTTGGCTCTCTGCTAGCGTTTCCGGGATCGCGGCACAGTTGATGGGGACGAATTTTCCTTTTCGATTGGATAAGTGATGAACACGTTGCGCCAAGGTATCCTTTCCGGTGCCCGTCTCGCCTAGTAATAAAATGTCGACATTTTTTGTTGCCGTGTTATGAATAGTATTCTCGATAACCGGGCACTCAATAAGCCCTATGTCTGTTTCAAAGGCGCTCGACATATTGTTGTGGCTCCATTGTTACGCCGTTTCATTATTGTGAATCCAAGGTGTCGTTATCAGTAAGTAGATAGTAAATAGTAAGAGTTGTCATCGTGTATGGAAGTAAGAAATGGTGACTGTAAAGCGTGAAAAATATAAGTGTAGGCGGTCAAGTGGCAAGAGTGTATTTGATCGGGCAGATAGTCTTGTTGTTGATGGGAATAATCCTAAAGATAATGTTGTTTTTATTTTCTGGTTTTTTCTGGGGGGAACGGGTGGCCAATAGTGTTTGATGTTGTGCAACAGTTATATGAGTTTTTGTTTCATTGGGCTGCCTGTGCTTCGTCAATAATCATCGCCCACAAAAAAGCCGATGCAGAGCATCGGCTTTTTGTTCTACCGCTTGGGCCGTACAGCCAGCTTACACGTTGAAGCGGAAGTGCATCACATCGCCATCCTTGACGATATATTCCTTGCCTTCCAGGCGCCATTTACCGGCTTCCTTGGCCCCGGCTTCACCCTTGAACTGGATAAAGTCGTTGTAGGCGATGACTTCGGCACGGATAAAGCCTTTTTCAAAGTCGGTGTGGATCACGCCCGCGGCTTGTGGCGCGGTGGCGCCAACCTTGACGGTCCAGGCACGCACTTCTTCGACACCGGCGGTGAAGTAGGTCTGCAGGTGCAGCATTTCGTAGCCCGCACGGATCACGCGGTTCAGGCCAGGCTCTTCCAGGCCCAGGGCCTCGAGGAACATGTCTTTCTCTTCGCCGTCTTCGAGTTCGGCAATTTCCGCTTCGATCTTGTTGCACACCGGTACAACCATCGCGCCTTCTTCTTCGGCAATGGCCAGGACCACGTCGAGCAGCGGGTTGTTTTCAAAACCGTCTTCCGCCACGTTGGCGATGTACATCACAGGCTTGGTGGTCAGCAGGTGGAAGCCCTTGATCACGGCCTTTTCGTCGACGCTCATGTTCTTCATCAGGCTGCGTGCAGGCTTGCCCAGGGTGAAGTGGGCGATCAACTGCTCCAGCAGGGCCTTCTGCACCACTGCGTCCTTGTCGCCGCCTTTGGCGTTACGCGTAACCTTTTGCAGCTGCTTCTCGCAGCTGTCGAGGTCGGCGAAGATCAGTTCCAGGTCGATGATCTCGATATCGCGTTTCGGGTCGACGCTGTTGGAGACGTGAATCACGTTCTCGTCTTCAAAGCAGCGGACCACGTGGGCGATGGCATCGGTCTCGCGGATGTTGGCCAGGAACTTGTTGCCCAGGCCTTCACCTTTCGACGCGCCAGCCACCAGGCCTGCGATATCGACGAATTCCATGGTGGTCGGCAGGATGCGCTTGGGGTTGACGATGGCCGCCAGGGCCTCCAGGCGGGGATCGGGCATCGGCACGATACCGGTGTTGGGTTCGATGGTGCAGAAGGGGAAGTTCTCCGCCGCAATACCGGACTTGGTCAGGGCGTTGAACAGGGTGGACTTGCCGACGTTAGGTAGGCCGACGATGCCGCAATTGAATCCCATGGTGTTTCCCCTCGGATAAGAGTCAGGCCTTCTGGCTGTGCAGGTTTTTCATCGCACGGTTCCATTCACCGGCGAAGATATCCGGCAGCACGCCGAGGGCAAAATCGATGCTGGCATCGAGTTTTTCCTGTTCGGCGCGTGGCGCACGACCCAGGACGAAATTTGAAACCATACTGGCAACGCCTGGGTGGCCAATGCCGAGCCGCAGACGGTAGAACGTATTCTGATTGCCCAACTGCGCAATGATGTCGCGCAGGCCATTATGACCGCCGTGGCCGCCGCCTTGCTTGAGCTTGGCAACGCCGGGTGGCAGGTCCAGTTCGTCATGGGCCACCAGGATTTCCTCGGGTTTGATCCGAAAGAAGCCCGCAAGCGCCGCGACAGCCTGGCCGCTGCGGTTCATGTAGGTGGTGGGAATCAGCAGACGAACATCCTGACCCTGATGCGAGAAGCGTCCGGTCAGGCCAAAATATTTGCGATCGGCCACCAGGTTGATGCCTTGGGCGTGGGCGATCCGCTCAACAAAAAGGGCCCCTGCGTTATGCCGGGTCTGTTCGTATTCGGCGCCTGGATTTCCCAGGCCAACGATCAGTTTAATGGCAGTCACGACAGGGGCCCTTCCTTTGGAGTTGTGGATAACATCGCCGCAACCTCATTGCGGCGAAAGTGGACGACAGGAGCTCACTTATCCAGAGATAAACTTCGCGTTATCGCCCGCTTTCTCGCTACGTTTCGGTCCGCGATGTTTCCTCAAGCTCCGGCATTACAGAGTGAATTACTCTGCAGCGCCTTCTTCAGCTTCTGGTGCAACGCGCGGAGCGTGAACGTTTGCAACAGCTTTGTCATCACCGTGAGCCAGTGCGACGAACTCAACGCCTTTAGGGGCCTTGAGGTCGGACAGGTGGATGATGGCACCGATTTCAGCGGTCGACAGGTCGACTTCGATGAACTCAGGCAGGTCCTTTGGCAGGCAGGTCACTTCGATTTCGTTCACAACGTGAGAAATCTCGCCGCCTTTCTTGATCGGTGCTTCTTCACCGATGAAGTGGACAGGCACGATAGCGGTCAGCTTCTGGCCAGCAACAACGCGAACGAAGTCAGCGTGCATGATGAATTGCTTGGACGGGTGACGCTGCATGGCTTTAACGATTACGTTCTGCTTGGCGCCATCGACGTTCAGCTCGATAACGTGGCTGTAGGCCGCTTCGTTTTCAAACAGCTTGGCGATTTCCTTGGCCAGGATGGTCACGGATTCAGCAGGCTTGTTACCGCCGTAGACAACAGCAGGAATGTTGGCGGCGTGACGCAGGCGGCGGCTCGCACCTTTCCCCAGGTCAGTACGCGCTTGAGCGTTCAGAGTAAAGTTAGTCATGTTGTATCTCCAAAATAGCCATCATCGAGTGGCGTTTGCGACCAGCGCCAGGCTCGACATGGGCAAAAAAGCCCCGCCCCAACAGAATGTCGGGGCGGGGCGCTTTTCGTCAGGTTGATGCCGCCAAGGGTTGACCCTTAGCGGAACATCGCGCTGATCGATTCTTCATTGCTGATACGGCGAACCGCCTCAGCAACAACCGGTGCGATATCCAGTTGACGGATACGCGCACAGGCTTGAGCCGCTGCGGACAACGGGATGGTGTTGGTCACCACCAGTTCGTCCAGCACAGAGTTCTCGATGTTCTCGATCGCTCGGCCCGACAGCACAGGGTGTGTGCAGTAGGCGAAGACTTTAGCCGCACCGTGCTCTTTCAAGGCTTTTGCCGCGTGGCACAGGGTGCCGGCGGTATCGACCATGTCATCGACCAGAATACAGGTACGCCCTTCGACATCACCGATGATATGCATCACTTCAGAGTGATTGGCTTTCTCACGGCGTTTGTCGATGATCCCGAGATCCACGCCCAGGGATTTGGCAACAGCCCGTGCACGCACGACGCCGCCAATGTCCGGGGACACGATCATCAGGTTTTCAAAGCGCTGGTCTTCGATGTCATCCACCAGGACGGGGGAGCCGTAGATGTTATCTACCGGAATATCGAAGAACCCCTGGATTTGGTCAGCGTGCAGGTCAACCGTGAGAACACGGTCGATACCTACCACGGTCAGCATGTCAGCGACGACTTTCGCGCTGATCGCCACACGTGCAGAACGCGGACGGCGATCCTGACGGGCATAACCAAAGTAAGGGATTACAGCTGTGATTCGAGTCGCTGAGGAGCGGCGGAAGGCATCAGCCATCACGACGAGTTCCATCAGGTTGTCGTTGGTCGGAGCGCAAGTCGGCTGAATAATGAAAACATCTTTACCGCGGACATTTTCATTGATCTCGGCTGTAATTTCGCCGTCGGAGAACTTACCGACAGAGATGTCACCGAGAGGGATATGCAGCTGACGTACAACACGCCGAGCCAGATCGGGGTTAGCGTTCCCCGTAAAGACCATCATCTTGGACACGCGCAGTACCTAGAGGCTGAGGGTAACCTGGATGAGTATAGAAAATGGCAGGGGCGGCTGGATTCGAACCAACGCATGGCAGGATCAAAACCTGCTGCCTTACCGCTTGGCGACGCCCCTGTATCTGTTGCAACGAGTACCCAGTACTCGGTTCCTTTAGAGCAGACTTTGCAGCTTGCGATGCAACATCGAAACGTTGCTTCCCTTTGCTACAAACCCTGTAAGGGTCTCTGTAAGAAGGGCCGAGACTTTATCAGCTTCAGCTTTGTTTGGGAAGCCCCCAAACACACAACTTCCAGTTCCGGTGAGTTTTGCTTCGGTAAATTTACCTAACAAATTCAATGCGTTACATACATCTGGATAACGCCTTGCTACCACCGGTAAGCAGTCATTTCGACTGTTTCCCTTGGGAACGGGGCGCACTTTAATGGGAGAAGAGTTACGTGTCAACAACGGATCTGAAAAAATTTCTGCTGTACTTACAGATACTTGCGGGACAAGCACGACATACCACGGCTCTTCGGGGTCTACAGGGGTGAGTTTTTCCCCGACACCCTCAGCAAATGCGGCGTGTCCACGCACAAAAACCGGGACGTCGGCGCCCAGGGTCAGGCCCAGTGCGGCCAGGCGATCTTCATCCCAGCCCAGCTGCCACAAGTGATTGAGACCGAGCAGGGTGGTGGCGGCATTCGAGCTGCCACCACCGATACCGCCGCCCATGGGCAGGATTTTATCGATCCAGATATCGATGCCCAGGGTACAGCCGGATTGCTGCTGAAGTTTTTTGGCGGCCTTCACGATCAGGTTGCTGTCGTGGGGCACATCGGCAAATTCGGTGTGCAGCTGGATCACGCCATCGTCGCGCACGGCGAAGGTCATCTCGTCGCCGTAGTCGAGAAATTGAAACAGCGTCTGCAACTCGTGGTAGCCGTCTGCACGACGGCCGAGGATGTGCAGCATCAGATTGAGCTTGGCCGGGGAGGGCAGGGTCAGACGTTCGCGCATGTCATTGCCCCAGCTTGCGTGGTTGCCAGTCCTTGATCACCAGCGTGACATCAAGGTTGGAGCCGTGCAGCTTGATGCGCTCGGGCAGCCAGTAGCCGCTTTGTTCCACGTAGCTCAAGTATTCAACCTGCCAGCCATCCTGTTCCAGGGTGGCCAGGCGACTGTCGCCATTGAGGCTCAGGCGGCTCTTGCTGTCAGGCGCGGGCAGGCCGCGAACCCACCAGACCAGATGGGAGACTGGCAACTTCCAGCCGACCTGCTCTTCGAGCAAGGCCTCCGGCGAGGGCGCTTCATAGCGGCCCTGGTTGGCCACTTCGAGGCTCACTTGCCCCGGTCGGCCGGTCAGGCGTGCGGCGCCACGGCCCAGGGGCCCAGAGAGGCGGATATCGTAATAGTCCTGGCGTTGCAGCCAGAACAAGGTGCCGCTGCCCGAATCCTTCGGTGCGCGAACCCCGATCTTGCCCTCGATCTGCCAGCCATCAATGCTGCTGAGCTGATCCTTGTGCTGGCGCCACTGTGCCGGGTTGCCCTGGCCTTCGACGGATTCACGGGCACCGAAGCCCGCACAACCGGCGAGCAGGGCGATAAAACTGAAAACGATGGCGTGTCGCAAAAACATAGAATTAAAGAGTCTCGGATCCGGTCAGGCGCTTGATGGTGCTGCGCAGGATAGGGCTGTCGGGTTGTTCCTTGAGGAACTTGGCCCAGATTTGTCGGGCTTCGCGCTGGTTGCCTTTGGCCCAGAGCACTTCGCCCAGGTGCGCGGCCACTTCCTGGTCGGGGAACCGCTCCAGGGCCTGGCGCAGCAGGCGTTCGGCTTCATCGAGGTTGCCCAGGCGGTAATTCACCCAGCCCAGGCTGTCGAGCACCGCCGGGTCTTCCGGGTTGAGCTGGTGCGCCTGTTCGATCAGAGCCTTGGCCTCGGCATAGCGCGTCGTCCGGTCTGACAAGGTGTAGCCCAGGGCGTTCAGTGCCATGGCATTGTCCGGGTCGCGCTTGATGATCAGGCGCAGGTCCTTTTCCATCTGGGCCAGGTCATTGCGTTTTTCGGCCTGCATGGCGCGGGTGTACAGCAGGTTCAGGTCGTCGGGGTATTGCAGCAGGGCCTGGGCGAGGATTTTCCAGGCGCGCTCCCCCTGATTGTTGGCCGACAGGGTCTCGGCCTGGATCAGATACAGCTGGATGGCATAGTCCGGCTCGGCATCGCGGGCAGCGGCCAGGCGCTTTTCGGCTTCGTCGGTGCGGCCGTTGTTCATCAGGATATCGGCCTGGCGCAGTTGTGCCGGCAGATAGTCGTTGCCGGGGCCGACCTGGGCGTATTCGATCAGCGCGCCTTGCGGGTCATCCCGTTCCTCGGCGATGCGTCCCAGGTTCAGGTGGGCCGAATCGACATGGCTTTCCCGCGCGATCAGGTCTTCCAGGTAGCCCTTGGCCTCTTCCCAGGCCTTGGCTTCCAGGCAGACCAGCGCCAGGGAGTAACGCAATTCGTCATCGTCCGGGTATTGCTGGACCAGGCTGGCGAACTCTACCTTGGCGTCTTCCATGCGGTCCTGTTCCACCAGCATGCGGGCGTAGGTCAGGCGCAGGCGCTTGTCGTCCGGGTACTTCTTGATGCTTTTTTGCAGCAGTGGCAAGGCTTCCTTGCCCCGGTTGAGGCTTTGCAGCAGGCGCGCGCGCAGCAGCAGCGGGGCGACTTCACCCTCTTCCGGCGGGTTTTGCTCCAGCAGCTTGAGGGCGGCTTGCGGTTCGTCATCCTGTTGCAGCAGCAACGCCTTGCCAAATACCAACTGGCTATTGCTCGGGTGCTTTTGCAGCAGGCGGTCGAAGCTTTTCATCAGGCCATCGCGGGTGTCCTGGTCGGTGTCGGCGGCCGACAGGGCGAGGAAGTCGAAATGGGTGTCGCCCTTGCCCTGCAAGACTTTTTCCATGTAGACCATGGAGTCGTCGTAGCGCCCGGCACGGGCCAGCTGGATTGCCGCGGCGCGCTGGGCTTCCAGGTCTTGCGGGGCATTTTTGGCCCAGATCAGCGCGGTATCCAGGGCGGCCTGGTCGGCGCCCAGGTATTCGGCGATGCGAAACGCCCGCTCGGAAATCCCCGGGTCCTGGGTGTTGATGGCCTGGGTCACGTAGTTATCCAGGGCAATGTCGAAACGATTGCGCTGGCCGGCCAGCTCCGCGCTCAGCAGGCTGAACACCGTTTCTTCGCTGAACGAGGCATAAACCTTGGGTTTTTCAGGGGCGGGGGTGCTGTCTTCCACCGGCGCAGGGCTCTGCGGCGATACGGGGGCCATGGACTGGCAGCCGCCGAGGAAGGCAAGGGCAAGGAGCAACGCGGAAGATCTATTCATATAGGAAGAGGACGACTAACCTGCGGTCGGATCATCATGACACAAGCCCTCGGCCAAACATAACCGAGTCTCAATTGGTGCCTTTATAGACACAAGGCATTAGGACAATAGACGACGGTGGTTGTTCTGAATCAGTCGAAGTAGGACAATTGTCGGCTTCTCGACATCATCAGCGATATTGAATGGCCTTCCTTGCTCTGGGTATCAACCACAAGACTGCTTCTGTAGACGTCCGCGAGCGCGTGGCGTTTACCCCGGAGCAATTGGTTGAGGCTTTGCAGCAGCTGTGCCGGCTCACCGACAGCCGCGAAGCTGCGATCCTTTCCACCTGCAATCGCAGCGAGCTCTATATAGAGCAGGAACATCTTTCGTCGGATGGGGTACTGCGCTGGCTGGCTGAATACCATCATTTGAGCCTGGATGACCTGCGCGCCAGCGCTTATGTGCACGAAGAGGATGCGGCAGTTCGTCACATGATGCGTGTGGCATCCGGGCTCGACTCCCTGGTTTTGGGTGAGCCGCAGATCCTCGGCCAGATGAAATCGGCCTACGCCGTGGCCCGCGAAGCCGGGACCGTGGGGCCGTTGCTGGGGCGTCTGTTCCAGGCCACTTTCAATTCGGCCAAGCAGGTGCGTACCGATACGGCGATTGGCGAAAACCCGGTGTCCGTGGCGTTTGCCGCCGTCAGCCTGGCCAAGCAGATCTTCAGCGACCTGCAACGCAGCCAGGCCCTGCTGATCGGCGCGGGCGAGACCATTACCCTGGTCGCCCGGCACCTGCATGACCTGGGTGTCAAGCGCATCGTGGTGGCCAACCGGACCCTGGAGCGCGCGAGCATCCTGGCTGAAGAGTTCGGTGCCCACGCGGTGTTGCTGGCCGACATCCCGGCCGAGCTGGTGCGCAGCGATATCGTGATCAGCTCCACCGCCAGCCAGTTGCCGATCCTTGGCAAGGGCGCGGTGGAAAGCGCCCTGAAGCTGCGCAAGCACAAACCGATTTTCATGGTGGATATCGCCGTTCCCCGGGATATCGAGCCCGAAGTCGGCGAGTTGGACGACGTTTACCTGTATAGCGTCGACGACCTGCACGAAGTGGTCGCCGAAAACCTCAAGAGCCGCCAGGGCGCTGCCCAGGCCGCCGAAGAAATGGTCGCCATCGGCGCCGATGACTTTATGGTGCGCCTGCGCGAGCTGGCCGCCGTGGATGTGCTCAAGGCCTATCGCCAACAGGGCGAGCGCCTGCGCGATGAAGAATTGATCAAGGCCCAGCGCCTGCTGGCCAATGGCGGCAACGCTGAAGACATCTTGATGCAATTGGCCCGTGGCCTCACCAACAAGCTGTTGCATGCTCCCAGCGTACAGCTTAAAAAACTGACAGCCGAAGGCCGCCTCGATGCGCTGGCCATGGCCCAGGAACTCTTTGCCCTCGGTGAGGGCGCGTCAGACAGCTCTTCGGATAAAAAACCGCAATGAAAGCGTCACTGCTCAATAAACTGGACGTGCTCCAGGACCGTTTCGAAGAACTGACCGCCTTGCTCGGCGACGGCGAGGTTATTTCCGATCAGACCAAGTTCCGCGCCTATTCCAAGGAATACGCCGAAGTTGAGCCGATCGTGACCACCTATTCGCAACTGCTCAAGGTGCAGGCCGACCTCGAAGGCGCCCAGGCGCTGCTCAAGGACAGCGACCCGGACATGCGGGAAATGGCCGTGGAAGAAGTCCGCGAAGCCAAAGACAAGCTCATCGAGCTCGAAGGCGACCTGCAACGCATGCTGCTGCCCAAAGACCCTAACGATGGGCGCAACGTCTTCCTGGAAATCCGCGCCGGCACCGGTGGCGACGAGGCGGCGATCTTTTCCGGCGACCTGTTCCGCATGTACTCACGCTATGCCGAGCGTCGCGGCTGGCGCGTGGAAATCCTCTCGCAGAACGAGGGGGAACACGGCGGCTACAAGGAAATCATCGCCCGGGTCGAAGGCGAGAACGTCTACGGCAAGCTGAAATTCGAGTCCGGCGTGCACCGCGTACAGCGTGTACCCGCCACCGAGTCCCAGGGCCGTATCCACACCTCGGCGTGCACCGTGGCCGTGTTGCCCGAGCCCGACGAGCAGGAAGCCATCGAGATCAACCCGGCAGACTTGCGTGTCGACACTTATCGCTCGTCGGGCGCCGGTGGCCAGCACGTCAACAAGACCGACTCGGCGATCCGCATCACCCACTT
The DNA here is from genome assembly GCF_059422465.1 of Pseudomonas sp. GW821-FHT01D09. NCBI lineage: Bacteria > Pseudomonadati > Pseudomonadota > Gammaproteobacteria > Pseudomonadales > Pseudomonadaceae > Pseudomonas > Pseudomonas sp. GW821-FHT01D09. The sequence goes on from NZ_JBWKWY010000017.1 coordinate 77,716, forward strand.
GCCGTCCGGCATTGTGGTGGAGTGCCAGGAAGAACGTTCCCAGCACAAGAACCGGGCGCGGGCCATGTCCTGGCTGTCGGCCAAGCTCAACGACCAGCAGACCAGCGCTGCGGCCAACGCCATTGCCAGCGAGCGCAAGTTGCTGGTGGGCTCGGGTGACCGCTCCGAGCGCATTCGCACCTATAACTATGCCCAGGGCCGGGTCACCGACCATCGGGTCAACCTGACCCTGTATTCCCTGGACGAAATCCTTGCCGGTGGCGTGGACGCAGTGATCGAGCCGTTGCTCGCCGAATACCAGGCCGACCAACTGGCCGCAATAGGTGAATAAATGACCATTATTGCCAGCTTGTTGCGCGCCGCCGACCTGCCCGACTCGCCGACCGCACGCCTGGATGTGGAGTTGTTGCTGGCCGCAGCCCTGGGCAAGTCCCGCAGCTACCTGCACACCTGGCCGGAAAAAATCGTCAGCAGCGAAGACGCGCTGCGTTTTGCCGACTACCTGCAACGTCGCCGCGGTGGTGAGCCGGTGGCTTATATCCTCGGCCAGCAAGGCTTCTGGAAACTCGACCTGGAAGTCGCGCCCCACACCCTGATCCCGCGCCCGGACACCGAGCTGCTGGTGGAGGCGGCCCTGGAGTTGTTGCCCGCCACCCCGGCCACTGTGCTCGACCTGGGCACCGGCAGCGGCGCCATCGCCCTGGCCCTGGCCAGCGAGCGCCCGGCCTGGCGCGTGACGGCAGTGGATCGCGTGCTCGAAGCCGTGGCCCTGGCCGAACGTAATCGCCAGCGCCTGCACCTGGATAACGTCACGGTGCTCAACAGTCATTGGTTCAGCGCCCTCAAAGGTCACACCTATCACCTGATCATCAGCAACCCGCCCTATATTGCCGACAGCGATCCGCACCTGGTGGCGGGCGATGTGCGCTTCGAGCCGGCCAGCGCCTTGGTGGCCGGTCACGACGGCCTGGACGACCTGCGCCTGATCATCGCCCAGGCGCCGCAGCACCTGGAGGCCGGTGGCTGGTTGTTGCTCGAGCATGGTTACGACCAGGCCCCGGCCGTGCGTGACCTGCTGCTGACGCAAGGTTTTGAAGAGGTCCATAGCCGTATTGACCTCGGCGGCCATGAGCGCATCAGCCTGGGACGCCGGCCGTGCTGACCGACCAGGAGCTGTTGCGCTATAGCCGGCAGATCCTGTTGCAACAGGTCGACATTGATGGCCAGTTGCGCCTGAAAAACAGCCGCGTGCTGATCGTCGGCCTTGGTGGCCTCGGTGCGCCGGTGGCCCTGTACCTGGCGGCGGCCGGCGTGGGCCAGCTGCACCTGGCGGACTTTGATACCGTCGACCTGACCAACCTGCAACGCCAGATCATCCACGACACTGACAGCGTGGGCCTGAGCAAGGTCGATTCGGCCATCCGCCGCCTGAGTGCGATCAACCCTGAGGTACGGCTGGTGGCCCACCGCACGGCGCTGGACGCGGACTCGTTGGCCGCCGCCGTGGCCGATGTAGACCTGGTGCTCGACTGCTGTGACAACTTCGCCACCCGCGAAGCGGTGAACGCGGCGTGCGTGGCGGCGGGCAAGCCCCTGGTCAGCGGCGCGGCGATTCGCCTCGAAGGCCAGCTCTCGGTGTTCGACCCACGCCGCCCGGAAAGCCCGTGCTACCACTGTTTATATGGGCACGGCAGCGACACCGAACTGACCTGCAGCGAAGCCGGCGTTGTCGGCCCGCTGGTGGGCCTGGTCGGCAGCCTGCAAGCCCTGGAAGCCCTGAAACTGCTGGCCGGCTTTGGCACCCCCCTGGTCGGGCGCCTGCTGTTGATCGATGCCCTGGGCACGCGTTTTCGCGAACTGCGGGTCAAGCGCGATCCCGGTTGCAGCGTCTGCGGTAGCCAGTATGGTTAAGGATGCACCGATTGGTGTGTTCGACTCCGGTGTCGGCGGCCTGTCGGTGCTGGACGAAATTCATCGTTTATTGCCCCAGGAGTCGCTGCTGTACGTGGCCGATTGCGGGCATATCCCCTATGGCGAGAAAACCCCGGCCTTCATTCGCGAACGTTCGCGGGTGGTCGCAGAGTTTTTCCGCGAGCAGGGCGCCAAGGCCTTTGTGATTGCCTGCAACACGGCAACCGTGGCGGCGGTCGCGGATTTGCGCAGCGATTACCCGGATTGGCCGCTGGTGGGCATGGAGCCGGCGGTCAAACCGGCGGCTGCCGCGACCCGCAGTGGCGTGGTCGGCGTACTCGCCACCACGGGCACCCTGCAAAGCGCCAAGTTTGCCGCGTTGCTGGATCGCTTTGCCACCGATGTACGGGTGATTACCCAGCCATGCCCGGGGCTGGTCGAGCTGATCGAGGCCGGCGACCTGGGCAGCCCGGTGCTGCGCCAGTTGCTGCAAGGGTATGTCGCGCCGCTGGTCGAGGCCGGCTGCGACACGCTCATCCTTGGTTGCACCCACTATCCTTTCCTTAAGCCATTGCTGGCGACGATGCTGCCACCGTCGATCATCCTGATCGATACCGGCGCAGCAGTGGCGCGCCAGCTACAGCGTCTGCTGGGTGAGCGCCAACTGCTGGCCGATGGCACCCCCCGTACCGCGCAATTCTGGACCAGCGGCGAGCCGCAGCACCTAAGAAATATCCTACCCACACTCTGGAACTCCAGCGGCGTTGTGCGCAGTTTCGAGCGGTAAAAAATTCGTGAAACAGCGGGTTTTTTTAACTGAACTTCTGCTTACTCCGTGATTTCTATAGCTCCTGATTAGCGGTAAAAAATCATACAAATTCGTTTGGAAAGGATGTTTCTTATGAAGCGCTTGTTCTGTTTGGCTGCGATTGCAGCCGTTGTGGTGGGGCATTCGATTTCGGCCCAGGCAGCCGGCCTGGAGTTTGCGGTGGGGCATACCAGCGATTCGACCATGACGTATCGCCTGGGCCTGCAATCGGACTGGGACAAGAGCTGGTGGCAGAGCGATGTCGGCCGCCTGACCGGCTACTGGAGCGGCGCTTATACCTTCTGGGAGGGGGACGAACGTGCGAGTGTCAGCAGCCTGTCGTTTTCGCCGGTGTTTGTGTATGAGTTCGCCGGCGAGTCGGTGAAGCCCTACATCGAAGCGGGGATCGGCATGGCGCTGTTTTCACGCAGCCGGGTCGAAGACAACAATATCGGCGGGGCTTTCCAGTTTGAAGACCGCCTGGGCTTGGGCTTGCGTTTTGCCGGCGGGCATCAGGTGGGGATCCGGGCCACGCACTATTCCAACGCCGGTATCAGCAGCCGCAACGATGGTGTCGAGAGCTATTCGTTGAACTACACAATGCCGCTCTGATATTCCCCAGACACTGCAGAACCTATGTGTGTGGGCTGGTGTGGGAGCCGGGCTTGCCCGCGATGCAGGCGCTGTGGTGTATCAGTTACACCGTAGTGATGCTATCGCAGGCAAGCCAGCTCCCACACAAGCTTCCACATAAGCCCGCTTCCATATGGGATCTTCATTGGCCTTGGTTCAGCGGTAGACCGTCGCAATCCCCTGGCGCTCTTCAAGGCACTCCGGCGCGCCCATCTCGAACTCCCGGCAAATCAATGGTCGCTTCTCATAGATCGTGCACATCATCGTGTCGCGATCCAGCGCCGCGCACCAGCCGTCGTCCAGGCGCAGCATGACTTCGCCGCCCCAGTCGTCGGTGTCGATAAAGCGATCAGGCACGCCGGTGTCGGTGATCAGCATGACTTCCAATTGGCAGCAGCAGGCTGCACAGGTGGAACAGGTGACGGCGGGTTCGGCGATTTGGGTGTGGGGGATGGTGGTCATGGGGGGCAGCTTCAAGGTTCAAGCGTCAAGCTGCAAGTAAAAGCCGACCGGCTCCAGTTTTTTTCGGCGCGCTGCCGGCAGGCAAGCGCGTCGCTCCTGCATCACGGTTTACAGGGTTTGCCCAAACGCCTGGGCCACGCGCAGGGCACTGGCCACGCCGTCTTCAAATACGCTGATGTCATGGCGGCGGCTGAGCAGATAGGCGCAGGTCAGCCCGGAAATCCCGCTGCCGACAATGGCGATCTTCACAGGTTGTCCTTGTGCGGCGGCGGGCTGCGCAGCATGCGCTTGCCGATGATCAGTCGCGTGCGGTTCGGCAATGTCGACAGCGGCCACAGGGTGGCGATAAACAGCGCCGGGAAGGCAATCTCCAGGGGGCGCTCTTCCAGTTTGCCGACAATATGCCGCGCGGCCTTGTCGGCCGGCCAGCTCAAGGGCATTGGAAAGTCATTGTGTTCGGTCAGCGGCGTATCGACGAAACCGGGGCTGACAACCGTGACGTCAATGCCTTCGGGAGACAGGTCAAGGCGCTGGGCTTCAAACAGGGAACGCAGGCCGGCCTTGGACGCGCCATAGGCTTCTGCACGGGGCATCGGCAGGTACGTGACCGCACTGGCGACGCCCACCAGGTGCGGGGTTTGCCCGGCACGCAGCAGCGCCAAGGCGGCTTCGATGCAATAACTGCTGGCCAGCAGGTTGGTGCGCACCACATGTTCGATAATCGACGCATCGAACTGCTTGGCATCCACGTATTCGCAGGTGCCGGCATTCAGGAGCACGGTGTCCAGGGCCCCCCAGGTTTGCGCGATCTGCTCGCCGATTTCCCGTACGACCTGGCTGTTGGTCAAGTTGCCGGCGACCACCAGCACTTGCCCAGGATAGCGTTGGGCAAGTTGCTCCAGCGGTGCCTTGGCACGCGCACTCAGCGCCACCTGGGCGCCGCTGTCGAGCAACACCTCGGCCAGGGCGGCGCCAAGGCCACTGCTTGCCCCGGTCAGCCAATAACGGCGTGGCGATGTCAGGCTCATGCCATTCTCCCTTTCAACCAACGGACCGGCCGGCCAACTACCAGCAGATGTTCGTAACACCGCGCGCTGATACCGCGGACCTGATGCAGTGGATCGGTAAACGATATGTCCTGGCTGTACAGGTTGTCGAGCCGGTGCCGGTTGTGTGTGCCCAGTGGGGTGAAGGAATCGGCGAACTGTCGCAGGCCATCACGCATACCTGTCTCCCGCCGCCTGGCGTGAGGGCAGGGCGCGAAAGGCCGCCAACGCGCGTTCACGGGAATGCTTGAGGTCGACAATGGGCTGCGGGTAGTCGGCCACGCCAAACAGATCGCCGGCGGCGGCGGGATGGTGCACTTGCTGTTTGTTCAAGCCCGCCAGTTGCGGCAGCCACTGCTTGATGAAACGCCCTTCGCCGTCGAACTTCTCGGACTGGCTCAACGGGCTGAAAATACGGAAGTACGGTGCCGAATCGGTGCCGGTGGACGAGCTCCATTGCCAGCCGCCGTTGTTGGCCGCCAGATCGCCGTCGATCAAGTGGCGCATAAAAAAGCGCTCGCCTTCGCGCCAGTCGATCAACAGGTTTTTGGTCAAAAACATCGCCACCACCATGCGCAGGCGGTTATGCATCCAGCCGGTTGCCAAGAGTTGGCGCATCGCGGCATCGATGATCGGCAGGCCGGTGCGCGCTTCCTGCCAGGCGGCCAGGTCCGCGGGGGCGTGGCGCCAGGCCACGGCTTCGGTTTCCGGGCGAAACGCGCGATGACGCGACACCCGTGGGTAGCCCACCAGGATATGTTTGTAGAACTCGCGCCACAGCAGCTCGTTGATCCAGGTAATGGCGCCGGTATCGCCGCTTTCAAATTCACCCTGGTTGCTTTGCAGCGCCGCGTGCAGACATTGGCGCGGCGACACCACGCCAGCGGCGAGGTACGCCGACAGTTGGCTGGTGCCGGGCTTGGCCGGGAAGTCGCGTTCGTCCTTGTAATAGCTGATCTGTGCGTCGGCAAACTGTGCAAGGCGCCGCTGCGCCTCATCTTCACCGGCCGGCCAAAGGGCGCGCAGGGTGTCGCTGGGCGGGGCAAAGCCCTTGACCTGCCCGGGCACGGCATCGCTGGCCAAGGCCAAGGCGGCCTGGGCCTTGGGCGTCGCCACCCGGCGCGGCAGGGCCGTGTGCAGGCGGTTGTAGCAGACCTTGCGAAACTGGCTGAACACCTGGAAGTAGGTGCCCGTCTTGGTCAGCACACTGCCGGGTTGGAACAGCAACTGGTCCAGATAACGCTGAAAACTCACCCCTTGTGTTGCCAGGGCCCGGGCCACGGCGGCATCACGCCGGCTTTCGTGGATCCCGTATTCTTCGTTGGCGTGGACGCTCTCGACCGACAGGCTCTGGCACACCTCCACCAGCACCTGCGGCACCTGGTCCCAGGTGTCGGCATGGCGGATCAGCAGGGGAATATTCAGCTTTCCCAGGGCCAGGCTCAGGGCCTTGAGGTTGCGCAGCCAGAAGTCCACCTTGCACGGCGCATCGTCATGGGCCAGCCACTGCGCGGCGGTGATCAGGTACACCGCCGCCGTCGGCCCGCGCTGGCAGGCGGCGGCGAGGGCGGTGTTGTCATGCAGGCGCAGGTCGCTGCGCAGCCAGATCAGATGCATTAGAGAAGCCCATGCTGGATCAGGAGCTGATGGGCCGACAACGGGTCTTCGGCCAACAACAGCCCGGGGATGTCCTGGGTTAAGACGGACAACTCGGCCTGGTGGATGCAGACCGTGGGGCCGGCGATCAGAATTGGGCAACGGGCACCGCTCAATAGTTTCGGCAGGCCTGCCAAATGGAGGGCCTGGCTGGAGTACAGCAGCACGGCGCGTGGTTGCAGGTGTTCGACCGCCAGGGCCAGCTCGCCGGTGGGCAGCGGCCAGTCGAAGACTTCCACCGGGCAATCGGCGCTGCTGGCCAGCCAGGCGCTCAACCACAGGTGCGGCTCCAGTGGCCGGTTGGAATGATTGATCAGCAATAAAGGGGAGCCACTGAGCTGGCGATTGTTGTGATACAGCCGCGCGCCGAATTTGCTGCGCAGCCAGGAATAAAAAAACACCCGCTCCATCTGTGCGCCGAACTGGCCTTGCCAACGTTGGTCCAGCTCCTTGAGCAGCGGCAACAACAGGTGCTCGCAGAGGGTGCGCGGCGGGTAGAGGGCCATGGCCTGGTTGAACACCGCATCCACCCGGCGCTCGGCCAGTTGGCCGATGGCTTGCACCAGGGTCTGGCGCAGGCCCTGCCATTCGTTTTCAGCGCTGGCGTCCACCGGCTGGGCGTTGTCGATCAGTTGCTTGACCTGGCTGACCGGCACGCCACGGTTGAGCCAGGTCAGGATGGTCTGGATGCGCTGCACATGGTCGGCGCCGAACAGCCGGTGGCCCTTGGGCGTGCGTTGCGGCACGATCAGGCCGTAGCGCCGCTCCCAGGCACGCAGGGTCACCGCGTTGACCCCGGTCTGGCGGGACACCTCGCGAATCGGTAGCCAGCCTTGTTCCAGGGCCAGGTTGGCGACGGGGTGGGCGGGAGGTTGCAGGGACGCATTCATGGGTTAGATCGCATTACGCAGGCTGAGGTTTTCCGGGTGCGGTTGCAGGTAGGCCTGCTGCGCGATGTAGCGGTCCGGGTGGTGGCGAAAGTGATGCTTGAGCAAGGTCAGCGGCACCACCAACGGTACGATGCCGTGGCGGTATTGGCCGATCAGGGTCTGCATTTCCTGCTTGTCTGCGGCACTGAGGGCCTGCTTGAGGTAGCCGCTGATATGTTGCAGCACGTTGGAATGGGTGCCACGGGTGGCGCACCTTTGCAGCGCGGTCATCAACTCGCTGAAATACTCGGCGGCCAGGGCTGGCAGGTCGCAGTCCTTGCCCATGCTGCCCAACAGATGGCCGAGGCTTTTGTAGTGGGCCGGGCTGTGGGCCATCAGCAGGTATTTATAGCGCGAGTGGAAGGCCAGTAGGCGATGACGGGTCAGGCCCTCGGCCAGCCATTGCTGCCACGAGGCGTAGACAAATACCCGGGTCAGGAAATTTTCGCGCAGCACCGGGTCGTGCAGGCGGCCATCTTCCTCCACTGGCAGGTTAGGGTGGCGGGCACAGAAGGCCTGGGCATAGATACCACGCCCGCCGCCCTCGACCGGGGTGCCGTTGTCGCGGTAGACCTTGACCCGTTCCAGGCCACAGGACGGTGACTTCTGCATAAAAATGTAGCCGCACAGGTCAGTGTGCTCGGCGGCCATGTCCTGGCCGTAGGCGTGCAGCGCGGCGGTCACGTTCAGTTCACGATGCACCGTACCCACGGCTTGCGGCTGCTGCGGGTCGCCCACCAGGCGAATCGGCTCGCGGGGGATGCCCAGGCCGATGGCGACTTCCGGGCACAGTGGCACGAAGTCGAAGTAGGCGCTGAGTGTCTGGCGGCACAGGGAGGATTGCTTGTGCCCGCCATTGAAGCGCACGTTCTCGCCAAGCAGGCAGGCGCTGATGGCGATTTTCGGTTTGCCGATGGCGGACAGGGGACTGGACATGGCAAACCTCTGCAAGACTCCTGTACAGATTTTATTTTCTGTACAACTAATTTCATCATAGGTTTTGCGGTGTACAAGTCAAATATTTTGTATAGGTTTTATAGGCCGATTATTCCCTGCTGACGGGATAGCAGCGATTGCAGCGGCTTAGCGCAAATGTTCGACCAGGCGCCGCGCCGCTTCCTGGCCGCTGAGCCAGGCCCCTTCGACCCGTCCCGACAGGCACCAGTCGCCACAGGCATACAAGCCCAGGTCGGCATCCGCCAATACCCCCCATTCATGACCGCTTGCGGGGCGTGCATACAGCCAGCGATGGGCCAGGCTGAAGACGGGCGCCGGCATGCTGCAGTGCAGCAGTTCGGCAAAGGCGCCGTGCAGCAACTCGATAATGGCGTCCTTGGGCAGGTCCAGGTGCTGTTTGCTCCAGGCACTGGTGGCGTGCAGGATCCAGGTGTCCGGCGTGGCGTCCCGCCCTGGTTTGCTGCGGTTGCGGGCCAGCCAGTCGAGGGGGCTGTTTTGTACGAAACAGCCTTCCATCGGCGTATCCAGTGGCGTATCGAAGGCCAGGGCGATGGCCCAGGTCGGGTCCATTTTCACCCCGGCGGCGGTGCTCGCCAGCTTGGGCGCCGCCGCCAGCAGGGCGGTGGCCTGGTGCGCCGGGGTGGCAATGATCACGTGGCTGAAAGGGCCATGGTTGTCGCCGTCGGCGTCCAGCAGGTTCCAGTGTTGTTGGCCCTGGAACACTTCGGTGATACGGCAGCCAAACTCCACCGGCAGGTCATCGAGCAAGGCGCGGGTGATGGCGCTCATGCGCGGGGTGCCGACCCAGCGGGTCTGCTCATCGGGAGAGGGGCTCAGTTGCCCGGACTGGAAGTTGTAGAGTTGCGGCTCCCACTCGGCGGCCCAGCCATTGGCTTGCCAGCGTTGTACTTCATTGACGAAGCGCCGGTCGCGGGCCGTGAAATACTGCGCGCCCAGATCCAACGTGCCGGCCTCGCTGCGCTTGCTGGACATGCGCCCGCCACTGCCGTGGCTTTTATCGAAGAGTTGGACAACGTGCCCGGCATCTTTTAACGCGCGGGCGGCTGAAAGTCCGGCGATGCCGGTACCGATGATCGCGATGGGAACAGTCATGGGAGGCCTCGTTTTACCGTTGGGTACAGACTACGCCGACACCAATAGCTGTACAATATTGTTTTTTGGTATAAGTTTCGGCATGCCTTAACGTGTGGCGTGGCCTATGGTTAAACCCAGGTCGCGCCGATTAAAAAGATCCCTGCTTATAAAATAGACCAGCGATGCCCGGCCAACGTTACAGGAGGAAGATCTCATGCATATTTTGCTGACCGGCGGTACGGGTCTGATCGGCCGCCAGCTCTGCCAGCACTGGAGCACCCAGGGGCATCGGTTGACAGTGTGGAGCCGCCACCCCGCGCAGGTCGCCAGGTTGTGCGGTGCGCAGGTGCAGGGTGTGGCCCGTTTGCAGGACATCACGCAGCCGGTGGACGCGGTCATCAACCTGGCCGGCGCGCCGATTGCCGACCGCCTCTGGACCCACAAGCGCAAGGCCTTGCTGTGGAGCAGCCGCATCAGCCTCACGGAAACCCTGCTGGCCTGGCTTGAGGGCCTGGCGGTGAAACCTGCGGTATTGATTTCCGGTTCGGCGGTGGGCTGGTATGGCGATGGCGGTGAACGCGAGCTGACCGAAACCAGTGGCCCGGTGTTGGACGATTTTCCCAGCCAGTTGTGCATCGCCTGGGAAGAAACCGCCCAGCGCGCCGAAGCCTTAGGCCTGCGGGTAGTGTTGGTGCGTACTGGCCTGGTGCTAGCGGCCGAGGGCGGCTTTTTGTCGCGGTTGCTATTGCCCTTTAAACTGGCGCTGGGCGGGCCTATCGGCAACGGCCGGCAGTGGATGCCGTGGGTACATATCAAGGATCAAATCGCCCTGATTGATTTTCTTCTGCACAAACCTGACGCCAGCGGTCCTTATAATGCCTGCGCGCCCCAGCCGGTGCGTAACCGCGAGTTCGCCAAGACCCTGGGCCAGGTGCTGCACCGCCCGGCCTTCATGCCGATGCCGGCGTTTGCCTTGCGGGCCTTGTTGGGGGAGTTGTCCGGCCTGTTGCTGGGCGGGCAGAAGGCACTACCCGAGCGGTTGCTGGCCGCCGGTTTCACTTTTCAGTTCACTGAGTTGCACGCGGCCCTGGACGACTTGTCCCGCCGCCTCTGAGAGATAGGATGTTGCATGACGGATCACGCGTTGTTACTGGTCAACCTGGGTTCACCGGCGTCCACTTCGGTGGCCGATGTGCGCAGCTACCTCAATCAGTTCTTGATGGACCCGTATGTGATTGACCTGCCGTGGCCGGTGCGGCGTTTGCTGGTGTCGCTGATCCTGATCAAGCGTCCCGAGCAATCGGCCCATGCCTACGCCTCGATCTGGTGGGACGAAGGCTCACCGCTGGTGGTGCTCAGTCGCCGCTTGCAGCAGCAGATGACCGCCCAGTGGACCCAGGGCCCGGTGGAACTGGCGATGCGTTATGGCGAACCGTCGATTGAGAGCGTGCTGACCCGCCTGGCCGGCCAGGGCATCCACAAGGTCACGCTGGCGCCGTTGTACCCACAGTTTGCCGACAGCACCGTGACCACGGTGATTGAAGAGGCGCGGCGGGTGGTGCGGGATAAACAACTCGACCTGCAGTTCTCGATCCTGCAACCGTTCTACGACCAGCCGGAATACCTCGACGCCCTGGTGGCCAGTGCCAGGCCGCATTTGCAGCAGGATTACGATCACCTGTTGTTCAGCTTCCACGGCCTGCCGGAGCGGCATTTGAACAAGCTCAACCCCGGGCATGCCCTCGACGGCACGGGCGACTGCTGCGCCAATGCCTCGCCGCAGGTGCGCACCACCTGTTATCGCGGGCAGTGCTTTAGCGTCGCCCGCGACTTTGCCGCGCGCATGGGCCTGGCGGACGATAAATGGTCGGTGGCGTTCCAGTCCCGCCTGGGCCGGGCGAAGTGGATCGAACCCTACACCGAGGCCCACCTGGAGGCCTTGGCCCGGCAAGGGGTGAAGAAGCTGTTGGTGATGTGCCCGGCGTTTGTCGCCGATTGCATCGAGACCCTGGAAGAGATTGGTGATCGCGGCCTGGAACAGTTCCGCGAAGCCGGGGGCGAGGAGTTGGTGCTGGTGCCGTGCCTCAATGATGATCCGCAGTGGGCGGCGGCGCTTAATAGCTTATGCGAAAGAGCGCCTGTCAGCCTCTAATGTGGCCGCTGGCTAGTGTGGGGCTTGCCTGTGTGGGAGCTGGCTCCCACAGGGGTTCAGCGGTGTTTATTCGTGGTGCGGTTGGCCCAGGAAGGTCAGTGAACTGAACAGCGCACGGGTCTGAATCTCGCTATTACCCTTGACCGGTACTTGCGCCTGCGCCGCAATCACATTCAACGCCTCGTTGCGCACCAGTACCCGGGCCCGGCCATCCTGGTCGGTCTCGGTGCTCAAGGTATTCGGTGCGCTACGGTAGTCGCCAATCAGCTTGATCCCGGCGGCGGGCTTGCCGTCGATCAACACCCGTACCGGCAGCGATTGGCCGGGGCCGACGGTCAGTGGGTCGACCTCGGGCACGATCACCATCCTCAGCTGATCCAGCTTGGGCAGTTTCGCCCCGGCCTGATAGATCGCCAGGCTGTATTTCAAGGCCTGGGTGGTTTCGACGGCGCCCGGTACCTGGCTGCGGCCCTGGTTCACCCACTTCTTGTCCGGGGTTTGCGACCACAAGCCATTATCAAAGGCCACGGCCAGTACGGCGGGCGGCTTGAGCGGTTGCAGGCGCGCCTGGTCGACCAGGCGTTGTACGGTCACCGGGATCATCCGGCCACCGGCGTCATAGGCCCAGGCGCCGCTGACTTTTCTGGCCTTGAAGGCTTCGTCTTCGGCACCGTGGCCGTAGATCACTTCGAGATGGCCGCGGCGTTGTTCGGTCCACAGGCCATGGGCCGAGACCTGGGTGGCGAACAGCAGGCCGAGCACAGCCAATGATTTGAGCGCTTGCATGGTGAGGTCCTTTTACAGGTTGAGGGTCAGGCTGACGGTGAAGTTGCGCGGCTCTGCGGGGGTGACCCAGTAGTTGCTGTAGGAGCGCTCGTAGTACTTCTCGTCGAACAGGTTGTTGAGGTTCAGGCCCACGGTGACGTTATCGCTGGCCTTGTAATGGGCCAGCAGGTCCACCGTGTGGTAGGCCGGTAACTCGAAGCTTTTACCGGCCTCGCCTGAACGGTCGCCGACATAGGTAAACGCCGCGCCCAGGTCCGAGCCACGCAGGGCGCCATCCTGGAACTCATACACGCCCAACAGGCTGCCACTGCGTTTGGCCACGCCGAGAATGCGGCTACCGGTGGGGATCTCTTTGTCGCCCTTGGTCACTTCGGCGTCGATGTAGGCCAAGGCGCCAATCACTCGCACGGCATCCGTCAGTTGCCCGCTCACTTGCAGGTCCAAGCCCTGGCTGCGGGCCTTGCCGATGGCGCGTTTGGTGTCGGTGGCCGGGTCGGTGGCCAGGGTGTTTTCCTTTTCGATATGGAAGGCGGCCAGGGTCGCGCTCAGGCGGTCGTCGAACAGCTCGCTCTTGATGCCGACTTCATAACCAATGCCTTCCTCGGGCTTGAGGAAATTGCCGGCTGCGTCCAGCTCGCTTTGCGGTTTGAACGAGGTGGAGGCGTTGGCAAACAGGCCCACTTGCGGGGTCAGTTGATACAGCAGGCCAGCCCGCTGGGTCATGACATCGTGGGTTTTCTGGCTCTTGGCACCGTTGCGGGTGTAGTCCTGCGAGCTTTGCTCGACGTGCTCCAGGCGCACGCCCACCACCCCGCGCAGGCGGTCGGTAAAGATGATCTGGTCTTGCAGGTTCAGCGCCTGGCTTTTCACCTGGGTGAAAAAATCGCTGCCCGAGCGCAGGCCATTGGGCTTGGGCTGGCCGTAGACCGGCTTATAGATGTCGATGGGGTAGCTGCCGGCGATGGCGGTCACCCGTTCTTTCTTGCGGTAGTCCTCGTACTCGGTGCCGATCAGCACTTCATGCTGCCAACTGCCGATCTCGAACAGGCCACGCAGCTCCAACTGGGTGATGCTGTCGTGCCAGCCCATGGAGCGCTGGCGGTAGCGGCGGTTGATGGTATGGCCGTCGGCATTCAGCGCGCGGTTTTCCGAGGCTTCGCCCCACAGGCTGCCCTGTTTGTAGTGGCTGGCCAGGCGCAGTTTCCAGGCATCGTTCAAGTGATGTTCGAGGGTGGCTTGCAGGCGGTTGTTGTGGTTGTCGATATCGCCGTCGTTGGGCTCGCCAAGGAAGGTCGAGCGGGACATGCCGCTCCAGCGGTTGTTGGGGGCGACGAGGCCGCGGTCGAACGTGGAGCTGTGGCGCACGAACTCACTTTCCACCAGCAAGCGGGTGTCCGGGTCCAGTTGCCAGCTGAACGAAGGGGCGACAAATACCCGTTTGCTTTGCACATGATCGCGGAAACTGTGGTTGTCCTCTACCGCCAGATTGACCCGCGACAGCACCCGGCCTTCGCTGTCCAGCGGGGTGTTGATATCCACGGCGGTGCGGTAGCGGTCCCAACTGCCGGCGCTGGTCTGCACGGTGGTGAAGGCTTCGGCTTGGGGCTTCTTGGTGACGATATTCACGGTGCCGCCGGGGTCGCCACGGCCATACAGGCTGGCGGCGGGGCCCTTGAGCACTTCGATGCGTTCGATATTGGCCGTGTCCGGGGTGCTGGGGTAGCCACGGTTGGCGCTGAACCCGTCCTGGTAGAACTGCGAAGTGGTGAAGCCGCGAATGCTGTATTCGTAAAGAGTCAGGCCACCGAAGTTGTTCTGCTTGGACACGCCGCCGGCAAATTCCAGGGCGCGCTCGACATTGTGACTGCCCAGGTCCTTGAGCACCGTGGCGGGAATCACACTGATCGATTGTGGGATATCGCGCAGGGCGGTGTCGGTCTTGGTTGCGCTGGCCGAGCGGGTTGCGCGGTAGCCCTTGACCGGGCCGGTGGCGGATTCATAGGCCTCGCCGGTGATGCTGGTGGTGGCCAACTCAAGGGGGGTGGTGTCTTCTGCAAACACCGGGTCCACCAGCAATCCCAAGGCAAGACCGGCCAGGGGCGCAAACTTTCGAGACGTCATGGTCTAACATTCCAATATCAATATTGAAATAATATAACATGACTATTGAGAGTGTCTCTCTTTAAGGGTTGCCCTTTATTCCTGCTCTTTCACCGGTGCGGGCGGCGGGCGCAAGCCCACTTCGGCCAGCAGCTTGATCTCTTTGCCATTGCGCATGACCTGGATCGCGACCTTTTCCGTGGGCTTGATCCGCGCTACCTGGTTCATCGAACGCCGGCCATCGCCCGCCGGTTCGCCGTCGATGCTGAGGATCACATCGCCGACCTGCATCCCGGCCTTTTCTGCCGGGCCGCCGCGCAGGATGCCGGCGATGACGATGCCCGGGCGCCCGGTCAGGCCAAAGGATTCCGACAGCTCCTTGGTCAGCGGTTGCACTTCAATCCCCAGCCAGCCACGGATCACCTGGCCGTGCTCGATGATCGACTTCATCACTTCCATCGCCAGCTTCACCGGGATCGCGAAACCGATGCCCTGGGAGCCACCGGACTTGGAGAAGATCGCGGTGTTGATGCCGGTCAGGTTGCCATTGGCGTCCACCAGTGCGCCGCCGGAGTTGCCCGGGTTGATCGCCGCGTCGGTCTGGATAAAGTCTTCGTAGCTGTTGAGGCCCAACTGATTGCGCCCGGTGGCGCTGATGATGCCCATGGTCACGGTCTGGCCGACACCGAACGGGTTGCCGATCGCCAGCGCCACATCGCCGACGCGCAGGCCTTCGGAGCGGCCGATGGTGATGGACGGCAGGTGCTTGAGGTCGATTTTCAAAACGGCCAGGTCGGTTTCCGGGTCGCTGCCCACCACCCGCGCCAGGGTTTCGCGGCCATCACGCAGGGCCACCACAATCTGGTCGGCCCCGGTGCTGACATGGTTGTTGGTGAGGATGTAGCCTTCCGGGCTCATGATCACCCCGGAGCCCAGGCTCGACTCCATGCGGCGCTGCTTGGGCGAGTTGTCGCCGAAAAAGCGCCGGAACTGCGGGTCTTCAAACAACGGGTGCGCCGGTTTATTGATGACTTTGGTGGTGTACAGGTTGACCACCGCAGGCGCGGCCACCACCACGGCATCGGCGTAGGTCACCGGGCCCTGTTGCACTGCGCTGGTTTGCGGTGCCTGTTGCAGGTTGACGTCCAGGCTTGGCAGGCCGACCCATTGCGGATAACGCTGAATGATCAGCATCGCGATCAGCACGCCGGCCAACAATGGCCATCCAAAAAAACGCAGCACCTTGAGCATCAAGTAAGTCCTGACAGGTTGCAGGGGGCGTGGGAGCGCCCATAATGTCGCGCATTATACGAGGCCGCGAGCGCCTCTGAACGGGATATTTAGGAGTCTTTTATGGCCGTTGCCCTGAGCACCCTGGTTGAAGAAGCGGATCGCTACTTGAACAGCGCAAAAATTGCCGACTACTGCCCCAATGGCCTGCAGGTCGAAGGCCGGCCGCAGGTATTGCGCATTGTCAGTGGCGTGACCGCCAGCCAAGCGCTGCTCGACGCGGCGGTAGAGGCCAAGGCCGATCTGGTGCTGGTGCACCACGGCTATTTCTGGAAGGGCGAGAGCCCGTGCATCACCGGCATGAAGCAGCGCCGCCTCAAGACCCTGCTCAAGCACGACATCAGCCTCTTGGCCTACCACCTGCCGCTGGACCTGCACCCAGACGTGGGCAACAACGTGCAGTTGGCCCGCCAGTTGGACATCACCGTCGAGGGCCCGCTGGACCCGGACAACCTCAAGGTTGTGGGGCTGGTGGGCTCCCTGGCCGAGCCGTTGTCGGCGCGGGATTTCGCCCGCCGCGTGCAGGAAGCCATGGGCCGCGAACCGCTGCTGATCGAAGGCAGCGCGATGATCCGCCGCGTGGGCTGGTGCACGGGCGGTGGCCAGGGTTACATCGATCAGGCCGTGCTGGCCGGGGTCGATCTGTATCTCAGTGGCGAAGCGTCGGAGCAAACCTTCCACAGCGCCCGGGAAAACGACATCAGCTTTATCGCCGCCGGCCATCACGCCACCGAGCGTTATGGCGTGCAGGCCCTGGGCGATTACCTGGCCCGGCGCTTTGCCCTGGAGCACCTGTTTATCGACTGTCCCAACCCGATCTAAGCCTCCCCACAGGCCCGCCATTGCGGGCAAACCGAGAGGTATATCCATATACCGTTTCGATCTAGCAGGCTCCCTGAATAGAAGCAGGTGCTGTGCTAGCATGCCTCGCTCGAACACGGCCCGCAGGCCGTCCAAAAAGAATCGTTTTTCCGTGAGTAGCCATGGTCGATAAACTGACGCATCTCAAACAGCTGGAGGCGGAGAGCATCCACATCATCCGTGAGGTTGCCGCTGAGTTCGACAACCCGGTAATGCTCTACTCCATCGGCAAAGACTCCGCCGTGATGCTGCATCTGGCGCGCAAGGCATTCTTTCCGGGCAAGTTGCCGTTCCCGGTGATGCATGTGGACACCCAGTGGAAATTCCAGGAAATGTACAAGTTCCGCGACCGCATGGTCGAGGAACTGGGCCTGGAGCTGATCACCCACGTCAACCCGGACGGCGTAGCGCAGGGCATCAATCCGTTCACCCACGGCAGCGCCAAGCACACCGATATCATGAAGACCGAAGGCCTCAAACAGGCCTTGGACCAGCATGGTTTCGACGCCGCGTTCGGCGGTGCCCGTCGCGATGAAGAGAAATCCCGCGCCAAGGAGCGCGTGTACTCGTTCCGCGACAGCAAGCACCGCTGGGACCCGAAAAACCAGCGCCCGGAGTTGTGGAACGTCTACAACGGCAACGTCAACAAGGGCGAGTCGATCCGCGTGTTCCCGCTGTCCAACTGGACCGAGCTGGATATCTGGCAGTACATCTATCTGGAAGGCATCCCGATCGTGCCGCTGTATTTCGCCGCCGAACGTGAAGTGATCGAGAAGAACGGCACGCTGATCATGATCGATGACGAGCGCATTCTCGAACACCTGTCCGACGAAGACAAAGCCCGTATCGTCAAGAAGAAAGTCCGTTTCCGTACCCTTGGCTGCTACCCGCTGACGGGCGCGGTGGAGTCCGAAGCCGAGACGCTGACGGACATCATCCAGGAAATGCTCCTGACGCGAACTTCCGAGCGCCAGGGCCGGGTCATCGACCACGATGGCGCCGGCTCCATGGAAGATAAAAAACGTCAGGGTTATTTCTAAGGGGTTGTCATGTCGCACGTATCTGATTTGATCAGCGAGGACATCCTCGCCTACCTGGGCCAGCACGAACGCAAGGAAATGCTGCGCTTTCTGACCTGTGGCAACGTCGATGACGGCAAGAGCACCCTGATCGGGCGCCTGCTGCACGACTCGAAGATGATCTACGAAGACCATCTGGAAGCCATCACCCGCGACTCGAAGAAAGTCGGCACCACCGGCGACGATATCGACCTGGCCTTGCTGGTCGACGGTCTGCAGGCCGAGCGTGAGCAGGGCATCACCATTGATGTGGCCTACCGCTATTTCTCCACCGCCAAGCGCAAATTCATCATCGCCGACACCCCGGGCCATGAGCAGTACACCCGCAACATGGCCACCGGTGCGTCCACCTGTGACCTGGCGATCATCCTGGTGGATGCGCGCTACGGTGTGCAGACCCAGACCCGTCGCCACAGCTTTATCGCCTCGCTGTTGGGGATCAAGCACATCGTCATCGCCATCAACAAGATGGACCTCAACGGTTTCGACGAAAGCATTTTCGAGTCGATCAAGGCCGACTACCTGAAGTTTGCCGAGGGCATCGCGTTCAAGCCGAGCACCATGGCCTTTGTGCCGATGTCGGCGCTCAAGGGCGATAACGTGGTGAACAAGAGCGAGCGTTCGCCGTGGTACACCGGCCAGTCGCTGATGGAGATCCTCGAAACCGTCGAGATCGCCAACGACCGCAACTACACCGACCTGCGGTTCCCGGTGCAGTACGTCAACCGGCCGAACCTGAACTTCCGGGGGTTCGCCGGCACCCTGGCCAGCGGCATCGTGCACAAGGGCGACGAAGTCGTGGTGCTGCCGTCGGGCAAGAGCAGCCGCGTCAAATCCATCGTCACCTTCGACGGTGAGCTGGAGCACGCAGGCCCCGGCCAGGCGGTGACCCTGACCATGGAAGACGAGATCGACATCTCCCGTGGCGACCTGCTGGTGCATGCCGACAACGTGCCGCAAGTCACCGACGCCTTCGACGCCATGCTGGTGTGGATGGCCGAGGAGCCGATGCTGCCGGGCAAGAAATACGATATCAAGCGCGCCACCAGTTATGTGCCGGGTTCCATTGCCAGCATTGTGCATCGCGTGGATGTGAACACTCTGGAGGAAGGCCCGGCCAGTGCCTTGCAGTTGAACGAAATCGGCCGGGTCAAGGTCAGCCTCGACGCGGCCATTGCCCTGGACGGCTATGCCAGCAACCGCACCACCGGCGCCTTTATCGTGATCGACCGGTTGACCAACGGCACCGTGGCGGCGGGCATGATCATCGCGCCACCGGCCAGCCATGGCGGTGCTGCGCAGCACGGCAAACTGGCCCACGTGGCCACCGAGGAGCGCGCCCAGCGCTTTGGCCAGCAGCCGGCTACCGTGTTGTTCAGCGGCCTGTCGGGCGCGGGCAAGAGCACCCTGGCCTATGCCGTCGAGCGCAAGCTGTTCGACATGGGCCGTGCGGTGTTTGTGCTCGATGGGCAGAACCTGCGGCATGACCTCAATAAAGGCCTGCCACAGGACCGTGCCGGGCGCACCGAGAACTGGCGGCGTGCCGCCCACGTGGCGCGGCAGTTCAACGAAGCCGGCCTGCTGACCCTGGCCGCCTTCGTGGCGCCGGATGCCGAAGGTCGCGAACAGGCCAAGGCGCTGATCGGCAGTGATCGCCTGCTCACGGTCTACGTGCAGGCCTCGCCGCTGGTGTGTGCCGAACGTGACCCGCAAGGCTTGTACGCCGCCGGTGGGGATAACATCCCTGGCGAGTCGTTCCCGTACGACGTGCCGTTGAATGCCGACCTGGTGATTGATACGCAGGCGTTGTCGCTGGAGGACAGCGTCAAGCAGGTGCTGGAGTTGCTGCGGGTTAGCGGCAAGCTTTAAGCGGCAAGCTAAAAGCCCGCCATCGAGTGATCGATGGCGGGCTTTTTTATATCTAGGGATTAGGCCGATTTGCCATCAGACACTTCGACCCGGTTGAGTACGTCAGTGTCTTTGGTTCCGTAGATATCTGCTTGGGAGGTGGTATCGATTATGTTGTGGCCCTTGCCTATGTTGATTTCGCCAACGCCTTCGGTGGTGATGAAGGATGTTCCGGCACCACTGTTGATAGAAAATTTTCCAGAAAGCACGGTCATTGTGTCGTGATCCCCGCTGCCTGTGATAGAGGTTTTCTGGTCTAGGTTACCGACTTTTGCGCCTATCATGATGTTACTGCCGCTCCCCCCCAGCAGGTTGTTCCGCCAACCCCGACCTCCGGCCAGGAAGTCGTTACCGTTTTCGCCATGAAGCGTACCGCCTAGACCCAGGTAGGCCTGGTCATCCCCGTCACCCAAGTGGACGCTTGCAATACCGCCTCCGCCCTTGAAGAAATCGTTACCGTCTCCGGTATTGATCTCGAGGATACTTTTTACGTTGTCATCAACACTCACACGGTCGTCGCCGCCGTTGGTATTGATCGTGATTGTAGAGAGCGGTTGGTTGGGCATGTTTAGCGGATAGCTTTTGCCGTTGATATCGGCCGTCAACTTTTGGTCAGGGTCCAGGCGCAGGTGAATGCGGTCGTTGTGGTTGCCGGTGTTAATAGTGACGTTTCTATAGTTGTCCTGACTGTTCACGTCCGCGAGATCGAAGTCTGCGCTGATTGTCAGATTGCCGTCTTCATAGGTTCGTTTATAAGCCGGCTGTGTCTGGTTTTCTGCGGTTGGCTGTGGTGTTGCAGGAAGTATTGGGGATGAAGAGGTGATGGTCATAGAGTTGGCTCCCGTAATCATTTTTCAGGGCGCAGATGTGCGCGATCCAGATACCCGGTGTTTAAACCGGGCGTATGGTTGAGTGGGAGAGCCTGGAAAATCAGTTGCCGACAATACTGTTTCGGTACGTTTGCTGATCGTTCCCACGCTCCGCGTGGGAACGCCGCCTTGGACGCTCCGCGTCCGCTCTTGAGGTGGTGACGCGGAGTGTCAGGGGATGCATTCCCACGCAGAGCGTGGGAACGATCAGTTGCCTGAGTACTCGATGTGAAGCCGGCTCAGTAGGGCATCCTTGTCTTCCCACAGCTGGTTGATCCAGCCCTGGAACGCCAACCGATATTCCCCGTCCTGCTCATAGTTCTTGCCAATGAACTCGGCCGGGATCTGTACCTCTTCAAACTGCACCACCACCTCCCGCACATTGCCGCACAGCAGATCCCAATAGCCGGGACGCCCGCCAGGGTAGTGAATGGTCACGTTCACCAGCGATTTCAACTGCTCGCCCATGGCATCCAGTACAAACGCAATGCCACCGGCCTTGGGCTTGAGCAGATAGCGCAACGGCGATTGTTGCTGAGCATGTTTGCCAGGGGTAAACCGCGTGCCTTCGGCAAAGTTGAAAATACCCACAGGGTTGTCGCGAAACTTCGCACAGGTCTTGCGGGTGGTTTCCAGGTCCTTGCCTTTTTTCTCCGGGTGTTTCTCCAGGTAGGCCTTGGTGTAACGCTTCATGAAGGGGAAACCCAGGGCCCACCACGCCAGGCCGATCACCGGCACCCAGATCAGCTCCTGCTTGAGGAAAAACTTCAGCGGGCGGATCCGCCGATTGAGTACGTACTGCAGCACCATGATGTCGACCCAGCTCTGGTGGTTGCTGGTCACCAGGTACGAGTGCTGGTAGTCCAGGCCTTCCAGGCCCTTGAGGTGCCAGCGCGTGCGGCACACCAGGTTCATCCAGGCCTTGTTGTTGCTGATCCACGCCTCATGGGTGTGGTTCATCAACCATTCGCTGAAGCGCTTGGCGAACGGCAGCGCCTTGAACAACGCGACGATAAACAGAAATGAACACAGCAGGAGGGTGTTCAACGCCAGCAGTAACGAGGCAATCACCCCGCGCAGGGCGGCAGGCAGAAAATCCAGCATTTAGGCATCCATAGGTCGGTTGGCGGCTTGAATCGCAGTCAGGGCGATGGTGTAGACAATATCGTCCACCTGGGCCCCACGGGGCAGGTCGTTCACGGGTTTGCGCAGGCCCTGCAGCATCGGCCCGAGGCTGACGCAATCGGCGCTGCGCTGTACCGCCTTGTGGGTGGTGTTGCCGGTGTTGAGGTCGGGGAACACAAAGACTGTGGCCTTGCCCGCCACCAGGCTGTTGGGCGCCAGTTGCCGGGCGACGTTTTCGTTGGCGGCGGCATCGTACTGCAACGGGCCGTCGATCAGCAGCGAGCTCTGTTGTTCATGGGCCAGCAGGGTGGCCTCGCGGACCTTCTCCACTTCTTCGCCACTGGCCGAATCGCCGCTGGAATAGCTGATCATCGCCACGCGCGGGGTGATGCCGAAGGCGGCGGCCGAGTCGGCGCTTTGCAGGGCGATTTCCGCCAGTTCCGCGGCGCTGGGGTGCGGGTTCATCACGCAGTCGCCGTACACCAGCACCTGCTCGGGGAACAGCATGAAAAACACCGACGACACCAGGGTGCAGCCCGGCGCGGTCTTGATCAGTTGCAGGGCCGGGCGGATGGTATTGGCGGTGGAGTGGATGACCCCGGAGACCAGGCCGTCCACTTCATCCAGCGCCAGCATCATGGTGGCGATCACCACAGTGTCTTCCAGTTGCTGCTCGGCCATCGGTGCGTTGAGGCTTTTGCTCTTGCGCAGCGCCACCATTGGCTCGACATAGCGCTCGCGAATCAGGTCCGGGTCGAGAATCTCCAGGCCTTCGGGCAACTCGATGCCCTGGGCGCGGGCCACGGCCTCGACGTCGGCCGGCTTGGCCAGCAGCACGCAGCGGGCAATGCCCCGGGCCTGGCAGATGGCGGCGGCTTGCACGGTCAGCGGCTCGCTGCCTTCGGGCAGCACGATGCGCTTGTTGGCGGCCTGGGCGCGCTGGATCAACTGGTAGCGGAACACCGCCGGCGACAGGCGCATCTCCCGTGGCGTGCCGCAACGCTGGTGCAGCCAGCGCGCGTCCAGGTGGCTGGCGACGAAATCGGTGATGATCTCCGCGCGTTCGCGGTCATCAATCGGGATTTCCTTGTTCAGGCTGTTGAGCTGGTTGGCGGTGTCGTAGGAGCCGGTGCTCACCGACAACACCGGCAGCCCGGCCTGGAACGCGCCACGGCACAGGTCCATGATCCGTGGGTCGGGCAGGGTGTCGCTGGTCAGCAACAGGCCGGCCAGGGGCACGCCATTGATCGCCGCCAGGCTGACGGCGAGGATGATGTCGTCGCGATCCCCCGGCGTCACCACCAGCACGCCGGGCTTGAGCAGCTCCACGGTGTTGCGCATGGTGCGCGCGCAGATGATGATTTTGTTCATGCGCCGGGTTTCATAGTCGCCGGCGTTGAGCACTTGCGCGCCCATCAGGTCGGCCACATCGCGGGTACGTGGGGCATTGAGCTCCGGCTGGAACGGGATGCAGCCGAGCAGGCGGAAATCGCCACTGCGCAGCAACGGCGAGTGCTCCTTGAGGCGCGTGGCGAAGGCTTCCATGCTTTCGTCGGTCTGCACCTTGTTGAGAATCACGCCCAGCACTTTCGGGTCTTTCGGGCCGCCGAACAGTTGTGCCTGCAACTCCACACGGCCGGAGAGTTCGGTCAGCACTTCGTTTTCCGGGGCCGAGACCAGAATGACTTCGGCATCCAGGCTTTTGGCCAGGTGCAGGTTGACCCGTGCCGCATAGCTGGCGCTGCGGGTCGGCACCATGCCTTCGACGATCAGCACGTCCTTGCCCACGGCGGCCTGCTGGTACAGGGTGATGATTTCTTCGAGCAGCTCATCGAGCTGGCCATCGCCGAGCATCCGCTCGACATGGGCCAGGCCCAGGGGTTGGGGTGGTTTCAGGCCGTGGGTACGCGCCACCAGTTCGGTGGAACGTTCAGGCCCGGTGTCGCCGGGATGGGGCTGGGCAATGGGCTTGAAAAAGCCGACTTTCAGCCCGGCCCGCTCAAGGGTACGCACCAGCCCAAGGCTGATGGAGGTCAGACCCACACCAAAATCGGTGGGCGCGATAAAAAAAGTCTGCATGCGAATTCTCTGAAGGTGCATGGCTTGGGTGGTGCGCTATGGCTGCGCGCCGACCGGGAATCAGCTGCCAAGGGTATCGTTATCCGGGCGCTGCGCACACCAGCCACAGGCAAAGGGCTGGCCTATTTTTGCCAGGCGCTGCGCTGGGTCAACCACCCAGGCCCGGGATTGCCAGGGCGGCTGGTGGCGCAGGTGCTGCGTATGGCCGCAGGACAGCGCCGCGACCCAGTGGCCGTGCGCGTCCTGATGAAATCCGACGACTGTCGAGTCACTGGATTGCCCCCGTCTGTCCGGGTTCTGTTCGCTTTCGGGCAAATCCTTGTTTAGACTTGTCCGTTCTTCATTCTTATGCAAAAGGTCTCGCCCCATGCCGATCGCCGCCAACAAGGCTGTCTCCATTGACTATACCCTGACCAACGACGCTGGTGAGGTCATCGACAGCTCCGCCGGCGGCGCGCCGCTGGTCTACCTGCAAGGCGCAGGGAACATCATCCCGGGCCTGGAAAAGGCCCTGGAAGGCAAAGAGGTAGGTGATGAGCTGACCGTTGCCGTAGAACCCGAAGATGCCTACGGCGAGTACTCGGCCGAACTGGTCAGCACCCTGAGCCGCAGCATGTTTGAAGGCGTCGACGAACTGGAAGTGGGCATGCAGTTCCACGCCTCCGCACCGGACGGCCAGATGCAGATCGTGACCATTCGCGACCTGGACGGCGACGATGTCACCGTTGACGGCAACCACCCGCTGGCGGGCCAGCGCCTGAACTTCCAGGTCAAGATCGTGGCCATCCGCGACGCGTCCCAGGAAGAAGTGGCCCACGGCCACGTGCACGGCGAAGGTGGTCACCACCATTGATTGACAGGGTACGCCCGGTCAGTTGAAAAGAAAGGCGCCTTCGGGCGCCTTTTTTGATTGGCGGCTATTCTTGCCGGCTGGGCGGCTGTAATCTCGGATGGCCGTTACACAGAATATGGGAAATCTGGAGTTTGTCATGAGTGCTTTCCACGACCTTAAACTCAAAGCCCTGGATGGTCAGGAGCTGCCTCTGGCGCCCTACAAGGGGCAAGTCGTGCTGGTGGTCAATGTCGCCTCCAAATGTGGGCTGACCCCGCAATATGCCGCGCTGGAAAACCTCTACCAGCAATACAAGGGCCAGGGCTTCACTGTGCTGGGCCTGCCATGCAATCAGTTTGCAGGCCAGGAACCGGGGACCGAAGACGAGATCCAGGCGTTCTGCAGCCTCAACTATGGCGTGAGCTTTCCCCTGGGCAGCAAGCTTTCGGTGAACGGTCCTGAGCGCCACCAGTTGTACCGCCTGTTGGCGGGGGAGGGCGCGGAGTTTCCCGGGGATATCACCTGGAATTTCGAGAAATTCCTGCTGGGCAAGGATGGGCGGGTACTGGCGCGCTTTTCCCCGCGTACCGCGCCGGATGATCCGAGTGTCATCCAGGCCATCGAAAAGGCCCTTGGCTGACATAGCGGCAAGCAGGCGTCCGATCTGACACCTGCTTGGCTGTCGGCGCTCCCCCTAACTGTTCTTAGCCGGAAGTCTCCAGGTCATCCGGCCAGTTTTGGGTGGCTGCCTGGAAGGCTTTTGCTGCCTGCTCACGATTGTTTTGATAATTGATGCTGCCAGCGTTTGCAGAGTCTGAGGCACCAAAATTTATATTGGCGGTGTCGGCCGGTTGAACTTGGGAGCCGTGAGGCTCATTTCGTTGCTGCTCGAACTGCAGGGGCACTTGGGTGCTTCCCATCCCGTTTACAGACGACATTGATTATCTCCAAGCAGTTGGATAATTAAGGTGGTACAGCGTTTACCTCGAGCACGGTATTTCTACTTCGTGCACACGGGGTGGGTGGTTAAACGTAGGATATGGTTCCGCATCCCCGAATGATTGTTGCCTGTGGTCGAACTGGAAACGATCGTCGGTGCGTACATCGTCACTGAAGATTGCCCGTCGTGCTTTTACCCCTTAATCACCGCAATCAATAGTGCTATCCCACCCTGTCCGCACTCCATATTATCCGCATCATAAAATCCCTCTCGTGCGGAGTGCTCCCATGCCTGTCCAAGCCTTGTTCAAACCGTTCCAGCTCGGTGCGCTGCAATTGCCGTCCCGTGTGGTGATGGCGCCGATGACTCGTTCGTTTTCCCCGGGTGGCGTACCCAACTCCAAAGTGATCGAGTACTACCGCCGTCGCGCGGCGGCCGGCGTCGGCCTGATCATCACGGAGGGCACGGTGGTGGGCCACCCGGCTGCCAACGGTTATCCGAACGTGCCGCACTTCTACGGTGAAGCGGCATTGGCCGGCTGGAAGAAGGTGGTTGATGCGGTGCATGCCGAAGGGGGCAAGATCGTCCCGCAGCTGTGGCATGTCGGCAGTGTACGCCGCCTTGGCACCGAGCCGGATGCCAGCGTGCCGGCCTATGGCCCAGTGGAAAAGCTCAAGGACGGCAAGGTGGTGGTCCACGGCATGACGCCCCAGGACATCCAGGACGTGATCACCGCCTTCGCCCAGGCCGCCAAGGATGCCCAGGCCATCGGCATGGACGGCGTGGAGATCCACGGTGCCCACGGTTACCTGGTCGATCAGTTCTTCTGGGACGCCAGCAACCCGCGTACGGATGCATACGGCGGCAGCCAGGCCAAGCGTTCGCGGTTCGCCATCGAGTTGATTCAAGCTGTACGTGCGGCGGTCGGCCCCCAATTCCCGATCATTTTCCGCTTCTCCCAATGGAAGCAGCAGGATTACACCGCGCGCCTGGTGCAAACCCCCGAGGCATTGGGTGAGTTCCTCAAGCCGTTGTCTGACGCGGGCGTGGATATTTTCCATTGTTCCACCCGGCGTTTCTGGGAGCCGGAGTTCGAGGGTTCCGAGCTGAACCTGGCCGGTTGGACCCGCCAGCTCACCGGCAAGCCGACCATCACCGTGGGCAGTGTCGGCCTGGATGGCGAGTTCCTGCAGTTCATGGTCAACACCGACAAAATTGCCCAGCCGGCCAGCCTGGAAAAACTGCTGGAGCGCTTGAACAACGACGAGTTCGACCTGGTAGCCGTGGGCCGTGCGCTACTGGTGGATCCGGATTGGGCGCTGAAAGTGCGTGAAGGGCGTGAGGGCGATATCTTGCCGTTCAGCCGTGAGGCGTTGATGACCCTGGTGTAACCCGGCTCACCTGAGAGGGGCGCAGAGCATGTCAACTGCGCCCGACACCAGGGTTGTCCAGATCCTGAGGCATTGAGTCAGTTGTGGCGGCGTGCTATCGAATACCTCAAGGGGGTATGGCCTGGGCTCAGCTTTAACCGCGGTAGGGGTCGCCTGTGACGGGGAAAGGTCGTTGAAAGGGAGCCCTGGAAATGTCGACAAACGGGGTTGGAGGATTTTTTGACGATACCCCTAACTGCATCCGAAGATCATTACGACCCATCTTTGCTTTCAGGGCTTCTTCGGCCGGGCTGTCTGCGTCAAGGGTGAGGCGATTGAATCGGCCACTGTTAAATATTCTCTGCTCGGCGGCGGAATAGGGCTCCATATCCCGGCCATGTTTTTGCCATAGATGTTCATACTGCCCTGGATCCCGGCGGCTTTCGGGCAGCAGGGGGCCGGATAGGTTAGGCTGGAACGCTAACTGGTCGAGGCTTACCATGGTCATGACTCCATCAAATGATTGTCTGCGCAGGCGTGAACGCACTACACACCTTGTATGGCTGTTTATGCGCAGTTGGTTCCATGTCCAAGGTAACGCTATACATCACACCAGGCGCGAGCGGTCCGTCATCCCCCGTTCCTCATCGCATACGCTGCGTAACTGGTACTCGAACTGCTCGATAATGGCTGGCCATCCCTGACGGCTGGCATGCTGCCGGGCATTGAGGCGTACCCGTCGCAAGTTTTCCTGTTCATCCAACAGCCAGTTGGCCGCGTCGCAAAACGCCGCCTCATCCCCGGGCATCGCCAGTGCGCCGCTGTAGCCGTGGCGGATATGCTGGGTGGCGGCTGCCTGATCGTAGGCCACTACGCCAAGCCCCGAGGCCATAGCCTCCAGCACCACGTTGCCAAAGGTCTCGGTCAGGCTGGGGAACAGAAACAGATCGCCCGAGGCGTAGTGCCTGGCCAGGTCCTCACCGCGCCGGCTGCCGCAGAAAATCGCCTCGGGTAGCGCTTTCTCCAGGCTCGCCCGTTGCGGGCCATCGCCGACGATGACCAGCTTCAGGGGGCGCTGTGGATAAGTGGCTTGCAGTGAGTCGAAGCAGCGTTTGAGCAGCCCCAGGTTCTTTTCCTGGGCCAAACGCCCGACGTGCAGCACGGCGATAGCGTCATTGCCCAGGCCCCAGCCTTCACGCAAGGTGTTATCGCGCCTGACCGGATGGAACAGTTGGCTGTCCACCCCACGCGCCAGCATGCCCAGGCGCTCGAAGTGGCGGCGTTCCAGTTCCAGGCGCTGGCTGACGCTGGGCACCAGGGTCAGGGTGGAACGGTTGTGGAACCAGCGCAGGTAATGGGTCAGGACACGGCTGAGCATGCCCAGGCCATATTGGTTGGAATATTGCTGGAAATTGGTATGAAAACCGCTGACCACGCTGATGCCCAGGCGCCGTGCCGCACGCAGTGCCGACAGGCCCAGCGGGCCTTCGGTGGCGATATACAGCACGTCCGGGCGCTGGCGCTTCCAGCGCCGCAACAGCTTGTGCATCGACGATTGGCCCCATTGCAGGCCCGGATAGCCCGGCAGCGGCCAGCCACGGCACAGCAGCAGGCCGTCATCGCTGGGCCGGCTTTGATCGCTGTCTTGCCTGGGGCGGATCAGCTCTACCTGATGGCCGCGTGCTCGCAGTCCTTCGCACAGGCGGCCAAGGGTGTTGGCCACGCCGTTGATTTCCGGCGGGAAGGTTTCGGTAATCAGGGTGATATTCAGGAAAGCTGTCGTCATGCAGCCAGTGTCGGCGTGGGCCGTGTCGTCATTGTGTCATCGCCATGACGGATTTATGACGACACGGCCCGGTATTGGCTCAGTTGAACGGCGTGGGGCGCGGAGTCTTGGCCGAAGACGGCGGCAGGGCCGGCAACTTGAAGTCCGGCTGGTCGCCGGTCAGGGTGTCGAGGAACGCGACAATCTGGCCGACTTCATCGGTGCTCAACTTGCGCCCCAGTTGCAGGCGGGCCATGACGTCCACGGCTTCGCTCAGGTTCCAGTAGGCACCGTCGTGGAAGTAGGGGTAGGTCAGGGCGACGTTACGCAAGGTCGGCACCTTGAACATCATCCGGTCCTGATCCTTACCGGTCAGGCCCGCCACGCCCTGGGCCGGGTTCTGGGTGGCATAGGGTTCGACCATGCCCATTTTCTGGAAGGTGCTGCCACCGACCGCCTCGCCGTTGTGGCATGCCACGCAGCCGATGCTCTTGAACAACTGGTAGCCCTGCGCTGCGGTGGCGCTGATGGCTTTTTTATCGCCCAGTAACCAGCGGTCGAACGGGGCGTTGGGGGTGACCAGGGTTTCTTCAAAGGCCGCGATGGCGTTGGTCACATCGTCGAACTTGATGCCGCCATCGCCATACACTTTTTTGAACGAGGCCTGGTATTGCGGGATCGAGCGCAGTACATCCACGGCCAGGTCGTGGGTAAAGCCCATCTCGCCGGGGTTGGCGATCGGCCCACCGGCCTGCTCCTGCAGGGTGGCCGCGCGCCCATCCCAGAACTGCGCGACGCTCATGCTCGAGTTGAGCACCGTCGGCGAGTTGATCGGCCCCTGGTGCCAGTTGTGCCCGATGGAGGTGGGCAGATTGTCGCTGCCACCCATGCTCAGGTTGTGGCACGAGTTGCAGGAAATGAAGCCGGACTTGGACAAGCGCGGGTCGAAGAACAATTGCTTGCCCAACTCGACCTTGTCGGCATCGGTGATCTTCGCCGGTTGCACTGGCAGGATGGGCTCATTGGCGGCGGCGGCCCCCCAGGCCTCGCCGCCCAACATCAATCCGAACATCAGCATCAACGGTCTGTACATGGTGTGCTCCCCACAGGCTTATAGTGTTAATAACCATGTGCTCTGTATGGGCAAATCACCATGATCCAGGTCAATCCATTGGGTCAGGGCTTTTGCGCCAGCATCGTTTCGGCGCCGCGTTCACGCACCCAGAACAACGTCGCCCCGGCCACCGCCGCCGGCATCATCAACAGGTTGACCACCGGCACCAGCAGCACCAGGTAGACGATGCCGCCGAAGCTCATGCTCTGCCAGCGCTTCTGGCGCAGCCAGGCGAGCATTTCGTTCCAGCCCAGCTTGTGGTTGTCGGCCGGGTAGTCGATGTACTGGATCGCCATCATCCACACCCCGAACAGCAGCCACAGCGGTGCGGCAATCAGGTTGACCACCGGGATGAACGACAGGATAAACAGGCCGATGGCCCGGGGCAGGAAATAGCCCAGCTTGCGCATTTCCCGGGCCAGGGTGCGCGGGACCATGGCGAACAGCTCGGCCCAGCTGAAGGCGGGGAAGTCATCGGTACCGCGCACTACCACTTCGACTTTCTCCGCAAGAAAGCCGTTAAACGGCGCGGCGATGATATTGGCGAGCATGGTGAAGCTGAAAAACACCATAAACGCCACCAGCAGCACAAACAGCGGCCACAGGATGTAGCTGAGGAAGCTCAGCCAGCTGGGCAGCGTCGGCATCAGGGTATCGACCCACAGGCTGAACTGATGGCCAGCGAAATAGATCAACCCGACGAACAGTATCAGGTTGATCGCCAGGGGTAGCAGGACGAACAGGCGCAGGCCTGGGCTCAAGACCAGTTTCAGGCCTTCACGCAGGTATTGTGGGCCTGACAGAACGGGGGCGGGCATGGAAAAACTCCGGGCAAAAGGGCGAACGCGCCGACCTTACCGGCTTTGCCGGTAGGGTGAAAGCACGCTCAGCAAGCCGACATTAACGGTAACAAACATGTTGATTAATCGGTGTCACAGAATAGAGACCACCTATGAGCTGGATTGTTAATCCGTATTTCCTTAATCTTGCCCCCCTCTATACGCTGCACCCATTATTTTCAGGGCCTGCGAGTTCAAGCCTTCCCCAAGTGCTTCGCGGTCCTTTTTTATTCCAGCCGCTCTGTAGTCCGGGCGGTCGATAGGAGTGAGTCATGTCTGATACCCGTCATTCGCGAGTGATTATTCTCGGTTCCGGCCCTGCCGGTTACAGCGCTGCGGTCTACGCGGCCCGGGCCAACCTCAAGCCGTTGCTGATCACCGGCATGCAGGCGGGGGGTCAGTTGACCACCACCACTGAAGTCGACAACTGGCCGGGCGATGTCCACGGCCTGACCGGCCCGGTGCTGATGGAACGCATGAAAGAACACGCCGAGCGTTTCGAGACCGAAATCGTCTTCGACCATATCAATGCCGTGGACTTCTCGAAAAAGCCCTACAGCCTGACCGGCGACAGCGGCGTGTACACCTGTGACGCGCTGATCATCGCCACCGGCGCCAGCGCCCGTTACCTGGGCCTGCCATCGGAAGAAGCGTTCATGGGCAAGGGCGTTTCCGCCTGCGCGACCTGCGACGGTTTCTTCTACCGCAACAAGCCGGTGGCCGTGGTCGGGGGGGGTAACACCGCTGTAGAAGAGGCACTGTACCTGGCCAACATCGCCAGCACTGTGACCCTGGTGCACCGCCGCGAAACCTTCCGCGCCGAGAAGATCCTGATCGACAAGCTGCACGCGCGGGTTGCCGAAGGCAAGATCATCCTCAAGCTCAACGCCACCCTGGATGAAGTCCTGGGCGACACCATGGGCGTGACCGGTGCGCGCCTGAAAAACAACGATGGCAGCTTTGACGAGCTGAAAGTCGACGGCGTGTTCATCGCCATTGGCCACACCCCGAACACCTCGCTGTTTGAAGGCAAGCTGACCGCCAAAGACGGTTACCTGGTGGTGCAGGGCGGCCGTGAAGGCAATGCCACCGCGACCAACCTCGAAGGCATCTTTGCCGCCGGCGACGTGGCTGACCACGTCTACCGCCAGGCCATCACCTCGGCCGGCGCCGGCTGCATGGCGGCCCTGGATGCCGAGCGTTACCTCGATGGCTTGAAAGACGTTTCCTGCTAAACTGCGGCACTCAAAAAACCGGCTGCGAGGCCGGTTTTTTTATGGGCGGGATTTGATAAGTACCGCCATTCAAATGTGGGATCGGTGTTTGGCTCAGGATTTTCGAGTCAGGGGCTGGGCGCTGAACTTCACACCTGCCAACCCATGCTCGATCAACGCGCGGATATTGCCGTGATCCGTGCCCTCAGGCGTCGCCAACACCGAACGGTAATGCTCACCGAACGCCAGCAAAGCCTGCTGGTCGCTCAAGCCTTCCAGCAGCGTCAGGCCCAGGGTCTTGCATGAGCCTTCGTTCTGCCCGGCGGCGTTTTCTACGCCGCCGTTGCTGAAGGCCTGTGGCTGGTAGTCGTAACCGGCGGCAATAAAGGCCAGGGTGTCGGCAAACGCGTGTGCGCCGCTGTCGAGGCTGGCGCGCAGGGTGTTCAGGTCAGTCATGGGGTTTTCCTTTGGCAAACGCCGCTTGTTGTTCGGCGCTGGCTTCTTGCTGGTATTGGGCTTTCCACTCGGCATACGGCATGCCGTAGACCACTTGGCGGGCGTCATCGAGGCTGACCTCGATCTGGCGTTCGTCGGCTTCGGCCTTGTACCACTTGGACAGGCAGTTGCGGCAGAAGCCGGCGAGGTTCATCAGGTCGATATTCTGCACGTCCTTGCGGCTGTCCAGGTGGGCGACCAGCCGGCGAAAGGCGGCGGCTTCAAGTTCCAGGCGTTGTTGATCGGTCATGGGATTCACACAGATTCAGGGGATTAGCGGCTGGCCGCCAGGGTAATCGACACCGACTCGGCAAAGCGCAGCGCATGGGGCTTGTCGACTTCGACCTCGGCATACAGCACCGACTCATTGCCCATCACCAGGTCCAGCAGTTCCTGGGTCAGGCGTTCGAGCAGGGCAAAGCGGTTGCCTTCGACGTGGGCGATGATGGCCTTGGTGATGGTGCGGTAGTTCAAGGCGTGGTCGATGTCATTGTCGCGCACGGCGTCTTGTGCGGCATACAGGATGGTCAGGTTGATCAACACATCCTGCTTGTTGAGGATCTCATCCTCGTTGATGCCAATGAAGGTACGCAGACACAGGTCCTTGACCCGGATGCGCGCCATACCTGGTTGAAGTTGTGGCATTGCTACTTGCTCCATCCAATCAGTTGCAGGAACCCCAGCGGCTGGTGTTCGGGTTTACTTGACATGTCGCCCGCCGTTGACGGTCAGGGTGGTGCCGGTCACATAAGGGTTGTCCAGCAGGTAACGCACACTCTGGTAAATCACCTCGGGCCCGGGTTCGATGCCCAGTGCCGACTTGGCCAGGACCTTGGCGCGATAGGTCGCGTCGTCGCCGTCGTTGAACATCACCATGGCCGGCGAGATGCCATTGACCTTGACCCGGGGCGCGTAGTGGGCGGCGAAGGACAGGGTCAGGCTGTCGAGCCCGGCCTTGCTGGCACAGTAGGCAATATGCTGGCGGCTGCCCTTGCGGGTCACGTCGTCGCTGATGTGCACAATGTCGGCCGGCATCGAGCGGTGCAACAAGTCTGCACAATGCAGGTTGATCAGGTACGGCGCAAGCATGTGCACACTGAACATATCGATAAAGGCATGGGCTTCGTCACCGGGTGTTTCGGCGGCCCAGGTCGAGGCATTGTGGATGATTGCCCGCAGGCGGTCGGTATGGGTCTTGAGTTCGCTGATGAAGGCCAGGATGCCGGCCTCGCAGGAAAAGTCGGCAAACACGCCAATTGCGCCACGCTCGCGCAGGGCCTGTACGCCGGGGCGTTCACTGCGATAGCTGAAGATCACCGGCTGGTTGTCGTCCAGCAGGCGCAGGGCGCAGTGCAGGCCGACACGTTGGCCGGCACCGGTAATCAGGATCGGGGCGGGAGAGGTCATGGGAGGCTCGGGTCGCTGGCAGGCTAAAACTATACCAGCGCCCGGCCTGTTGCGGCTCGGCTCAAACGGTGGCTTCGGCAGGTTTTACCCGCTGCGGGGCAGGATTGAGCCAGCCTGCCAGCAAATGGGTGGACAGCGGAATGAACAGATAGACCATCAACGGCGTCAGGGCCAGGGTGCTGACCAGCACACGGCTGAACAGGCCCAGCTCGGCCAACAGTGGCTCAAGGCCAAAATTGAACAGCAACGACACCGGAAAAAACGCCAGCCAGATCGCCACGGCCTGTTTCCAGCGCGGTGGGCGCTGGCCCACGGCACCAAACCAGCCTTCCATGCCGCTGACGCGATGCTCCATGGGGTCGGCAAACAATTCGCTGCCACGGCCCAGCCAGGCGCTGCGCGAGGCCGAGAACTCCCAGGCGTGCAGGGTCTGCTCGTCGGCGAAGCGGAAGATGATCTGGAATTCGCCACCGTCGGCGGGCGGTGCAAGCACGCCGGAACCCAGGTAGCCGGGGAAGTCAGTGGCCAGTTGCTCGCCTTCGCGCAGCCAGCTCATCATGTCCTGATAGCGGCCTTGGGCAGCGCGGCGCGCAACCATCAAGGTGACGGGGAGGGTAGACATTGTGTATCTCCGAATGTGTGGGCGCGCAGCACCGGGTAGGTGGCGTCCCTGGCGAAGCCGCAGGGGTAGGGCGGCGACGCAAAAAAACAGGCAAGGATTATTCCTGATTTGACGAAATACGCCAGCGACATTGGACCGCTGGCCGGGTCCCTTGAAAAAGACAGGTATAAAAGCGTTAAATGGGATCCAAGTTCGTATAAGTTTTGGTCCCGCGATGCCTGTAACCACAGCACCCTTCCAAGGTATTGAGCCAGGCGCTCTATGCGCGGCAGATGAGTTGTTCCCGATTCGCGAAGTCGCGAGATTGACAGGAATCAACCCGGTCACCCTGCGGGCCTGGGAGCGGCGTTATGGCTTGATCCAGCCGATTCGCACCGAAAGCGGGCATCGCCTGTACACGCAGAAGGACATCGAGACGGTTCATCGCATCCTGGACTGGATCGAACGCGGGGTCGCGGTGAGCAAAGTCGGCAGGATCCTCGCACGTGACGATGCGCAAGCGTCTTCCCTACGCACGTTGCAGGAAGGCGACGGTCAGCATGAGTGGGTCCAGTGGCAGCAGCAGTTGCAGCTCGCCATCGGCGCGTTTGATGACCGGCAACTGGAGCGCCTGTACGGGCAGATTTTTGCGGCGTACCCCGCCGTCGTGGTGTTCCAGGACATCCTGATGCCCCTTTGGCACCAGTTGTTGCGCCATCAGGGGCGTTTCGGCCAAGCCAGCGAATGGCTGTTTTTCGATAGTTTCCTGCGCGCGCGGATTGTCCAGCGCCTGCAGGTCGCTCGTGCTGGCCGCACGCCGCAGGTATTGCTGGCAGCCATTGCCGGCGAATGCCGAGAGCTGGAGTTGCTGGTGGCGGGGCTTATGCTCAGCGGTGATGAACTGGCGGTTCATGTGCTGAGCGTGGGCCACCCCTTGGATGAGTTGACGCTGGTCTGCGAGAAGATCCGCCCGCAGGTGCTGGTGCTGTTCTCCAACCGCTCACCGAGCCATGAGCTACCCAAGCGGTTGGAGCGGTTGGCCCTGACCCTGGAATGCCCGTTGCTGCTGGCCGGTGATGCCTCGGACATGGCCGAACAGCAACTGGCAGGGACTGCCATCGGCTGCCTGGGCAATGAAGGACGCTTGATGCCGCGGCGCTTGCAGCAGTTTCTCAGTGGGACCCTGGATACCTGAGATCAGGCATGCACTTCGGGGTGGGCCAGGCGATGCTGTTGCAGGATGAACTGGCGCAGGCGCTCGGTTTCATCCACATCCCCCTGGTTCAGGCGGTAGGCAAACAGGCCACGCGCCGTTTCGCGCTCCAGGGTGCCACGCACCGCAATCCGTTCGTAGCCGGATGGGCTGAACCACATCGAGAACGTGCGTGGTGGTTTGCTGCGACCCCGGCACTGCACCAGCAGGCCCTTGAACGAGACTTCATGCACCCACAACACACCTGGCTGGCCCTTGACGTTTTCCAGGGCCACCGGTTCTTCGAGCACCAGGCGCCAGGGCCGGATCATCGGCCCGTCCTCGAAAATGCTCGGCACCCCAAGGCGCAAGTGCAGGGCATGGAACTCGTCTTCCACCAGTTGCAGTGGAAAGGTCATTTGCTGGTTATCGAATTGCGCCTGGATCGTCACATGCTCATGGGCCGCCAGGCGCGTGAGCAGGTCGCGGATCTGCGCGCCACCGTTGACCGTCAGGCTCGACGACACATCCCGCACATTAAGCTGCGGGTTGTGGTGCATGTTCTGGATGAAGTCCAGCTCGTCCTGGGTCAGAAGCGCGTCGCGTTGCATTGATGTGGCTCAAGGAAATGCGTGATTAAACTGATTATCACCCTAAAGACTGTGTTTTCTAAAGTTTGTTAGATCCGCTCGTCGCACTGAGCGCGTCCAGCTCGGCTGTAAGCTGCGCCACCTGGGCTTCGAGCTGGGCAATACGCTGCTGGGCCTTGACCTGAACCGTTACATCTTTTTGCACGCCGACGAAGTAAGTCTGCCCATCCGCCTGGTTGTAAACCGTCGATAATGACAGTTCATTCCAGAAGTGCGTGCCGTCCTTGCGGTAGTTGCGCAGGATTTCCCGGCAGGCGCCGCCACTGTCCAGGGCTTCGCGAATAGCCATCAGGGCCGGCTGGTCGCGGTCGCCCGACTGCAGGAAGCGGCAATCCTGGTAAAGGATGTCGTCCAGGCTGTAGCCGGTCAGGCGTTCAAAGGCCGGGTTCACGTAAATCAGGGGCTTGTCCTTGCCTTCCCTTTCGGCCACGACGATCCCGTCGTTGGAGGCGTTGATGACTATCTGCATCAGCTTGGCGTTGATCATTGAGCGGTCCATAGCGTGTTTGTGGATTTCTGAGTGTAGGGCAGCCCACCCGGCCGCCAACTGTTAATATCCCAGGTTTTCACTCAACTACAGGATCAGATTGATGAAAGTCGCCATCCTTTCCGGCTCGGTCTATGGCACGGCAGAAGAAGTTGCCCGCCACGCCATGGGTATTCTCAACGCCGCCGGTTTCGAGGCCTGGCACAACTCGCGGGCGACCCTGGCCGATGTGCAGGCCTTCGCCCCGGACGCCTTGCTGGCCGTCACCTCCACCACCGGCATGGGCGAATTGCCCGATAACCTGCAGCCTTTGTATTCGGCCATTCGCGACCAACTGCCCGCCGCCTGGCGTGGTTTGCCGGGCGCGGTGATCGGCCTGGGCGACGCCAGCTACGGCGACACCTTCTGCGGCGGCGGCGAGCAGATGCGCGAGTTGTTCGCTGAGTTGGGCGTGCGCGAAGTGCTGCCGATGCTGCGCCTGGATGCCAGCGAAAGCGTCACCCCGGAAGCAGACGCCGAGCCCTGGCTGGCAGAGCTGGTCACGGCACTGCGCGGCTGATCGGGTACTCGCGCAACAGCGCGAGCCAGGCCTGGGCGGCTTTCGACAGATAGGCGCCCTTGCGCCAGATAAAGGCGATGTCCCAGCGTAGGAAATCGGGGGCCCTGAGGGTCAGGCGCACTACACCTGGGCGCTCCAGGCCGCGCGCGACCACGCTGGGCAACAGCACCACGCCCTGGCCTGCGGCCACCAAGGCGACGAGAAAATCCGCCTGACCGCTGCGCCCACTTTCCCGGGGGGTGAAGCCCAGTTGCTGGCAGGCCTGGAGCAACCGGTCGTTGAGCACAAAGCTGCGTTGGTACATCAAGAACGGCGTGTCGGCCAATTGCTCCAGGCCAATCTGCGTGTGCTGCGCCAGCGGATGGTCCAGGGGCAGCAGCGCATCCAGCGGTTCATCACAGAACGCCTGCCAGGCAAACGCCGGGTCGGTGGGCAACAGGCTGCCGCCGATGTCCAGCTCACCGGCGAGGATGGCCTGCTCGATATTACGGCTGCCGCCCTCAAGCAACTGGATGCTGACATTGGGATAGCGCCGGCGATATTCGGCAAACAGCCCGGCAAACAGGGTATCGCCCCCCAGTTGCGGCAGGCCCATGCGCAGCTCGCCACGGGTCAATTGATTCAGGTCGTCCAGCTCGCTCACCAGCTCGGTCTGCAGGCGCAACATGGCTTCGGCCCGTTGCAGCACCACCTGCCCGGCGGCGGTCAGGCGCACGTGCGGGCCGATGCGGTCGAGCAGGGGCGTGCCCAGGCTGTGTTCCAGTTGTGCCACTTGCTTGCTCACGGCGGACTGGCTGATATGCAGGGTTTTCCCGGCCTGGGTAAAACCGCCCCGGTGCACCACTTCGATAAAACTGCGCAGCTGTTTGAATTCCATTGCAATAATTCCAGTTTGGAATGGCTTGCAGTCTAACAATTCGCTTTGGGGATGCCAGGGGGCTCTTTAAAATAAGGGCCTGCGAGGAACCCATGTCTATTAAACGTTTCACCTTCAAACACCTGGGCCGGCTGCTGGTTGAGCTGCTGGTATTGCTGGCGATTTACCTGCTGGGCTGCCAAGTGGCCGTATGGCTGGCGTGGCCGATCCCCGGCGGGGTGATTGGCCTGGGCCTGCTGCTACTGGTGTTCGCCAGTGGCCTGATCAAACCGGCGGCCCTGCAATTGGGCGCTGGCCTGCTGATGGCGGAGATGTTGTTGTTCTTTATCCCGGCCTTGATGAGCCTGCTTGATTACGGCGGCCTGCTGCGCCATGACGGCTGGCGGATCATGCTGGTGATCGCCCTCAGTACCCTGATGGTGATGCTGGTCACGGCGTTTACCGTCGAACTGGTCTGCCGCTGGAAGCTGCGCCATGAAGCTTGAATGGATGCCGCTGTTCTGGCTGGCCCTGACCCTGCTGACCTATGGTTTGAGCCGCTGGCTCTACCGGCGTACCGGGCGCTACCTGCTGTCGCCGCTGATTTTGGTGCCCGCGCTGCTGCTGGTGGTAGCCGTGCCGCTGAACACCGCCTATGCCGAATACGCCACCGACACCCATTGGCTGATGCAGGTATTGGGCCCGGTCACGGTGGCATTCGCCATCCCGATCTGGCAGCAGCGCCAGTTATTGATGCGGCACTGGTCGGCGCTGTTCCTGGGGATGTTGGCCGGTAGCGCCGCGTCCATCGGCACCTCCTTCGGCCTGGCCAAGGCGCTGGCCCTGGACAGCGCGGTGACGATGTCGTTGGTGCCACGCTCGATCACCACGCCCTTCGCCATGCCCCTGGCCCACGACCTGGGTGGCGTACCAGAGCTGACGGCGGTGTTCGTGATGTTCACCGGCGTATTCGGCGCCATGCTCGGCGGGGTGCTGCTCAAGTGGTTGCCGTTGCGCAGTGCCCTGGCGCGCGGTGCATTGTTTGGGGTGGGTGCCCACGGGGCCGGTGTCAGCCGCGCCCATGAAGTGGGCGGCGAAGAAGGCTCGGTGGCCGGGCTGGTGATGGTCCTGACCGGCTTGCTCAACCTGTTTGCCGCGCCTTTATTGGCGTTGCTTCTCTGACACCACATTGTACGAATCCGAACTATCCTCACAATTGACCCGCTCGGTCATCAAGCTGGCTGCCAACGCAACTACAGCAGGCCCGAGCTCTGACTAGACTGGCCCCTCAGCCCAAAAAACAATAAGAACACCACCGCGTCGAGGTCCTTGCCGTGAGCCTAGCCCCCGTTCAATCGACACAGAGTGTAAAAGACCAGGTCAGCGCCGCCGAATGGCAGGCCCGTATCGACCTGGCCGCCTGCTATCGCCTGGTGGCCATGCATGGCTGGGATGATCTGATTTTCACCCATATCTCGGCCAAGGTGCCGGGCACCGAAGACTTCCTGATCAACCCGTTCGGGCTGATGTTCCACGAAATCACCGCCTCCAGCCTGGTCAAGGTCGATCAGGCCGGCAACAAGCTGATGGACAGCCCCTACGACATCAACCCGGCGGGCTACACCATCCACAGCGCGGTCCACGAAGTACGCCACGACGTGGCCTGCGTGCTGCACACCCATACCGCAGCCGGCGTGGCCGTATCGGCGCAGA
Organism: Pseudomonas sp. GW821-FHT01D09; assembly: GCF_059422465.1. Taxonomy (NCBI): domain Bacteria; kingdom Pseudomonadati; phylum Pseudomonadota; class Gammaproteobacteria; order Pseudomonadales; family Pseudomonadaceae; genus Pseudomonas; species Pseudomonas sp. GW821-FHT01D09. The sequence continues at coordinate 117,496 of NZ_JBWKWY010000017.1, forward strand.
AGCAGGGCGTGCTGCCCATCAGCCAGCAGTCGCTGTTCGTGCTCTCGAGCCTGGCCTATCACGCCTACGAAGGCGTGGCGCTGAACCACGAGGAAAAGGCCCGCTTGCAAGCCGACCTGGGGCCGAGCAATTTTTTGATGCTGCACAACCATGGCCTGCTGACCTGCGGCGCGACCATCGCCGATACCTTCCTGATGATGTTCACCTTCCAGCGCGCCTGCGATATCCAGGTGCTGGCGCAAAACGGCGGGGCCGAACTGATTGCCATCGCGCCGCAGATTCTGGCGGGGGCCAAGGCGATGATTGCCGGCGTGACCAAGAGCGCCCAAGGCATGGGCGGCGCATTGGCCTGGCCGGCGCTGCTGCGCAAGCTCGATCAACACGACCCTGGATACCGACTCTGATGCCACTGGCCGAAATCCCCCTGAGTGCCTGGCGCAAGCGTGGGCAGAGTTTTGTGTTTCGCGGGCAGACCATCCGTTACTGGGTGGCCGGGCAAGGTCAACCCTTGCTGCTGATCCACGGCTTTCCCAGCGCCAGTTGGGACTGGCATTACCTATGGCAGCCCCTGGCCCAGCGCAACCTGGTGCTTGCCTGCGACATGCTCGGCTTCGGCGACTCGGCCAAGCCCCTGGACCACACCTATTGCCTGTTGGAACAGGCCGACCTGCAAGAAGCCCTGCTGGCCCATCTGCGGATCCAGCAGCCGGTGCATGTCATGGCCCATGACTACGGTGACAGCGTGGCCCAGGAACTGCTCGCCCGGCACTACGAGGGGCGGTTCCAGCTGGCCAGTTGTGTGTTTCTCAATGGCGGGTTGTTCCCCGAGACCCATCGCGCGGCGCTGGTGCAAAAACTGTTGCTCAGCCCCTTGGGGTGGATGATCGGCCGTGCATTCGGGCGCAATGCCCTGGCCGACAGCTTCAAGCAGATCTTCGGCCCCGACACCCGCCCCAGCGAAAGCGCCCTGGATGACTTCTGGAGCCTGATCGAAAACAACGATGGCCCGCGGATCCTACATAAACTCATCGCCTACATCCCCCAGCGCCGCCGCCAACGCGAGCGCTGGGTGGCGGCCATGCAGCGCGGCGAAGTGCCGTTGCGGGTGATCGATGGCGAAGTCGACCCGATCTCCGGCGCGCACATGGTGGCGCGTTACCGCGAGTTGATAGCGGATGCCGACACGGTGTTGCTGGCCAAGATCGGCCACTACCCACAGATCGAAGCGCCGGTGCAGGTGCTCAAGCATTACCTGGCGTTTCGCGAGGGCATTGAAAGCAACCAAGATCGCCTATGGGAACTGGCTTGTGTAGGAGCTGGCTTGCCTGCGATGGGCACACCTCGGTAAATCAGTTGTACCGAGGTGATGCAATCG
>NZ_JBWKWY010000018.1:0-110867 GCF_059422465.1 Pseudomonas sp. GW821-FHT01D09
CGATAGCGGTGGGTCAGTTAAATATTTATCAACTGACCCACCGCTATCGCGGGCAAGCCCGCTCCCACACAAGCCCGCTCCCACATTAGAATGTGCGGTACCAGTTACAGGCGCAACCCCCCATCCATCTCCAGAATGCGCCCGGTGTAATAGTCGTTCTCGAAGATATACGCTGCCGAATGGGCGATCTCTTCCGGGCGGCCCATGCGCTTGAGGGGAATCCCCGCCGTCATCTTCTCCAGCGCCTCGGGCTTCATGCCCAGGGTCATCTCGGTCTCGATAAAGCCTGGGGCAATGCCCGCCACGCGGATGCCATAGCGTGCCAGTTCCTTGGCCCAGGTCACCGTCGCCGCTGCCACGCCGGCCTTGGCCGCCGAATAGTTGGTCTGGCCGACATTACCCGCCCGGGAGATTGACGAAATGTTGATAATGGCGCCGTGGTTGTTCAGTTCCACCATCTTCGCCGCCACTTCGCGGGTGCAGAGGAACACGCCGGTCAGGTTGACGTCGATCACCGCCTGCCACTGGGCCAGGCTCATCCTGGTCATTTCGCCGTCCTTGACCTTGAGCAGCAGGCCATCGCGCAGGATCCCGGCGTTGTTGATCAAACCATGGATCGCGCCGAAATCATCGGCGATCCGGGCCACGGTATGGATCACCTGTTCTTCATCCGCCACATTACAGAGATAGCTGCGCGCGGTAACGCCATGGGACTGGCAGGCCGCCACTGCTCCATCGAGCTTTTCCTGGTTGAGGTCCACCAGCGCCAGGTGGGCCCCTTTGCTTGCAAAATACTCGGCCATGGAACGGCCCAGCCCCTGGCAACCGCCGGTGATAATGATTACTTTGTCGTTGAGATGCATTCGCATGTCCTGTGAGCAGATTTAAGCGGTTGCCCAAGTCCGTTTTTTGACGGAATTTATCGAAGGAGTCATAAGTTGAGCGTCCACGTAGCCCAGAATGCCCGAGAACTACTGCTCAAGGAATACCGTGGGGCGCTCGCCACCCACTCCAAGGCCATGCCCGGCTTCCCCTTTGGTTCGGTGGTGCCTTACTGCCTGGACGCCGAGGGCCGGCCGCTGATCCTGATCAGCCGTATCGCCCAGCACACCCACAACCTGCAAAAAGACCCTAAATGCTCGTTGCTGGTGGGCGAGCGCGAGGCCGAGGATGTGCAGGCCGTGGGGCGCCTGACCTACCTGGCCGAGGCCGAAAAGCTCGACGACGAGGCCGCCATTGCCGCTGCCGCCGAGCGTTACTACCGGTACTTCCCGGATTCGGCGAACTACCACAAGGCCCATGACTTCGACTTCTGGGTCCTCAAGCCGGTGCGCCATCGCTATATCGGCGGTTTCGGGGCGATCCACTGGGTCGATCAGTTGAACCTGGCCAACCCGTTCGCCGGCAAGGCCGAGCTGAGCATGATCGAGCACATGAACAGCGATCACACCAAGGCCATTGCCCACTATGTCGAACTGGCCGGCCTGCCGACCTTCGAGCCGGCGCAATTGGCCGGTATCGACAGCGAAGGCATGCACTTGCGCATCGGCCAGGGCCTGCACTGGTTGCCTTTTGCGCAGACTTGCAACACGCCGACACAAGTGCGCGAGGCCCTGGTTTTCCTGGCTCACGCCGACGCCTGGCCGAAAAAAGCCGGCATGCACGCTTGAATTCACGAAAGGGCGACGTCATTTAAGGTCTAGTAGCAAGGCATTCTTGCGTTGAGGAACCATTTGATGCGCCCTTTTTTATTGCTCTTTCTGCTGTTTCCGGTGCTGGAGCTGTTCGTATTCGTCAAGGTCAGCGGGGCTATCGGGTTTTTCCCGGCGCTGCTGCTGATCATTCTCGGCTCGATGCTCGGCGTGTTTGTGCTGCGCATCGCTGGCCTGGCCACGGCACTGCGTGCCCGTGAAAGCCTGAACCGTGGCGAATTGCCGGCCCAGACCATGCTCGAAGGCCTGATGATGGCCTTGGCCGGTGGCCTGCTGATCCTGCCGGGTTTTGTCAGCGATGTGCTGGGCTTGATCCTGCTGCTGCCCTTCACCCGTCGCTTGCTGGCGGGCAAGATGCGCCAGCGTGCCGAAGAAGCGGCGATCCGCCAGCGCGCCTTTGCCGATGACCTGCAGCCCCGTGGCGGCCCGGCACCTCGCCAGCCGCTGGGGCGTGAAGGTGATGTGATCGAAGGCGAGTTCGAGCACCGCGACTCCAAGTAATGCCATCCCTGGCCCGGCACCTTCGGGTGCCGGCCGACACAAAAAATTTCACCTGCGGCCCTTGTAATAAGCATATACGCCCTTATGTAACGGTCACCGCAAGGTTTCTGGTGGCGACACCAGACAGACTTCCGCGTTTCGCTTGGCGAAGCGCGACCGGCACCGCCGGAATACAACCAGCCGGTACTGATACCGGCCGATGAAACTTACAATTAGGAGAGATCGACAATGAGCAAGCTTCGTCCTCTGCACGACCGCGTCGTTATCCGTCGCAGCGAAGAAGAAAAGAAAACCGCTGGCGGTATCGTTCTGCCAGGTTCGGCTGCTGAAAAAGCCAACCACGGTGTGATCCTCGCAGTTGGCCCAGGCAAGCCCCTGGAAAACGGTCAAGTACGTGAGCTGCATGTGAAAGTGGGTGAGAAGGTTGTATTCGGTCCTTACTCCGGCAGCAACACTGTGAAAGTCGACGGCGAAGATCTGCTGGTGATGGCTGAGAACGAGATCCTCGCCATTCTGGAAGACTGATTTCCCGCTCATTTTCCCGTTACTACAAAGTATTTAAGGAATATCGATCATGGCTGCTAAAGAAGTTAAATTCGGCGATTCCGCCCGTAAAAAAATGCTCACCGGTGTCAACATCCTGGCTGACGCAGTAAAAGCGACCCTGGGCCCGAAAGGCCGTAACGTGATCATCGAGAAGAGCTTCGGCGCTCCGACCATCACCAAGGACGGCGTTTCCGTCGCCAAAGAAATCGAACTGGAAGACCGTTTCGAGAACATGGGCGCGCAGCTGGTCAAAGACGTTGCCTCCCGTGCCAACGATGACGCAGGCGACGGCACCACCACCGCCACCGTTCTGGCTCAGGCCATCGTCAACGAAGGCTACAAAGCCGTCGCTGCCGGCATGAACCCGATGGACCTCAAGCGCGGCATCGACAAGGCGACCATCGCCATCGTTGCTGAGCTGAAAAACCTGTCCAAGCCTTGCGCTGACACCAAGGCCATCGCTCAGGTAGGTACCATCTCTGCCAACTCCGACAGCTCCATCGGCGACATCATTGCCGAAGCCATGGAAAAAGTCGGTAAAGAAGGCGTGATCACCGTTGAAGAAGGCACTGGCCTGGAAAACGAATTGTCGGTTGTAGAAGGCATGCAGTTCGACCGTGGCTACCTGTCCCCTTACTTCGTCAACAAGCCAGAGACCATGGTTGCCGAGCTGGACAGCCCGCTGATCCTGCTGGTCGACAAAAAGATCTCGAACATCCGCGAAATGCTGCCAGTACTGGAAGCCGTTGCCAAAGCCGGCCGTCCACTGCTGATCGTTTCCGAAGACGTTGAAGGCGAAGCCCTGGCGACTCTGGTGGTGAACAACATGCGTGGCATCGTTAAAGTCGCAGCCGTCAAGGCTCCGGGCTTCGGCGACCGTCGCAAGGCCATGCTGCAGGACATCGCCGTCCTGACCGGCGGCACCGTTATCTCCGAAGAGATCGGCCTGAGCCTGGAAAGCGCCACCCTGGAAAACCTGGGTAGCGCCAAGCGCGTGACCATCTCCAAGGAAAACACCATCATCGTTGACGGTGCTGGCGTAGAGCAGGACATCCAGGCGCGCATCACCCAGATCCGTGCCCAGGTTGCCGAAACTTCGTCCGACTACGACCGTGAAAAACTGCAAGAGCGCCTGGCCAAGCTGTCTGGCGGCGTTGCAGTGATCAAGGTTGGCGCGGGTTCCGAAGTAGAAATGAAAGAGAAGAAAGCCCGCGTTGAAGACGCCCTGCACGCAACCCGCGCAGCCGTTGAAGAAGGCGTGGTACCTGGCGGTGGCGTTGCGCTGATCCGTGCTCTGGAAGCGCTGACTAACCTGACCGGCGACAACGCTGACCAGAACGTGGGTATTGCTGTACTGCGTCGTGCTGTTGAAGCACCGCTGCGCCAGATCGCTGCCAACTCCGGCGACGAGCCAAGCGTTGTAGTCAACGAAGTCAAGAACGGCAAAGGTAACTACGGTTACAACGCTGCGACTGGCATCTACGGTGACATGATTGAAATGGGCATCCTGGACCCTACCAAGGTGACTCGTTCCGCGCTGCAAGCGGCATCCTCCATCGGCGGTCTGGTCCTGACCACTGAAGCTGCGATCGTTGAAGCGAAGAAAGAAGCCCCGGCTGGCGGCGGTATGTCAGACATGGGCGGCATGGGTGGCATGGGCGGTATGGGCGGCATGATGTAAGCCAGCCTTACCCCTGATGCATAAAAGCCCCGCCTGAGTGATCAGGCGGGGCTTTTTCATGGGCGCTTATCGGGGCACTGTTGGCTCAGTTGAGGGCCGGGTCTTTCGGGGCTTTCCAGTTCAGCAGGTGGTGCTTGAAGTCATAACTGGCCGTTTGGTAGTAAGTGATCGCGCGCTGGATCAACGGGTCATTGCTGTCAACCCGGGACTCCTGGCTTGCACCCAGGGCCTGGTCATGGCGACGCAGGCCTTGGCGCGGGCTAAGGATTGCCAGGTTGGTGCCATCAAACAGGCCCAGGTGCTGATAGTTGCCGACCACCACGCGCGGTGGCAGCGGGTTGTCCTGCAACAGGTTGCGCCCGAAAAACGTCGATTCATAGCTCAGGTTCAGCAGCCCCAGAAGTGTCGGGGCGAGGTCGATCTGGCTAGCCAGTTGCGCGCTTTCCCGGGCCTCGATCAATTTCGGCGCATAGATAAACAACGGAATCTGGTAGTTGGCAATGGGCAAGTCTTCCTTGCCCGCGCTGCCGGCGGTGTGGTCGGCGACAAACACGAAGATCGTATTGTCAAACCACGGTTTTTGGCGCGCAGCCTGCAGGAACTGGCCGATGGCGTAGTCGGTGTATTTCACCGCACCGTCGCGACCATTGCCGGACTTGATATCGATCCTGCCATCCGGGTAAGTGTAGGGGCGGTGGTTGGACGTGGTCATCAGCTGCAGCAGGAACGGTTGTTGTTTGGCGTAGTCGGCATCCGCCAGTTTCAGGGTCTGGTTGTACAGGTCTTCATCGGCCATGCCCCAGGCGTTCTTAAAACTGATGTCGGATTCGGCGACACTGCTCTGGTCGACCACCCGGTAACCGTTGCCGCTGAAAAACGCATTCATATTGTCGAAGTAGCCGCGACCGCCATACACAAACACGCTGTCATAGCCGATGCCCTTGAGCTGCTGGCCCAGGCTGGCAAAGCCGCTTTCCCGGCCAATGCGCTTGACGATGGAGCGCCCCGGTGTGGGCGGGATGGCCAGGGTAATGGCTTCCAGACCGCGGTCGGTACGGGTGCCGGTGGCGTAGAAGTTGTTGAAGTACAGGCTCTGCTTGCGCAGTGCGTCGAGGTTGGGCGTCAGGTTGCGTGCATCCCCATTGCTGCCCATGTATTTGGCGCTGAAGCTTTCGATGGTCACCAGCACTATATTGGGTTTGCGCAGGGTGCCGGGGTTATCGATGGTGCGGCGGATATCCAGCGGGTCGCTGCCGATGAAGCGGGCATTGGGCTCGCTCAGCTCCGCGCGTAGCTGGCGGGCCACGGTATCGCTCGGCAGGCTTTTGTAGAACTGGCTGTAGTCCAGTTCGTTGTTACGGAACGCCGCGAAGAACTGGTATGGGCCATTGCTGGCCAACTCGTTGTTATAGGCGTTGCCACCCTGGGTGCGCGGGCTGTCCTGGCTGATCACTTGCAGGCTCAGGCCGGCAACCACCAGCAGTCCCAAGGCATTGAGCAAGCGCCCACGCATGGCCGGCAGGGGCGAGTCGAGGGCTGCGTTGAACAGTTTGCGCAAGGCCAGGCTCAAGACAATCGCCAGCACCGCCAACAGGCTCAACAGTTTGCCGATGGGGTAGGACTCCAGCAGGTTGTTCAGTACCTCGTCGGAATACACCAGGTAATCGACGGCGATAAAGTTGAAGCGCACCCCGAACTCATCCCAGAACAACCATTCGGCCACTGAGGTGAACAGCATGGCGAACAGGCTGACGGTCAGTACCCCTTGCAGGAACCAGCGATGGCCACGCCGCCGCCATAACGCGGGCGGGCACAGCAGCAGGTACAGGCCCAAGGGCAGCGCGGCATAGGCCAGGAAGCCCAGGTCGTAGAGCAGGCCTACACCGAACACCGGCAGCAGGTTACCGCTGACTTCATCCAGGTGGGTGACGAGCAAGACGCTGCGGGTCAACAAAAAAATGACCAGCCAGGTGCCGGTCACCAACAGCAAATAGCGCATTGGCGCAGTTTTGATAAAACCCATATCTAACTTCCTTATATCAATGGGGGGCGATTTTCACTCGGGTACTGTAGTCAAGCTGTGAACCGATAGTGAAAAACTCGTTACGCCAGGCAATCAGTTGAAAAGAGTAATAGGTTAGCCTGTCAGGCCTAGCGGTAAGCCCGGCTTGGCCTTAAGCTGCGCGAGCCAACACGGCCGCTACCGCGTACGGAGACACTGCCCATGCGAATTTTATTGGTTGAAGACAACCGCGATATTCTGGCCAACCTGGCCGATTACCTGGGGCTCAAGGGCTACACCGTAGACTGTGCGCAGGACGGCTTGTCAGGCCTGCACCTGGCCGCCACCGAGCATTACGACCTGATCGTGCTCGATATCATGTTGCCCGGGATTGATGGCTACACCCTGTGCAAACGCCTGCGTGAAGACGCGCGCCGCGATACGCCGGTGATCATGCTCACCGCCCGCGATCAATTGGACGACCGTCTGCAAGGCTTCAAATCGGGTGCCGACGACTACCTGCTCAAGCCGTTTGCCCTGTCGGAGCTGGCTGCGCGCATCGAAGCGGTACTGCGTCGTGCCCAGGGTGGCGGTCGGCGGGAGCTGCAGGTCGGCGACCTGTCCTACGACCTCGACACCCTGGAAGTGACCCGCGAAGGACGTCTGCTCAAGCTCAACCCGGTCGGCCTGAAACTGCTTGCGGTGTTGATGCAAAAAAGCCCGCATGTCCTGCGCCGCGAAGTGCTTGAAGAGGCCCTGTGGGGCGATGACTGCCCGGACAGCGACAGCCTGCGCAGCCATGTCCACCAATTGCGCCAGGTGATCGACAAGCCTTTCGCCAAACCGTTGCTGCAAACCGTGCATGGTGTGGGCTACCGCCTGGCAGAGGGCCGTGATGGAGTTTAGGCAAAGCCTTGCCCAGCGGATCATCATCGCCTTTGCGCTGATGAGCGCGCTGGTGGCGGGAGCCTTCGCCATGGGCATCGTGGCCACGGTGCACCTGGTAGAAGAAAAACTGATTTCAGCGGGCCTGGGCGGCGACCTGCAACGCCTGCTGTTGATGGACAGCGTCGAGGACTGGCGCCACCGCCCTGAGCCGGACCAGTTGTTCTACTTCAGCGGCGGGCGTGGGGATTTTCAACTGCCCAAGGACTTGCGGCATCTGGATGCCGGCTTTCATGAAGTCTTTCGCGAAGAGCTTTCCTACCATGCCATGGTCGAGATCGTCGACGGCCGGCGGTATGTCCTGCTGCAAGACCAGAGTGATTTTGAAGAGCGCGAGCGCGTACTGTTTGCGGTGGTGCTGGTGGGGTTTGTCCTCAGCCTGGCGCTGGCGGTATTCCTCGGCTGGGTTCTGGCCCGCAAGGTGATGGCACCGGTCGTACGCCTGGCGCGCCAGGTGCGCCATCGCGACCAGCTATTGGGCCTGGCCCCACCGCTGGCCCCGGACTACGCGGCCGACGAAGTGGGCGAGTTGGCAGTGGCCTTCGACGCCACCCTTGGCCGCCTGCGCCAGGCGCTGACCCGTGAGCGCTTGTTCACCAGCGATGTCAGCCATGAACTGCGCACCCCCTTGATGGTGCTGGCCAGTTCCTGCGAACTGCTGCTGGAAAACCCGGCGATCGATTCACGGGGGCGCAAACAGGTCGAGCGTATCGCTCGGGCCTGCGAGGAAATGCGCGAGCTGGTGCAGACCTTCCTGATGCTGGCCCGTGCCCAGCATGATGACACCACGATGTCACCCCAGGTCAACCTGGCCGAGGTCGCGGAGGGCTTGCTGGGGATCTGGCGCGAACCCATCGAGCGCAAGGGCATCGAGTTGTTCTTCCAACCGGGCAACCCACTCGACACCCGCTACAACGCCACCTTCCTGCATGCGGTCATGGGCAACCTGTTGCGCAATGCCCTGCATTACACCGAGCAGGGGTTTATTCGCCTGACCCTGGAGCCCACCGGTTTTGTGGTGGAAGACAGTGGCGTGGGGATTCCCGAAGACAAGCGCGAGGCCATGTTCGAGCCGTTTGTGCGCGGCAACGAAAAGCGCGGTGACGGCCTGGGCCTGGGTTTGTCGCTGGTCCAGCGCATCTGCGAGAGCCAGGGCTGGGTGGTCAGCCTCAGCACCATGGAGCCCAGTGGTTGCCGCTTCCAGGTTGAATTGAACCCAATCAAAACCTGACCCCTTGCCTGCCCCTGCTCTCGGGGGCAAATGGCTTTATGCCATGCTTTTTCCCTGTAAAACTTTGTAATTCTTTAGGATTAGACGGGACGTTTTTTTCACAAAGGGTTGACCTGCGGATGACGCACGACTGCTTAAGGTTGTCGGCATCAGTCCAGGAGAGCTGTTGATGGCTACCCCAATCAAGCTTGAATTTTCCGCAAAGTACGACGACCAGCACGCTCAGGAATATTTGCTTAAACATCAGGACACCCTGTCGCGCCGTCTGTCTCACAAACGTGATGAACAATTGGCCCGTGGTGCGCTGGCGATGGCCGGTGAGCCTGGCCTGGTATTGGACCTGCCGTGCGGGGCCGGGCGTTTCTGGCCGTTGCTGGCCGAAAAGCCCAACCGGATCATTATCGGTGCGGACAATTCCGAGTCCATGCTCAACATCGCCATGGGTGCGCAGCCGGCCGAGGTGGTCAAGCAGGTACGGCCCTTGCAGACATCTGCCTTTGATATCGATTTGCCAGATAACGCCGTGGACAGCATTTTCTGCATGCGCCTGTTGCACCACATTGGCGAGCCTGCGCACCGCATGGCGATATTGAAGGAATTTCAACGAGTTACCCGCGATAGCGTGATTGTCTCGTTGTGGGTGGATGGCAATTTCAAGGCCTGGAAACGCAAGCGCCTGGAAGAGCAGCGCCGCCAAAAAAGTGAGCAGGACAGTTACCGAAATCGATTTGTGTTACCGGCTGCTACTGTTGAGGCTGAGTTTGAGCAAGCTGGTTTCCGCGTCCAGGAGTATTTGGACTTCATACCGCTGTACGCCATGTGGCGTGTGTATGTATTGCGCAAGAGGTAACAGGATGGCAGTTGAGTGCGTAGCAGGCAGTCACGTAGCTCCCGAAGAGCGGTTCGATTATTTCTGGCAACAGCAGGGCGAATGGGTCGAGGAACCCAATCGACGGCGGGGTGGCGAAAGCGGCGTACAGCGGGTGATCGGTACCCAGGGGCGCCTGCTCTACAGCAAGCGCCAGACCGGCCATACCTACCGCAGTTGGCTGCATCCCTTTGGGCGGCCTACGGTACTGCGCGAGCGTGATGCGCTCAGGGGCCTGCGCTTGCTGGATGTGGGCGTCCCGGAACTGGTGTTTTGTGGTGCCCGTCGCGATCGGGACCAGCAGTGGACGGCCTTGCTGGTGACGGCGGCATTGGAGGGTTTTACGGACATCGACAGCTGGTACGCCGCTGGTGGCCGCGAGCAATGCGGGGAGCTGGCGCATGAGCGCCTGCTCGATGAATTGGCGCAAACCCTGGCGCGGATGCACAAGGGGCGCTGGCAGCATGGCTGCCTGTACAGCAAGCATATTTTCGTGCGGGTCAGCGGGGCGGGTGAGGGTGCGACGGTCGACGTGGCGCTGCTGGATCTTGAAAAGTGCCGCCAACGTTTGACCGCCCGCCGGGCCGCTGCCCATGACATGCAGCAATTGCGTCGCCATTCGTCGTGGAATGCCACCGACTGGCAAAAACTCAGCTACTTTTACGAAACGGCGTTTGGCAGCGCTATCAAGGGTTTAACCTAATGAAGCTAGAAATAGCACGAGGTTTGTTTCTGTTGGGGGCCTTGGGCATCGCTTCCCTGGCCCTGGCTGCCTGGGAGCAGCCCCGCACAGAAGTCCTCAGCGCAGAGCACAGTGGTGGGCAATGCCCGCTGCCGCGTATCGCCAAGACTGCTGGGGTTACACAACCTGATCATCAGCTTTTGCTGTTTATGTTTGGGATGTCCCAGGGCATGAGGCCTGCGAGTTGAATAGATTGACGCCCCTGTAAAAGGCCCCGCAGTGCGGGGCCTTTTGTTTTTTGCGTGTTGCTGCGTGCTTTGCCCGGGTGGCGGCTAAAACAGAGCAACAGCAGAAGCGGAGCGCGAAGCTGCATTCCTCTGTGGGAGCTGGCAAGCCAGCTCCCACAGAGGGACGTGCGCCCCGTCAGGGCGCAGCCAATCGCCGCCATTACCGCAGAAATGGAGATGTCCTCAATCAGCCAAGGGATCACGCTTGGCCAACAACGTATAAACACACGGCAACACAAACAAAGTAAACAACGTCCCCACAGACATCCCCGTAGCAATCACCATCCCGATATCAAACCGACTGACCGCCCCCGCCCCCGTGGCCAGGATCAACGGCACCATCCCAAACACCATCGCCGCCGTGGTCATCAAGACCGGGCGCAGGCGAATCGCCGCCGCCTCTTCCACCGCTTCACGGGGCGTCAGGCCTTTGTCCTTGCGCAACTGGTTGGCAAATTCGACGATCAGGATCCCATGCTTGCTGATCAGCCCGATCAACGTCACCAACCCCACCTGGGTGTAGATATTCATGCTCGACCAGCCGAGGAACAACGGGATCAACGCCCCGCAGATCGACAGCGGCACCGTCACCAGGATCACCAGCGGGTCACGGAAGCTCTCGAACTGCGCCGCCAGCACCAGGAAGATGATTGCCAGCGCCAGGCCAAAGGTGACCCACAGCGCGCTGCCTTCCTGGATGAACTGGCGCGACGCGCCGCTGTAGTCAAAGGCATAGCCGGCCGGGGTTTCTTCGAGGGCGATCTGGCGCACGGTGTCGATGGCCTCGCCCATGCTGACAATCGGGAAACCCGAGATCAGTGCCGAGTTGAGTTGCTGGAACTGGTTCAGCTGGCGTGGCCGTGCGCGGTCGCTGACGCTGATCAGGGTCGACAGCGGCAACAGTTCGCCCCGGGTGTTTTTCACGTAGTAATTGTTCAGCCACTCGGGGTTGTCGCGGTAGGCCCGTTCGACCTGGGCGATTACCTTGTAGCTGCGCCCATCAAGGGTGAACCGGTTGATCTGCGCCTCCGCCAGCAAGGTCGCCAGGGTGTTGCCCAGGTCTTGCATCGACACCCCCATCTGTGCTGCCTTGGCGCGGTCGATATCCACCACCACCTCGGGCTTGTCGAACGCCAGGTCGATATCCACAAAGGCGAACTTGCCCGACTCCATGGCGCGTTTCTTCACGCGGGTGGCCACTTGTAGCAATGACTCATAGTCATTCGGCGTATTGATCACAAACCCGAAGGGCAGGCCTTCGCCGGTGCCCGGCAGCGACGGCAGGTTGAAGCCGAACACCTGCAAGCCGGGAATCTGCTCCAGGCGTTTCTGCACCTCGGGCAGGATCTGCATCTGCGTGCGGTCGCGCTCGTTCCACGGTTTGAGCAGGAAGCCGCCGATACCCGACTGCACCCCGTTGAACCCATTGATCTGGAATGAGGAGTAGTACTCCGGGAAGTCCTTGAAGATCGTGATGAACTCATCGGTGTAGGTGTTCAGGTAGTCCAGGTTGGTCGGCTGCGGCGCGCTGGCCATCATGAAGATGATGCCCTGGTCTTCGTCCGGGGCCAGTTGCGACTGGGTGAACTTGAGGAACACCGGGATCAGGCACAGCACGATCAAGGCAAATACAATCACCACCGGCCGAGTGTCCAGGGTGCCGTGCAGCAGGCTCTGGTAGCGGCGCTTGAGGCCCTCGAAGATCAGGTCCAGGCGATGGGCCAGGCCCGTGGGGTTTTCGTCGTGGCGCAACAGCAGGGCACACATCATCGGGGACAAAGTCAGGGCAACGATGCCGGAAATCACCACCGCCCCGGCCAGGGTCAGGGCGAACTCCTTGAACAATGCCCCGGTCAGCCCCTCAAGAAAGCCGATGGGCGCGTAGACCGCCGCCAGGGTGATGGTCATCGACACCACCGGCACGGCAATCTCCCGCGCACCTTCCAGCGCTGCGTCCAGTGGCGTCTTGCCGTCTTCGATATGGCGGTGGATGTTCTCCACCACCACAATGGCATCGTCGACCACCAGGCCGATGGCCAGCACCATCGCCAGCAGCGTCAACAGGTTGATGGAGTAGCCCATCAGTTGCATGAAAAACAGCACGCCAATCATCGACAGCGGGATGGTGACCACCGGGATCACCACCGAGCGCAGCGCCCCGAGAAACAGGAACACCACGACGATCACGATCAGCACTGCTTCAAACAGGGTCTTGATCACTTCGTTGATCGAGGCCTGGATAAACAACGTGGCGTCGTAGGCAATTTCGGCCTTGAGAGTGGGGGGCAACTGGGATTCCAGCTCCGGCATCAGCTTGCGCACTTCCTTGATCACGTCCAGCGGGTTGGCGCTGGGCGTGGCCTTGATGCCGATATACACCGAGGGCGTGCCGCCAAAGGAGCTGATGGCGTTGTAGTTTTCCGCGCCCATTTCCACCCGGGCCACATCGCCGAGCAGCACCCGGCTGTCGCCATCGGTCTTCACCGTGATAGCGGCGAAGGCTTCGACGGTCTTCAGGTCGGTATTGGCGTTGATGCTGGTGACCACATATTCGCCCTTCACCTCGCCAGCGGCGGAGAGGAAGTTGTAGTGGCGCACGGCATCGGTCACGTCGCTGGCGCTCAGGCCAAAGCCCGCGAGCTTGACCGGGTCCAGCCACAGGCGCATGGCAAACACCTGGTTGCCGAGGATCTCGGCCTCGGCCATGCCGGGCAGGGTCGCCAGCTTAGGCTGGATCACCCGCGACAGGTAGTCGGTGATCTGCGGGTTGCTCAGTTGCTGGCTGGAGAAGCTGATATACATCAGCGCCGAGGCATCCGCGGCTTCCTTGCTCAACACCGGGTCTTCGGCGTCCAGGGGCAGTTTGTTCTTGACCTCGTTGGCCTTGGCCAGCAGCTCGGTGAACAGGCGGTCGCTGTTGGCGCCGATCCGTGCATAGATGGAAATCACCGAGAAGTTCTGGCGGCTGACCGAGGTCATGTAGTCGATGCCTTCGGCGCTCGCCAGGCTTTGCTGCAATGGCTGTGTGATGTAGCCCTGGATCGTCTCGGCATTGGCCCCGGGGTAAGCGGTGGTCACCGTGATCAGGGCATTTTCCATGGACGGGTATTGGCGCAGTGGCAGTTTGCTGTAGGCCTGCAAACCCAGGAGCACGATCAGCAGGCTGACCACCATGGCCAGCACCGGGCGGCGGATAAACGTGTCGGTAAACGCCATGGCTCAGTTCCTTGAACCGTCGTTGCGCAGAGGCAGGCCAGGGGTGGCCGGCAGGTTTTTATCCGCAGTGATGGCAATATGCGCACCGGTGTCGAGCTTGATCTGCCCGGCGCTGACCACTTGCTCGCCACGGCTCAGGCCCTGGGTGACCAGCACCAGGCCGTCGTGCCGTTCGCCGGTCTCGATAAAGCGCCGTTCGGCAATCAGGATCGGTTGGCCGCTGGCATCTTGTTCGAGGCTGCCGTCCGCGGCCTTTTTCTGCGCCACCACATAGGCCGAATTGCCGTAGAGGGTGTAGGTAATCGCACTTTCCGGTATCACCACCTGGGCTTGCGGATCGGGCAACAGCACTTGCAGGCTGCTGAACATGCCCGGTAGCAGTTTAGTGTCCGGGTTGGCCAGGGTGGCCCGCACCAGCACGTTACGGGTGCTGCTCTCGACTTTGGGGTTGATGGCGCTAAGGGTGCCGGGGAAGGTCTGTTTGGGGTAGGCCGAGACGTGCACCTGTACCTCCTGGCCGATGGCCAGCTTGGGCACCGATTGCTCGGGCACATAGAAGTCCACGTACAGGCTGCTCAGGTCCTGCAAGGTGGCGATCACCGTGCCGCTGGCCAGGTAGTCGCCCACATCCACCTGACGGATGCCGATGGTGCCGCTGAACGGTGCGACGATATGTTTCTTGGCCAGGGATGCCTTGAGTTGGTTGACCGTGGCTTTGTGCTTTTGCAGTTGCGCCGAGAGCCGGTCGAACTCGCCCCTGGAGATTGCCTGGCTGCCCACCAGTTGGCTGCCGCGCCCGTAATCGAGCTGGGCCAGGCCCAGGTCGGCCTGGGCCGTTTGCAGCAAGGCGTCTTCCACCGCGCTGTCGAGTTGCACCAAAGGTTGCCCGGCCTTGACCTTCTGCCCGGACTCGAACTGCACGTCCTTGACGGTGCCGGCGATCTCCAGGGCCAGGTTCACCCCTTGCAAGGCCTTGAGCGTGCCCACCGCTGGCAGGCGTTGTTGCCAGGGGTGTTCGACCGCCGTGGCCACCGCCACGCTGATCGGCGGTTTGGGCGCAGAAAAGACCTGGATCTGCTGATAGATGGAAAAGGCCTTATAGCCTCCCAGCAGCAGGACGATTAACAGGACAATGGCCAACATGATCAGCATGCGACGACGCAGCATATTCCGGTTCCTTGGAAAAAACTGAGGCAGACGAAGACGAACGATTCGGCACATTACTCTGAGTTTCGGGGGGATTCCAACTGGTAAATTTCACAGTTGGCAGGCAGGCTCAAACCCCCGGGTTGTAAGGGCTTGGAGGAGTAGGAAAGGGGTGTCAGCCCTTTCCTTGGGGGCGTGTATCAGCGTGTAGGTTTGGCCAGCGCCGTATACACCGACGGGAGGACAAACAAGGTGAACAAGGTGCCGATCGACATGCCGGTGGCGATCACCATGCCGATATCAAAGCGGCTGACCGCGCCCGCCCCGCTGGAAAACACCAGGGGGATTACCCCCAGCACAGTGGCGATGGTGGTCATCAGCACCGGCCGTAAGCGGATCGCGGCGGCTTCCTCGATGGCGACGCGGGGTGACAGGCCCTGTTCCTTGCGCAGTTGGTTGGCGAACTCGACGATCAGGATGCCGTGCTTGCTGATCAGGCCGATCAAGGTGACCAGGCCGATTTGTGTGTAGATGTTCAGGGTCGACCAGCCGAGGAACAACGCAATCAACGCGCCGCAGATCGACAGCGGCACCGTCACCAGGATCACCAGGGGGTCACGCAGGCTTTCAAACTGGGCCGCCAGCACCAGGCCGATGATCGCCAGGGCGAGGCCGAACGTGCCCCAGAGCGCATTGCCCTCCTGGACAAACTGGCGCGTGGCGTTGCTATAGTCGAAGGTGTAGCCGGCTGGTGCCTCTTCTTCAGCGATGGTTTGCAGGGTTTCAAGTGCGTTGCTCATGCCGACAATCGGGTAAGCCGAGACCAGCACCGAATTGAGCTGCTGGAATTGATTCAACTGCCGCGGTCGTACCTGTTGCTTGGAGACGGTGATCAAGGTCGACAGGGGCAATAATTGGCCTTTGGCATTTTTTACGTTGTAGTGGCTCAGCCAGTCCGGGTTGTCGCGGTAGGTGCGCTCGACCTGGGCGATCACTTTGTAGAGGTTGCCATCAATCCTGAACCGGTTGATTTCCGTTTCCGCCAGCAGGGTGGCCAGGGTCAGGCTCAGGTCCTCCATGGACACGCCTATTTGTGCGGCCTTGACCCGGTCAATGTCGATCACCACTTCGGGTCGGTCGAACGCCAGGTCGATATCCACGTAGGCAAATTTCCCAGAGTCGATCGCCCGTTGCTTGACGCGCTCGGCCACGCCCAGCATCGATTTGTGGTCTTGCTGGGAACTGATGACAAAGCCAAAAGGCAGGCCCTCGCCCGTACCCGGCAAAGAGGGCAGGTTAAAGGCAAAAACCTGCAGGCCGGGGATCTTGTCCAGTTTCTCGCGTAATTGCGCCAGCACCTGCATTTGTGTGCGCTCGCGCTTGTCCCAGGGCAGCAGTTGAAAGCCGCCAACCCCCGAGTGCACGCCATCGAGGCCATTGATCTGGAAGGAGGCCTGGTACTCGGGCACGGTCTTGAACGGCTCGATAAAGTCCTGGGTGTAGCGATTGAGGTAGGCCAGGTTGGTCGGCTGCGGCGCGTTGGCGAGGATAAAGATCAGGCCCTGGTCTTCATCGGGTGCCAGCTCCGAGAGGGTGAAGGTGAGCATGGCCGGGATCAGGCCAAGGATGAGCAGGGCGAACACGATGACCACCGACTGCGCCTCCATGATCTGGTGCAGGCGGCGCTGGTAACGGTGCTTCAGATGATTGAAAAAGCGATCGAGGAGCAGCGGCAGGCCCTGTGGCTGTTGTTCCGGGCGCAACAACAGGGCGCACATCATGGGGGACAGGGTCAGGGCAACGATGCCGGAAATCACCACGGCGCCGGCCAGGGTCAGGGCGAACTCCTTGAACAGCGCGCCGGTCAAGCCTTGCAGGAAGCCGATCGGCGCATACACCGCCGCCAGGGTGATGGTCATGGAGATCACCGGCATGCACACCTCCCGCGCCCCCTTGATCGCGGCTTCAAGGGGGGACCTGCCTCTTTCGATATGCCGATGGATGTTCTCCATCATCACAATGGCATCATCGACCACCAGGCCAATGGCCAAGACCATGGCCAGCAGCGTCAGGACGTTGATGGAGTAGCCCATCAGTTGCATGAAAAACAGCGTGCCGACCAGCGACAAGGGAATGGTGATGACGGGAATCACCACCGCGCGTAACGAACCCAGAAACAAGAACACCACCAACACCACAATCAGGATGGCTTCCATCAGGCTCGACAGCACATGGTCAATAGAGGCGTTGATATACAGCGTCGAGTCGTAGGCGATATCCGCATGCAGGTGGGGCGGTAACTGTGTCTGCAGCAGGGGCATCAGCTCGCGTACGCGCTTGCCCAGCTCCAGTGGGTTGGCATCGGGGGTCGGTTTGATGCTGATATAGGTCGCGGGCAGGCCATTGAACGAACTGAAGCTGTCGTAGTTCTGCGAACCCAATTCCACCCGCGCCACATCACCGAGGCGGACCTGGCTGTCACCGTCGATTTTCAAGGTGATGGCCCGGAAGCCCTCGGCCGATTGCAGCTCGGTATTGGCCGTCACACTGGTGACTACAAGTTCACCGGTGGCATCGCCGGCAATGGACTGTACGTTGTAGCGCTTGATGGCGTGCGTCACATCGCTGGCGCTCAAACCAAACCCCGCGAGTTTCAGCGGATCGAGCCACACACGCATGGCAAAGCTTTGGTTGCCGATGATCTGGGCCTCGGCCATGCCCGGCAGTGTCACCAGTCGAGGCTGGATCACGCGGAGCAGGAAGTCGGTGATTTGCGCATTGCTCAGGGTGTCGCTGGAAAAACTCAGATACATCAGCGCGGTGTTATCCGCCGCGACTTTGCTCAGGACCGGGTCCTCAATCTCCTTGGGAAGCTGGTTCCTCACTTCATTGGTCTTGGCCAGCAGTTCGGTGAATAAACGATCGCTGTCGGCACCGACCCGGCCATAGATGGAGATAATGGACACATTCTGCCGGCTGGAGGAGCGCATGTAGTCAATGCCTTGCGCGCTTGCCAGGCTTTTCTGCAGGGGTTGTGTGATATAGCTCTGGACGGTTTCGGCACTGGAGCCCGGAGAGAGCGTGGTCACCGTAATCAGCGCATTTTCCATCTGGGGGAACTGGCGCAGCGGCAATTGCCCCCAGGCTTGCCACCCCAGCAGCAGGATCAGCAGGCTGACGACCAGGGCCAGCACGGGACGGCGGATAAACAGGTCGGTGAACGTCATTCAGCGTTCTCCCGTTGTGCCGCCAGTGGTCGCTCATCGGGTTGATTCCTGTCGAAGCTGATGTGCACCGGGGTGCCGTTTTGCAGTTTGATCTGGCCGGCCGTGATGATTTGTTCGCCCTTGGCCAGGCCCTTGGTAATCACGATGTCGCCGTCGCGTCGCTCGCCGGTTTCGACCAGGCGTTGTTCGGCGATCAGGACCGGCATGCCCTCGCCATCCAGTTCGTCGCGGCCTTCGCTGTTTTTGCGCGGCACCACGACGTACACGTATTCGCCATAGGGGCTGTAGGCAATTGCGCTTTCCTGGACCACGATGTGCGCGCCCGGGTCGGCCAGCATCACCTGCAAGTGGGCGAACATGCCCGGGAGCATGTCGTCGGGCGGGTTGGTCAGGGTGGCGCGTACCAACACATTGCGCGTGTTGTCATCGACGATGGAGTTGATGGCACTGACCGTGGCGAAACTGAAAAGCCCAGGCCGCGCCGAGACCTCAATGCGCACGGACTGTCCGATCTTGATCTGTTGGACGGCTTGCTCGGGGATATGGAAATCGACGTAGAGACTATGGGTATCCTGCAGGCTGGCGATCACCGTGGAGCTTTGCAGGTAGTCGCCGATGTTGACCTGGCGGATGCCAATGGTGCCATTGAACGGGGCGACGATACGTTTTTTTTCCAGGGTCGTGCGGCGTTGTGCAACGACGGCATTGTTGCGGTTGAACTCGGCGGACAGCCGGTCGAACTCACCTTTGGAAATGGCATTGACCGCCACCAGTTCCCGGCCGCGTTGAAAGTTCTGCCGGGCCAGGCTCCGGTCAGCCAGGGCCACCTCCAACTCAGCCTGCTCGGTCTGGTGTTCGAGCTGCAGCAGGGTTTGCCCTTCCTTGACCTCTTGCCCCGAGTCGAAGTGCAACTGGGTGACGACGCCGGGCACCTCGATACTCAGGTTGATACCTTGCAACGCCTTGAGCGTGCCCGCTGCGGGCAACTGGCGCTGCCACGGCTTTTCGAGGGCCGTGGACACCGCCACGCTGACGGGGGGCTTCGGCGCATGCAGAAGTTGCAATTGTTGGTAAGCCCAGAACGCCTTGTAGCTGGCGAGCATCAGCACGACCAACAGGACGATGCTGAGCATGGTAATCATCCGGCGACCCGGCATAGTTGCTTCCTTGTGATGGCGATGTCGTGCGGGAGGGGCGATGGACGAGCAGGCAGGCGCGCTCGTTGGCCCGGTGAGCCACGCAGTTTTCACGAGAAAGGCGGGTGCTATAAGGGGTAAATTCGCGAGTGTCTGTGAGAATGTTGGTTGCCGTAGAGAGGCGTTTTCACATGCTTCGTAGGAGAAATGCCTGGTGCTGGCGGGGCAGGAGAAGACGCTCCCGGGCGTTGGCCGGGAGCGATCAGGTGGCGCGGGGGGGAGGTCAAATCAGATGCAGGTGGTTATCCCAAAACCCGGCTGGTAAATCCAGGGGCTTGGCCACCCATTGGGGCTGCCGGCAATCGTAGAAACGGCAGCGGCCCTGGCCCGAGGTCACGACAAAGCCGTCCGCCACCGCGCCCACGCCGGCGCAGTCGGGCAATGGCCCGTCCAGGCGCAGTTCGCCGCTGTCCATGTCCCAGATAAAAAAGCGGTTACCCCGTGGCGCGGTCAGTGCCACCAGGCGTAGCTCGCTGTGCACGGCCACGCTGGCGGTGTAGTGCCCCATGGCCTGCAACTGCTCGTCCGCCACCGGGAACGCCACGAACGGTTGCCCCGGACGCTTGATCGCCAGCAGCTCGGAGCGCTCCTGGGACGGCCCCATGAACTGTTGCCCGGTGAGGATCGTGCCATCGCTGGCGATCCCCATATGCCGCACGCTGTTCATCGGCTGGGCGAGGGTTTCCTTGCTCAACAGGGTACCGTCACGCTGCATCAACACCAGGCTGGGTTCCATGGCGTCGAGGTTCATCTCGACCCGGCTCTCGGCCTCGGTGCGAATGCCACCATTGGCCACGATCAGGGTCTCGCCATCCGGCATCCACGACACCTGGTGCGGGCCGATGCCGTGGGTGGACATCTCGCCACTGTGCACCAGGCGCTCACCCTCAAACCGATACACCCCCAACAGGCCGCGACCGGGGTCGGTGGTGTCGTTTTCCGTGGCATACAGCCAGTCGCCACTCTTGTGGATCACCGCATGCCCATAGAAGTGCCGGTTAGCCTGGGACGTCACGGTTTGCAGCAGCGTGCCGTCGCGCAGGTCCACCAGATAGCTCTCGGTGCCCGGGCGGCGGGCCACGAACAGGGCGATGGGCAGGCTCGGGTGGTTGATGATGTCGTGGCAGCGCTGGCCGACCTGGGTGGCGAACACCTGGCTGCCGTCCAGGCGATAACCCACGGCGTAGTGCTTGCCATCACCATCATCCCGGGCCGACAGCAGCAGCGGGCTGTCGCCCTTGCGTTTGAACAGCGTCCAGCCGCCCAGGGTGATTGCACTGAGCAGCACGCTGCCGATGGCCAAAGCCTGTCGCCTGAGCATCATCAGTCACCGTCGTTGGCATTGAAGCCCAGTTGGATGCCCAGCGCCTTGGCCAGTTCGCCTTCGTGCAGGCGGTGGACCACGTTGAGGCTGTCGTAGAGTGCGTTGAGTTGCTCGCGCCCGGCGTCGTCGGCCAGCAGTTCATTGAGCGAACGCGGGTTGCTGTCGAACAGCTTCAGGGCGGCGGCGTAGGCGGCGTCGATCTTCTCGGCCAAAGGCTTCTGGTCGGCGGGCAGCAGGCCACGCAGGCCCTTGTTGTCGACCCCGACCCACACGGTCTGGGCCGCCGCGAGGCTGGCGCGCAAGCCTTGCAGGGACGACTGGCTGCGCCATGCATCGGCCTGGAACGGCTGAGGGATACCCTTGGACAGGCGCCCCATCGGTGTGCCGAGCTTTTTCTTCAGGGTGTCCAGGGCCGTGACCTGCACGCGCAGCAACTCGGCGATGGCCTCGTGGGAATCGGCGTAGCGCTGGTTAGGAAACTTGCTCATCTGCGCGAGCATGCCGTCGGTGCTGTTCCAGCTCGTAAGAATCTCTTCGGCCAGCAGTTTCTGGCGCTCGCCGATGGCAATCAGCAGCGGGCAGTAGCGGGCTTTCTGGGCGTCGTTGGCGATATCGGTCTTGGCGTCATACAGGATGTATTCGTAGGCCGACAGGCCCTGCACGACCACGCTGGACTTGGCCAGGGCGGCGGCATCGATCTGCGGCTGGGCGCTGGCCAGTTGCTCGACCTGGCGGCCGACGAGGTTTTTCTTGTCGGGCCAGAACTGCACCTGCCAGGCGCGATTGCCTTCGGCCAGCGGGCCGATCAGCAGCGGTTGCAACTCGGCCCAGGCTTTTTGTGCATGGAGGAAGTCGGCGCGGGCGGTCTCCAGGGATTCCTTGCCTTGGCAATAGGCCAGGGCGCTGACGGCCAATTGCCGGTCAGCCTCGACCCAGCGGCTGTAGGTCGGCAGGATCACTTGCTTGGCGATGGCCGCCGAGGTGACTGCTTGCGGGTCCTGCGGCGAGCAGGCGCCCAGGGCCAGGGCGGCCAGGCTGGTGAACAACAACTTGGGACGGAACATGTCGAGCTCCCTTCAATAATTGGGGCAAAGCTTATAGAGAATTCAGGAACGCGAGCAACGCGGCGCGCTGCTCGGCGTTAAACGACAACACCTGTTGTTGCGCCGCCTGGGCTTCACCGCCGTGCCACAGCACGGCTTCAAGCAGGTTGCGGGCGCGGCCGTCATGCAGGAACTGGGTGTGGCCACTGACGTTTTGCGTCAGGCCAATGCCCCACAACGGCGGCGTGCGCCAGTCGCGGCCACCGGCCTTGAATTCAGTACGGTTATCGGCCAGGCCCTCGCCCATATCGTGCAGCAGCAAGTCGCTGTACGGACGGATCACCTGGTTGGCCAGTTCCGGTTCGGCGGCATTGCCGGCGGTGGTGAACTTGGGGGTGTGGCACGCCTGGCAACCAGCCTGGAAAAACAGATTCTTGCCGGCCAGCACCTGCTGCGCGTTGACATCACGGCGTGCGGGTACGGCCAGGTTACGGGTGTAGAACAGCACCAGGCGCAGGATGTTATCGCTGACTTCCTGCTCGCCATTTTCGCCATTGCCGTTGGGCGCCTGCCTACAGGCAACCTGGGCCTCGGTGCAGTCGTCCATCGGCCGTAGACGGGTGGTCAGGCCCATATCACCAGAAAATGCGTGAATATTTTGTTGATTGAGGTTCGGTTGCCCGGCCTTCCAGCCAAAGCGCCCGAGCACGGTTTTTTGCTGGGCATCATCCCAGACCCAGTTCGGGCGGCCGAGCACGCCGTTTTTATCCGGGCGTTTGCTGGCGTTTTGCAGGATGTCCGCGTCGCTGATGGCTTCGAGCAAGCCCAGGCCGATCATCGGTGGGGCCACGCGCGCGGAAAACCGCGTATCCGGGTGCATCGGCCCGTAGCCGAGCTGGGTGATTTGCAGGGTCGGCTTGCGCAACTCGACCACCGTGCCGTCCTTGAACGTGACGTTGACCGGGGTGTAGTCGACCCGCACCTTGCCTTCCGGGACCACGCCGGGCACGGCCATGTCCTGCAGTTGCCCGCCGTAGACCGGCTCGGGCACCACGCCAATCTGTTCGATGACCTTGGCATAGGGCGGCGAATCCGGGATCGACAAACGCACCAGCATCGATACCGCATTGCTGGCGTCAGGTACGGGCGGGTGACCGCGACCGTCCTTGATATGGCAGTTCTGGCAGGCGTTGGTGTTGAACAGCGGTCCCAGCCCATCACGGGCGGTGGTGGTGGCCGGGGCGATCACCCAGGGGTTGCGGAAAAAACTGTTGCCGACGCTGAAGTCCAGGCGGCGGGTCGGTGCCAGGTTGGCCGATGGCAGTGAAAAGGCATTCTGGTCGCTCTTGCGCACCGTTGTGCCGCCTCCCGAACGGGCCTCACCGGGCTCGGCCTGGGTAAACGTCGGCGGCGGGGTGTCATCGCAGGCACTCAGGCCCACAGCCATCAAGAGTACAGACAGGCGAAGCGGCAAACGGAGCATCGGTAATCCTGGAAGACGAGCGACGGTGGAAAAAATCAAGGCGCAAAGTCTAACAGGGCGGGGCGGTTTGAATAAGAGCAATTATCGTTTGCTCCAATCCCGACCATTCCCGCTAGAATGGCCGCACATTTTTCCTGGAGGTGGCCAATGCAGGCTCTCGACGCTTTGCTTAACCGTGTTTCCGTGCCGCGCCTGCTGGAGCCGGCCCCTACTGCCGAGCAGCGCGAAGTGCTGTTCGCGGCGGCCATGCGGGCGCCAGACCACGGCCAGCTGCGGCCTTGGCGCTTCCTGACGGTGGAAGGCGCGGCCCGCGAACAGATGGGCACCCTGCTGGCCGAAGCGGCCCGCCTGCAAGACCCTGAGGCGCCGCAAGCGGTGATCGACAAGGCGCAGAACGGCCCGTTGCGCGCACCGTTGGTGGTGGTGGTGATTGCCCGTCTGCAGGAGCACTTCAAGGTGCCGCAGTCCGAGCAACGGCTGGCGGCGGCCTGTGCGGCCCACGGCATTCTGCTGGCGGCGTATGCCCAGGGCATTGGTGCGGTGTGGCGGACCGGGGAGTTGTCGTATTCGGCGCATGTGGCCAAGGGGTTGGGGCTGACGACCGGTGAAGAAGTCATCGGCTTCCTCTACCTGGGCACCGCGCAGAACCCGCCGCGTACGGCGGCCAAGGAAGATATCACGGCGTTTGTCAGCGCCTGGACCGGTGTCTGACTCGCCGCAAATCTGCTGGTGCTGTATGTGGGAGCTGGCTTGTGTGGGAGCTGGCTTGCCTGCGATAGCATCGCCTCGGTCTAACTGATACACCGAGGTGTCTGCATCGCAGGCAAGCCAGCTCCCACATAGGGTGTTTCATTGTTTTCAGAACCGGGGGGTTACACCCGGAACTGATCCATCAACTTCATCTGCTGATTGGCCAAGGCATTCAACTGGCTGCTGATTGCCGCCGATTCTGTGGCCTGGCCGGTCAGGGTCTCGGTCACGGTGCGGATCGCCGAGACGTTGCGGTTGACCTCTTCGGCCACGGCGCTCTGTTCTTCGGCAGCACTGGCGATTTGCAGGTTCATGTCGCTGATTACCGTGACCGCATCGCTGATCTTGCCCAGGGCCTGTACCGCCTGCTGGATCTGCCCGGCATTGCTCTGCGCCTGGCTTTGGCTCGAATGCATGGTGGTCACCACCCCGCGGGTGGCGCTCTGGATGCGTTCGATCACCAGGCGGATTTCCTCCACCGAATCCTGGGTGCGTCGGGCCAGGTTGCGCACTTCGTCCGCCACCACCGCAAAACCCCGTCCGCTTTCCCCGGCGCGCGCCGCTTCAATCGCGGCATTGAGCGCCAGCAGGTTGGTCTGCTCGGCAATGCTGCGGATCACTTCCAGCACCGAGCCGATCTGCTCACTGTTGACCGCCAGGGCTTCGACTTCGGTCACCGCCTTGCTGACTTCTTCGGCGAGGGTGGTGATATCGAGGGTACTGCGCTCGATAATCGCCAGGCCTTCACGGGCCGATTGATCGGCGCCCCGGGCGGCACTCGCCGCGTTTGAGGCGCTGTTGGCCACATCGTGGGCGGTGGCGCTCATCTCGTTGGAGGCGGTTGCCACCTGGTCGATCTCGCGGAACTGCACCTGCATGCCTTCGCTGGTCTGGCGCGCGATTTCCGAGGATTGGTCGGCGGTGCCGCGGGCTTCGGTGATGCTCTGCTTGATCTGGGCGATGGTCGGTTGCAGCTTGTCGAGGAAGCGATTGAACCAGCTGACCAGTTCCCCCAGTTCGTCTTTTTTCGTGTAGGCCAGGCGCTGGGTCAGGTCGCCGTCGCCGCTGGCAATGTCCTTGAGCATCGCCGCCACACTGTTGATTGGCCGGGTCACGCCGGTGGCGGTCAGCCACATCAGCAACAGGCCCAGCAGGCCGGCCACGGCGCCCACTAGCAAGGCCTGGAATGTGCCGCGCTCCTTAGCGGCATCGAGCACTGTCTGCAGTTTGAGTGCGTCGGCCAGAAACACTTGCTTGGGCAACTTGATCACCACGCCCCAGGGCTTGGCATCGGCAAT
Source organism: Pseudomonas sp. GW821-FHT01D09 (assembly GCF_059422465.1). Lineage (NCBI taxonomy): Bacteria > Pseudomonadati > Pseudomonadota > Gammaproteobacteria > Pseudomonadales > Pseudomonadaceae > Pseudomonas > Pseudomonas sp. GW821-FHT01D09. The sequence goes on from NZ_JBWKWY010000018.1 coordinate 25,139, forward strand.
CGGCTTGACCGGGTACACCGCGCGGATCGTATCGTCCTGCTCACGGACCATGCGTGTGTCACTGGCCATCAGTTGTACGAGCTCTTTGCCTTCGTCGCCGAGCACATCGACGATGCGCTTGCCGACCTTGTCCGGCTCGCCGCTGTAGCTGGCAATCAGGCCACTGCCAGAGAGCACCTCCATGATCCCGGCACCATTGAACAGTTCTTTTTGCGCGGTATTGGCGGCCGCTTGCAGGGCATCCAGGGCAATATCGACACCGACGACGCCAATCACCTTGCCATCCACCAGCAGCGGCAGGGAGATTGTGGTCATCAGCACCGACTTGCCGGCGACGTCGTCGGCGTACGGGTCCAGCAGGCAAACGCTGCGGGTATCCCGTGGGCAGGTGTACCAGATGTTGTAGGGCGTACCGCTGAGGTTGAGGCTGGTCTTGTTCATGTCGGCTTCGACCATCACCGTGTTCAGGCTCTCACCGCCGGCACGGCTCCAGTAGCTGGAAAAGCGCCCGGCCTCGTTGGAACCGTGCAGCTTGTCGTTGACGAACTCGCTGTCCTTGCCATCCAGGCCGTTGGGTTCAAACGACAGCCAGATTCCCAGCACCTTGGTATTGCGCTCGAAGGTGGTCTTGATCCGCTGGTTGAGTTCCTCGCGCACGGTCGCCGCTTCCAGCGAACGCTTGGCGGCCATGTTGCGCAAGTCCTTGACCTGATCGGCGAGGGCGGTGATCGCCAACAGGCTCTCGCCGAAGATTTTCTGGACCTGGACTGCCTGCTCGGCGGCCTTGGCCTGGAGCAGGTTCTCCACGCCGGTGGTGAGCATATGTGAGCTGGAGGCGCTGACCAGTTGGTCGTTCTGGTTGGACTGGTAGAGGTTCAGGCTGACGATCAGCGCAATCACCCCCAACAGGCAGAGGCCGGACAGCAGCACGATTTTCAAGCGGATCGAGAGGGTGTCGAACATGGCATTACTCGCGTTTGGACTTGTTGGAATACAAGCAGAAAAGCGGCCAAGTCCATTCGGCGCTATGTTCGCAACATCGGCGCCGACGGATATTTCATGAGGGGCAGGCGATGAGCGGTAGTGCGCTCAGGCAACGGTGCGCGCCAGACGTTCAGGGCGGGACCAGATCCACAGGTTGCCCAGGCCCATCCCGGCGATGGCCAGGTAGATCGGCCAGCCGTGATCGAGCATCACCAGCATCAGCCCGGCACACAGCAGCATGCTCACCGTGGCGCTGACCTTGGCCCGGCGCACGATGATCTTGCCGTTGCGCCAGTTGAACAGGATCGGCCCGAACAGCCGGTGGTTTTCCAGCCAGGCGCTCAGGCGTGGCGAACTCTTGGTGGCGGCCCAGGCGGCCAGCAGGATGAATTCGGTGGTGGGCAGGCCCGGCACGACAATCGCGACCAAGCCGATCCCCAGGCTGACGTAGGCCAGCAGGCCGAACAGGATTCGGGCGAGTTTGGAGGGGGATTGGGTTGTGCCGGTCATGGGTGCAATGGGTATGGAGTACGAAGATTTCAAATTGGAATGCGATCAAGTTGTGAGAGTTGGCTTATGTGGGAGCTGGCTTGCCTGCGATAGCATCGCCTCGGTCTAACTGATACACCGAGGCGTCTGCATCGCAGGCAAGCCAGCTCCCACACAAGCCAGCACCCACATTAATTGCATTCCAGCAGTGGATCAGGCCAGTTCTGGGGCACTAGCGTACGCCTGTTCCAGCAAGACGGTGAAGCGTACAAACGCATCCACGGCCGCTTTCTCAGCCGCCGCTTCTTCTTCGGCGCTCAGTTCCAGGTTATCGAGGGTGCGGGTGAAGCGCTTCCAGCCTTCGGCACGACCACCGGCCGGCTCGCCCAGGTGGCGGGCCCCGAAGGTTTCGCTCAGGCCCAGGCCCACGGCACGCTTGATCAGGAACGCCGCGCCCAGCTTGGAGCCTTCGGACACGAACAGCCAGCCCAGGGCCTGGGCCTTGCTCGGGTTCTGCACGGCACCGGCCACCGGGGCTGGCACTGCGGTTTCCAGGTCGGCCAGGTCCAGCTTGGCGGCGTCGGCACGGCAGCGTTCGGCCAGGTCCGGGACCAGCTTGATCAGCTCGGGATCGTTGTACAGCGCCACCAGTTCCGACTGGAACAGGTACTGCGCAACCACGAAACGGGCGAAGTTGGCCTGGGTTTCAAACGGGGCGTGAGCCTTGACCAGGGCATCGAGCTTGGTATGCGGCTCGTGGGTGATCTGGTTCAGGCGCTGGGAGCGCAGGCTTGCGCGTTCTGCGGTGGTGGAAGCGGTCATTGGATGTCCTTGAGAAGGAAAAGCGCCTTATTGCCAGGCTGTTATTACTAGACGAACAAGAAGACGCGTCACAGTAAAAAATCCTCACCCCGGCCGGCGATAAAACCGGCGAGGCGGGGCTGCATAGGTCAGATGTCCCAGATCAGGTTGATCGCAACGTTGCGCCCTGGCTGGGTCAGGCGGTCCAGGCTGGCCGGCGAGGTCACGCCGGCTTCACCCACACCGTCGTAGCTGCGCACGTCATCCCAGTTCCAGTATTTCTTGTCGGTCAGGTTGTACAGGCCGCCGTTGACGGTCAGGTCGTCGGTGACTTTGTAGAAACCGGTCAGGTCGACGACGCCAAAGCCCGGGGTCTTGAACGGGCCGTTGGCCTTGATGCCGGTTGGGGTAAAGAACGTGGCGCTGTCGACCCGGTTCTGTTTCTTGACCAGGGTCCAACTGACCAGCGCCCCGTAGTTGTCCTGGTCGTAGCCCAGGCCAAACACGCCCTTGAGCGGGTTGACACTGTTCAGCGGCTGGCCGGTTTCGTCGTTGCGCCCGTGGGCGTAGGCAATCGCACCCTTGGTGTACAGGCCTTGCGGCGCGCCGAAGGCGTCCAGGTTCAAGCGGCCTTTGACTTCCAGACCCTTGATGGTGGCACGCTTGATATTGCCCGGCTGGAAGATGGTGCCAGCCGGGCCCAGCGCGGCGTTGTCTTCATCGATAAAGTTGCGGTACTTGTTATAGAACACCGCGACATCGAAGTTGCCGGCGTCGAAATTGCCACGAATTCCGGTTTCATAGCTCTTGCTGGTTTCTGGCTTGAGGTTGGAGTTGGGCTCGACGACATAGCCTTCGCCAAGGTTTTCAAAGCGCCCGTACAGCGCTTTGGCCGATGGCGTGCGGAACCCTTCGGCGTACTGGCCAAACCAGGTGTACTGCTCGGTCAGCGCGTAGGTCACGCCCAGCTTTGGCGAGAAGCGATGCCAGGTTTTATTCGAGTCGTTGTGGGGGTACTTGCGGTCCGGGTCGGTGGTGTTGAGGAACTCTTCGGTCAGCTTGGGTTTGAGCTGGATGTAGTCGTAGCGCAGGCTGGGCATGACGGTCCAGTTGTTCCAACTGATCTGGTCCTGGGCGAACAGCGCATAGCTGTTGATGGTCGGGTCCGGGAAGTCGCTGGCTTTTTTCACGCTGTCGGCAGGGGCTGGGCTCGGTGCGCCGATGGCGGTACAGCCGGCACCGACGGCCAGGCAGGTGGCCGCGCCTTCACGGGAGCCGGTGACTTTCTGCTGCTTGAGCGTGGTGCCGTAGGTCAGTAGGTGATCGGTATCGCCGATGACGAAGGCCTTGTCCAACTGGGCGTCGAACACCCACTGCTTTTCTTCGTAGAGGGTGTCGCGGGTGCGCAGTACGCGGCGGCCGGCTTGATAGATTTCGCTGGTGGCCTGATCGGTCTTGGCGATCTGGTAGTTGAGGCTGGTCTTGATGTGATCGGCAAACGGCGAGTCGAGGGAAAACCGGTTCTCCAGGCCAAAGCGTTCGCGGGTGATGGTGTCGTTGCCACGACGGTCGCGGTACATATTCATGCCCTGGCCTTCGAGGAAGATCCCGCCCACTGCACTTTTCTGGTTGATGTCGCGGTCGTCCTTGTACTTCTCGTAGGTCAGGCCCAGGCGGTTGTCTTCGCCGTAGTTCCAGCCCAGCTTGGCCAGCACGTTGGTGGTGCGCACGTCTTCGGGGTTGGCGCCGGTGCGGGCCAGGCCGGTGGCGTTGTTGCCGTCGTAGGATTCCATCTCGTGGCCATTGCGCTGGCTCAGGTGCAGCAAGCCATCGAAGTCCTGCAGCCGCCCGGCGACGGTGCCGGAGGTCAGCCAGCTTTCGTCGGCCGAGCTGTAGCCGGTTTTCAGGCGCGCGCCCACATCCTGGCCGGGTTTGATGATGTCGTCCGGGTCGAGGGTGAAGTAGCTGACGGCGCCGCCGATGGCGCTGCTGCCGTACAGGGCCGAGGCCGGGCCGCGGATAATCTCGACGCGCTTGACGATTTCCGGGTCGACATAGTTGCGGCGGGTCTTGGCGTACGGGCCGTTGAAGAAGTTGTCCGGCACCTCTACACCGTCCACCTGGGTGAGGATGCGATCACCGTCGATCCCACGGATGTTGTAGCCGGAATTACCGGAGCGGGTGCCGGCGCCGCCGACCGAGACACCTGGCTCGTAGCGCACCAGTTCGCGGATGGTGTTGACGTTCTGGCGGTCCAGTTCCTCGCGTCCATGCACGGTGACAGTGCTGGGCACGCTGTCGACGCTCTGCTCCTGGCGGGTGGCGCTGATGGTCATTTGTTGCAGGGTGATGGCGCTGCCCGCCGTGCGCTTTTCCAGCACGATGTTGTTATTGCCCAGTTTGCGGTAGTTCAGGTTGGTCCCCACCAACAGCCGGTCCAGGGCTTTTTCCGGGGTCAGCGAACCGCGCGCGCCCGGGGAGGAAACCCCTTGGCCCAGTTCGGCGGGCAGGCCGATCTGCCAGCCGGTGACGGCGGTAAAGGCGTTGAGTGCTGACACCAGGGGTTGCTGCTCGATGCTGAAGCTGTAATTGGCATGGTTGCGCGCAGCGGGTTCGGCCGCGGTGGCCGTCAGCACCGGGCCGCCCGCCAGCAGGATGGCGGCGGTCAGCAGGCACAGCGTGGGCGAAGAGGACCGGCGGTTGAAACGAGAGGACATCGAGAGCGCTCCGAGGGACGAGTCTTATAGTTGCGAGCCTGAATCAAATAGGAATCAATTGCATTGGCTAAGACGAGACGTACCAGCAGCGGCTATCGAGTAAAAATAATTATTCTCAGTTGAGAATCACCAGCGCGGGGAACTCCGAGAGCTTGGCCGAGGTGATGTGGGCCAGGGAGCGCACCACGTCCAGGGGCTGGTCCAGGCGGTAATTACCGGTCACCGCGACGCTGGCCAGTTGCTCATTGGTGTTGACGATCCAGCCCGGGTAATAGCGCCGCAGCTCAGCCAGCACTTCACTCATCGGGCAGTTTTCAAAGATCAGCCGGCCCTGGACCCACGCCAGTTCCTTGGTGGCATCGAGCTTGGCCGGTTGGCCGAAGCCCTTGGGGCCGACGCGGATGCTCTCGCCGGCGCTCAGGCGCACCCGGTTGTTGCCGGAGGGGGTGCTCAGGTCGACATCCCCGCGTTGCACCTGCACCTGCGCTTCACCGTTGAGGTAACGCACGGCAAACGCCGTGTCGCTGACGCTGGCGCGCACCGGGCCGGCGTCGATTTGCAGGGGCAGGCCACGGTTGGCCACGACCTCGAAAAACGCCTCGCCCTGATACAGGCGGGCGATGCGCTGATGCTCGTCGATGGTGCTGGAGAACGCCGAATTGGTATTGAGCAGCACCTTGGAGCCGTCCTCCAATTGCAGGCGCTGGCGCTCACCGACCACGGTCAAGTGGTCGGCCTGCAGGCGCACCGGCAGGTTGCTGAAGCTGAACAGCCCCAGCAGCAACACCGCCGCCGTGGCCAGGGGCTTGCAATGCGGCTTGATCCGCCGCCAGGCGCTGGGCTTGCGCGGCGCATTGAGGGCTACGGCGGCGCTGTGCACCGGCGCACCGCCCCAGGCGGCCTGGGCTTTGGCGAAGGCTTGGGCGTGACTCGGGTCGGCATCCAGCCAGGCCTGGAACGCGGCTTGCTGGCCAGGCTGCGGGCACTGCAACGCGATCAGCCAGTCGAGGGCTTGATCCATGGCCGCATGTTGCAACACCTCATGAGCCAGCTCATGGGGGTGCAGTTTGTTCGGGTCCGTCACGGTGTTCCTCGGGTCTTCGCCACGTTTTATTCAAGAGCTGTTGTGACATGTCTGTCAGCTTTTACCGACAAAGCTTAAGGGTGATCGAGCCGTGCGGCTACACCTATGCAGATGGCCATGATCAATTTCAGTTCCTTTTGCACGGTGCTCAACGACACCTGCAATTGGTCGGCGATCTCTTGATAGCTGCAGCCGTGCAGGCGGCTGAGGATAAAGATCTGCTGCTGGCGGGCGCTCAACTGCCCGAGGCTGACGCTCAGGTGCTCCAGCAGTTGCTCGGCGTGGGCGGCGTCTTCGGGCGTCGTGACCGGGGAGGCGACGCTTTGCAGGACATCCATCGGGACATCTTCCTGCAAGGTACGGGACTGGATCCGCCGCGCGCGCAGATGATCCAGGGCCAGGTTGCGCGCGGTCTGGAACACGAAAGGTTCGAGGTGATCAATCGGTCGTTCGCTGAGGGCCCGGGTGACGCGCAGGTAGGTTTCCTGCAACAGGTCCTCGGCGGTGCTGTGGTTATCCACCATCCGCTGCAAAGTGCGCAATAGCACCAGCCGTTGGCTGAGGAAGACTTGGTTGAAGCGAGATAGGCTCACAGGGGTACCGGACCGATTGCTAGTTAATGATAATGCTTATCATCAACGCAAATGGCAAGTAGCGAATGTATGAGCTGCACGAATCCCTGTGGGAGCTGGCTTGCCTGCGATTGCATCATTGGGGGGCGGCAGATACACCGCGCCGTCTGCATCGCAGGCAAGCCAGCTCCCACATAAGCCAGCCCCCACACAAGCCGGTTCCCACAGGGAGTTACTCGGCGTTACATAGCGCCAGGCAGTTATCCAGCATACGGTTGGAGAAGCCCCACTCGTTGTCATACCAGGCCAGGACCTTGAGCAGCTTGCCGCTGGACTTGGTGTGGTTGGCGTCGAAGATCGACGACAGCGGGTTATGGTTGAAGTCGCTGGAAACCAGCGGCAGGGTGTTGTAGCCGAGGATTTTCGAGTGTTGGCTGGCTTCTTTGAGCAGCGCGTTAACCTCGTCTGCCGTGGCTTCTTTTTTCAATTGCACGGTCAGGTCCACCAGCGACACGTTGATCACCGGCACCCGCACCGCCATGCCGGTCAGCTTGCCTGCCAGTTCCGGCAGTACCAGGCCCACCGCTTCGGCGGCGCCGGTCTTGCTCGGGATCATGTTCTGCGTGGCCGAACGGGCGCGGTAGGGGTCGGTGTGGTAGACGTCGGTCAGGTTCTGGTCGTTGGTGTAGGCATGAATGGTGGTCATCAGGCCGCTTTCGATCCCCAGTTCGCGATGCAGCACCTGGGCCACCGGCGCCAGGCAGTTGGTGGTGCAGGAGGCGTTGGAGATGATCTGGTGCGATTGACGCAAAATGTCATGGTTTACCCCGTAGACCACGGTGGCATCCGCGCCCTTGGCCGGGGCCGAGATGATGACCTTGCGCGCACCGGCGCTAAGATGGGCGGCGGCCTTGTCACGGTCGGTGAACAGGCCGGTACATTCAAATACCACGTCGATCTTGTGTGCAGCCCACGGCAGGTCGGCCGGGTTGCGAATGGCACTCACGGCAATCCGGTCGCCGTTGACGGTCAGACTTTCCTGATCGTGGGCCACCTCTGCATCGAAAGTGCCATGGACGGTGTCGTATTTGAGCAGGTGGGCATTGATCGAACTGTCGCCCAGGTCATTGATGGCGACGATCTGCAAATCCTGGCGGTAACCTTGGGTATAAAGTGCGCGCAGGACGTTGCGGCCAATACGGCCAAAACCATTGATTGCAATCCGAAGAGTCATTTGAAAGCGCCTGTCGTCGATTTGTTGTAAGAATTACAAGATTATTCGCATAAAAATAGAAAACAAGCCTTTTTAGTGGCAATATTTTGTTCAATCTACAACGAGTGACCTGAATCAACTGGTCCGATGATCCAAGCGACTCCCTGCCATCCCATGAGCGGTGGGCGTTTGATCAGCATAGACACTCAGGTCGCCACATCCGTTAGCCTGGAGTTCTACACATGCATCCCCGCGTACTTGAGGTCACCGAACGCCTTATCGCCCGTAGCCGCGCTACCCGTGAGGCGTACCTTGCGCTGATTCGCGGCGCGGCCAGCGACGGGCCGATGCGCGGCAAGCTGCAATGCGCCAACTTTGCCCACGGCGTGGCCGGGTGCGGCACTGAAGATAAAAATAGCCTGCGGATGATGAATGCCGCCAACGTGGCAATTGTTTCGTCATATAACGACATGCTTTCGGCGCACCAGCCCTACGAGCATTTCCCGGAACAGATCAAGAGCGCCCTGCGCGAAGTCGGCTCGGTCGGCCAGTTCGCCGGCGGCACCCCGGCCATGTGCGACGGCGTGACCCAGGGCGAGCCGGGCATGGAGCTGAGCCTGCTGAGCCGCGAAGTGATTGCCATGTCCACGGCGGTAGCGCTGTCCCACAATATGTTCGATGCCGCGTTGATGCTGGGGATCTGCGACAAGATCGTCCCCGGCCTGATGATGGGCGCCCTGCGTTATGGCCACTTGCCGATGATCTTCGTGCCGGGTGGGCCGATGCCGTCGGGGATCTCCAACAAACAGAAGGCCGATGTGCGCCAGCGCTATGCCGAAGGCAAGGCCAGCCGTGAAGAGTTGCTGGAATCGGAGATGAAGTCCTACCACAGCCCCGGCACCTGCACCTTCTACGGCACCGCCAATACCAACCAGCTGCTGATGGAAGTGATGGGCCTGCACCTGCCGGGCGCCTCGTTCGTCAACCCGTACACGCCGCTGCGCGATGCGCTGACCCGTGAGGCCGCGCACCAGGTCACGCGCCTGACCAAGGCCAATGGCAACTTCACGCCCATTGGCGAGATCGTCGACGAAAAATCCATCGTCAACTCCATTGTTGCTCTCAACGCCACCGGCGGCTCGACCAACCACACCCTGCATATGCCGGCCATCGCCATGGCGGCGGGCATTATCCTCACCTGGCAGGACATGGCCGACCTCTCGGAAGTGGTGCCGACCCTGTCCCACGTCTACCCGAACGGCAAGGCCGATATCAACCACTTCCAGGCGGCGGGCGGTATGTCGTTCCTGATCCGCGAGCTGCTGGAAGCCGGCCTGCTCCACGAAGACGTCAACACCGTCGCCGGCCATGGCCTGGGCCGCTACACCCGCGAACCGTTTTTGGTGGACGGCGAACTGATCTGGCGCGAAGGCCCGATCGAAAGCCTCGACGAAACCATCCTGCGCCCGGTGGCCCGCGCTTTCTCTCCGGAAGGCGGGCTGCGGGTGATGGAAGGCAACCTCGGCCGTGGGGTGATGAAAGTCTCGGCTGTGGCCCTCGAACATCAGGTCGTCGAAGCGCCGGCCGTGGTGTTCCAGGACCAGCAGGACCTGGCCGATGCGTTCAAGGCCGGCCAGTTGGAGAAGGATTTTGTCGCCGTGATGCGCTTCCAGGGCCCGCGCTCCAATGGCATGCCGGAATTGCACAAGATGACGCCGTTCCTCGGTGTGCTGCAGGACCGTGGCTTCAAGGTCGCGCTGGTGACGGACGGACGCATGTCCGGTGCCTCGGGTAAGATTCCCGCTGCGATTCACGTCAGCCCCGAAGCCCAGCGCGGTGGGGCGCTGGCGCGGGTCAAGGATGGCGATATCATTCGCGTCGATGGCGTCAAAGGCACCCTGGAGCTTAAGGTGGACGCCGAAGAGTTTGCAGCGCGCGCGCCGGCCACGGGCCTGTTGGGCAATAACGTGGGGGCCGGTCGCGAGCTGTTTGCATTTATGCGCTTGGCCGCAAGCTCCGCAGAGCAGGGCGCCAGCGCCTTTACCTCTGCCCTGGAGACACTCAAGTGAAACTTGCACTGGTTGGTGATATTGGCGGTACCAACGCCCGGTTTGCGTTATGGCGGGACCAGGCACTGCATTCGATCCGGGTGCAGGCCACGGCGGATCACGCCAGCCCCGAGGAGGCGATCCAGGCCTACCTCGCCGAGGAAGGCCTGGCGCCGGGTTCCATTGGTGCGGTGTGCCTGTCGGTGGCCGGGCCGGTCAGTGGGGATGAGTTCAAGTTCACCAACAACCATTGGCGCCTGAGCAAGGCCGCGTTCTGCAAGACATTGCAAGTGGACGAGCTGTTGCTGGTCAATGACTTCTCGGCCATGGCCCTGGGCATGACCCGCCTGCAACCCGATGAGTACCGCGTGGTCTGCGCCGGCACGCCGGAGCCGTGGCGCCCGGCGGTGGTGATCGGCCCGGGCACGGGGCTGGGCGTGGGCACTCTGCTGGATATGGGGGCAGGCCGTTGGGTGGCGCTACCGGGGGAGGGCGGGCATGTCGACCTGCCCCTGAGCAGCCCACGGGAAACCCAGTTGTGGCAGCACATCTACAACGAGATCGGGCATGTCAGCGCCGAGACCGCCCTGAGCGGCGGCGGCTTGCCCCGCCTGTACCGGGCGATCTGCGCGGTGGACGGCCACCCGGCGGTATTGGAAACCCCGGAGGCGATTACCGCCGCGGGGCTGGCGGGTGATCCGGTGGCGATGGAGGTTTTGGACCAGTTCAGCATCTGGCTGGGCCGCGTGGCCGGCAATAACGTGCTGACCACCGGCGCCCGGGGTGGCGTGTATATCGTGGGCGGGGTGATCCCGCGGTTTGCCGAATTCTTTATCAACAGTGGCTTTGCCAAGAGCTTTGCGGACAAAGGCTGCATGAGTGACTACTTCAAGGGTATCCCGGTGTGGTTGGTGACGGCGCCGTATTCCGGGTTGACCGGGGCCGGTGTGGCGTTGGAGCAGGCATTTGCGTAGGCAGTGATGGCCCTATCGCGGGCAAGCCCGCTCCCACATTTGATGGTGTTCACAAATCAAGATGTGGGAGCGGGCTTGCCCGCGATGGGGCCCTAGAGAGCACCCCATAACAACAAGGAGGCCCCCGTGAGCGTAATCAGTAAATCCATTCTTCTCGTCGACGACGACGAGGAAATCCGCGAGTTGCTGCAAACCTACCTCAGTCGCGCCGGCTTCCAGGTGCGGGGCGTGCCCAATGGCGCGGGGTTTCGCCAAGCCATGGACGAAGCACCGTGCGACCTGGTGATCCTTGACGTGATGCTGCCCGATGAGGATGGCTTCAGCCTCTGCCGCTGGGTGCGCCAACACCCGCGCCAGGCCCAGGTGCCGATCATCATGCTCACCGCCAGCTCCGACGAAGCCGACCGGGTTATCGGCCTGGAGCTGGGCGCCGACGACTATATCGGCAAACCCTTCAGCCCCCGTGAGCTGCAGGCGCGCATCAAGGCCCTGTTGCGCCGCTGCCAGTTTGGCCAGGAACGCAGCGGCGGCGATGTGCTGGTGTTCGATGAGTGGCGGCTGGACATGATCAGCCATCGGCTATTTCACCTCGATGGCGAGGAAGTCATCCTGTCCGGGGCCGACTTTGCCCTGCTCAAGCTGTTCCTCGATCATCCCCAGCAAATCCTTGACCGCGACACCATCGGTAATGCCACCCGTGGCCGTGACCTGATGCCTCTCGACCGCATTGTCGACATGGCCGTCAGCCGCCTGCGACAACGCCTACGCGATACCGAGAAACCGCCGCGGCTGATCCGCACCGTGCGTGGCAGTGGTTACCAACTGGCAGCCAATGTGGTTGCCAGCAATGCCCACTGAACGCCGGCGCATTCCGGTCCCGCGTTCATTGCTGGGGCGCATGCTGCTGCTGACCCTGTTGGCGGTGCTGTTTGCCCAGGCCTTATCCAGCGTGATCTGGGTGTCGCAACTGCGCGCTACCCAGCTTGAAGGCCTGGTCACCAGCGCCCGTAGCCTGGCCCATTCGATGACCGCCAGCGTCAGCTATTTCCGCTCGCTGCCGGTGGCTTATCGGCCGCTGGTGCTCGACCAGTTGCGCAGCATGGGCGGCACGCGTTTTGTGGTGACGCTCAACGACAAGCCGCTGGATATGCAGATCTTGCCGCAAACCCCGCGCAAACAGGCGGTGCTTGGTGTGGTGGACGACGTGCTGCGCCAGGCCCTGGGCAGTGACGTGCATTTTTCGGTGGAGTTTGTCAGTGCCGAAGACCTGCGCATCTTCAATGCCGGCCTGAAACTCGATGAGCTGCCACGCTCCTGGGCGCATTACGCCCTGACCCTGGAGCCGGTCAACCCCCCCGTATTGGTGACGCAGATCGAGTTGGGCGCCGGCGAGTGGCTGTATATCGCCTCATTGCTGCCCGAGCCCTACACCAGCCTCGAAGAACAAGGCCTGCCCTCCCAGCAGGTGTGGTTTATCGTGTTGACCAGCGGCTTTTTGTTGCTGTTTATCGGTTTGCTGGTGCACTGGCAAAGCCGGCCGCTCAAGCGCCTGGCCCGGGCGGCGCGGGACCTGTCCCTGGGCGCCGACGTGGAGCCGGTGGCCGAAGGCGGCGGCAGTGAAGTGGTGGAAGTGGGCCGTGCGTTCAATGCCATGCGCGAGCGGATCAGCCGCTACCTGACCGAGCGCAGCCAGTTGTTCAGTGCCATTTCCCACGACCTGCGCACCCCGATCACCCGCCTGCGGCTGCGGGTGGAGTTGCTGGAGGATGAAAAGCTGCAAGCTAAGTTCGGCCGTGACCTGGATGAGCTGGAGCTGCTGGTCAAGGGCGCGTTGCAGTGTGTCAAGGACACCGACATCCACGAGAACATCGAGCCGGTGGACCTCAACCATGTGCTCGACTGCCTGGTGGAGCCGTACCTGGCGCCCAACGGCAATGGCCGGGTGACCCAGCACGGCCGGGCGTTGACGGCCTACCCGGGCAAGCCGTTGGCGCTCAAGCGCTGCATTGGCAACCTGATCGACAATGCCTTGAAGTACGGGCAGAACGCCCATCTGCGTATCGAAGACGATGGCGCGCAGTTCATCCTGCATGTGGATGACGAGGGGCCGGGCGTGCCGGAGCAGCGTCTGGAGCAGGTCTTCGAGCCGCATTTTCGCCTGGCGGGGCAGCAGCAGGGGTATGGTTTGGGGTTGGGGATTGCGCGCAATATTGCCCACAGCCATGGCGGCGAAGTGAGCCTGCAGAATTTGCGCGAAGGTGGCCTGCGGGTGACCTTGCAACTGCCCCGAACCCTGGACTAAGCCGCGCTGCCGAGCCTATGTGGGAGCAGTGGGTCAGATACTCTGGCGCAATCTGGCTAAATCTCTCAGCGGCGGCGCGCCAAACAACCGGCTATATTCCCGGCTGAACTGCGACGGGCTTTCATACCCTACCCGATAGCCCGCCGCCGAGGCTTCCAGGCCTTCGGTGATCATCAGGCGGCGCGCCTCCTGCAAACGCAACTGCTTCTGGTACTGCAACGGGCTCATGGCGGTGATGGCCTTGAAGCGGTGGTGCAGGGTCGACACGCTGAGATTCACTTCCTTGGCCAGGTCATCGATGCGCAGCGGTTGCTCATAGTGGCCGTTCAACCAGGTGATTGCGCGGCTGACCCGATGGCTCTGACTATTGGCTACGGCAATTTCGTACAGGCGATAGCCCTGTGGCCCACGCAGCAGACGGTAGAGGATTTCGCGACTGATCAACGGTGCCAGGACCGCGATATCTTTGGGTGTATCCAGCAAGCGTGCCAGGCGCAGTACGGCGTCGAGCAACTGGGTGTCGATGCGGTCGACATACATCCCACGCGCTGTCGGGCGCGTGGGCACGCCCATGGGGCCGGCTTCGACAATCAAGGCGGTCAACTGCGCCGGGTCGAGATTGATGCGTATCGACAGGTTGGGGTCTTCGGGGGTGGCATCGATAACCCGCCCGGCTACCGGCATCGCGACCGAGAACACCAGGTAGTTGAGTGGGTCGTAGGCAAAGATTTCATCGGCCAGGCGCACTTCCTTGCTGCCGTTGGCGAGGATGCACAGGGCGGGTTCCACCAGCACCGGCATGAAATCGCGCGGCGCATTGTGGCGGTTCAGGTACAGCGAGGTGATCGCCGTGCCGTAGGAACCGTCTTCCCAGGTATGCCGGTGCACGATACTGGCCAGCTCGGCGCGCTGTTTTTCCATCTCGGTATCGAGGGGAATGGACTGCTGTTCGGGCGACGACATGGGGCGTTCTCTGCAGGCTGCATTGATGGGCACAGCTTAGCGGCGGCGGGGCAAACAGTGTTATGTCGATTCTGCACAATCCTTGCCTGATCCTGCGGCGCCTTTTGAATCAGGCAAGCACAGGGCCTGTCATCTGCCTGAAACAAAGCCTCTGCCCCTGGCATAAAGCCTGGGGGTAAACCGGGTGTCCCTGCTTCTGGCAGGATTGTGCAATAAGCCGGCAGGAATCGACTAACCCTGCCAGTGCCTGCGCCCGTATCGTTGATCCTGTGGCAACACGTCCTCAGCGTGTTTGCCGAGCATCACTTCTCAACGGGAGAGTCGAACATGTCCACCCCCATTCCCGCGAGCCATATGGCCTTTATCCGTGCCCGCAGTGGGTGCAGCACCGAACTGGGTGCGCGCTTGAGCCGTTTGATCGAACCGGGTCGCCAGGCTCAGGGTTGCCTGCAATTCTCGTTGCAGCATTCCCAGGTTGACCCCGACGTATGGTTGGTTTCAGGTTTCTGGTGCAGCGAACAGGCGATGAGCGCCTACTTCAGCTCGCCGGCCCTGATGCTGTTTAGTGAGTTGTTGAACGACGGGGTCGTGCGCAGCATGGACTTCCAGACCTTCATCGATGCATCTGCCCCGGATGCCTATGGCGAGTACCTGCAACTGGCCGGTTAGGGTTTAGAATGGCCGACTTTCCATTGGCCAGGACCTGCAACATGGCACGTAAAGAGTTTGCCCACCACGAAGCTGTTTCCGCCCTTGTGCGCGAAGACCAGGGTGGCTATAGCGCCGCCATCGCCGTCAAGGCCCTGGATGGCATGAGCGCCCCGCGCTTTCACAAGATCCTCGATGGCCAACGGTTCAAGACTGCCGACGACGCTGACGATGCGGCGGCCCAGCAATTGGAGCGCTTGATCGCTATCGATGAAGAGGGCCAACTGGCCTGGGCAGCTGCAGCAAACTAAAGAACAGCGCAATCCCAATGGGGTAACCCGATCAGTGTGGGAGCTGGCTTGCCTGCGATAGCGGTGTTTCAGTCAGATTTGCCTTAACTGAACCACCGCTATCGCGGGCAAGCCCGCTCCCACATTTTTTACGGTGGTTTCCATCAGGGTTTGTGGGCACCTGGCCGGTACATCTTGAACAGGGCTTGCGGCCCCAGCTGGAAATAATCCGCCGGGCCGCCACCCCGCAGAATCGGCTCGGCCGCTGCGGTGTCGTAGATCCCATCCTTGAGCAGCCATTTGGCGATATGCACCGCAACCACTTCGCCGAGCACCAGCCAGCTCGGGACCAGCCCTTTGTCAGCCCGCTGCAACTGAATGATCTGCGTAACCTTGCACTCGAACGACACCGGGCTTTCGCCGACCCGTGGCACCGCAATCACCTTGGACGCCACCGGCGTCAGCCCGGCCAGTTCAAACTCGTTGACCTCAGGTGCAACGGCGGCGCAGCACTGGTTCATCTGCTCGGCCAGCGGGCGCGTGGCCAGGTTCCAGACAAACTCGCCGGTCTGTTCGATGTTGTTCAGGCTGTCTTTGCGCCCGACACTGGAAAAACCAATGATCGGTGGGATGTAGTTAAAGGCGTTGAAAAAACTGTAGGGCGCCAGGTTCAGGCGGCCCTGGTTGTCCTGGGACGAAATCCAGCCAATCGGGCGCGGGCCGACGATGGCGTTGAACGGGTCATGGGGCAGGCCATGGCCGTTGGCGGGTTCATAGAAATGGATATCGTCAGGCATGGACGGCGGTTCCTACGGCGGGGAAAAGCGCAATAGTGCAGGTCCAAGGGCCGGATTTCCACCGGATTGGCGGTGCTGTATGGAATTTTCATCCATCGCCCACCTATTTTTCACAGCTGCACGGCCAGTCTGCACGCCAGGTCGATACCCCCCATGAGTCGGCCTTTCGAGACTGAACTCTGGAGCCTTCTGCACAATGAATAAACTTCCTCAGATTACCCTGGCGTTCTGGGTCATGAAGATCTGTGCGACCACCCTTGGCGAGACCGCCGGGGACTTGTTGTCGATGACCTTGAACGTTGGCTATGCCATCAGCTCGATGATCCTGCTCAGCGTGTTCCTCATCACCTTGCTGACGCAGTTATGGTCGAAAACCTACAACCCGGTGCTGTACTGGATCGTGATCCTGTCGACCAGCACGGCGGGCACCACCATGTCCGACTTTATGGACCGTACCCTGGGCCTGGGGTACGCCTCCGGTTCGATGATCCTGATTGTCCTGTTGCTGATGGTCTTCGCCCTCTGGCACTTGAGCGGCAACTCGCTGAACGTCAACAAGGCGCAGACCCCGCGCGGCGAGCTGTTCTACTGGGTGGCGATCCTGCTCTCCAACACCCTGGGCACGGCACTGGGGGACTTTTTGGCTGACGACTCGGGGCTGGGCTTTGCCGGCGGCGCCCTGTTGATCGGCGCGAGCATCCTGCTGGTGGTGGCGCTCAAGTACTGCACAACGGTTTCGTCGGTGGTGCTGTTCTGGGTGGCGTTTGTCTTGACCCGGCCCTTTGGCGCGACCCTGGGGGATTTTTTGACCAAACCCTACGAAAAGGGCGGCCTGGACTTTGGCACCGTTGGCTCGTCGGCGGTGCTGGCGGCGGTGCTGCTGGTGATGATCGCCGGTGCCTGGTATGTGCAGCGCAGGGATAGCCGCCAGCCGCTGGCAGAGCTGTCCTGACGGGATGAAAAAAGGGGCCATGTCACTTGATGACATGGCCCCTTTTTTATACCCGGCGAATGCTTAGTCCGTGGTAATCCGTGAATGCTTGCGTGTGTCCTTCATGGTCACGTAGACCACCAGCGACACGGCAATACAAGCGGTCACGTACCAGTAGTAGCCGGTCTCCATGCCGACACTCTTGAACCACAGCGCGATGTATTCGGCGGTGCCGCCGAAGATCGACACGGTCAGTGCGTACGGCAGGCCGACACCCAGGGCGCGGATTTCGGTAGGGAACAGCTCGGCCTTCACCACCGCGTTGATCGAGGTGTAGCCGCTGACGATGATCAGCGCGGCCATGATCAGGAAGAACGCCCCCCACCAGGTCTGGATGGTGTGCAGGGTGGTGAGGATCGGCACGGTGAACAGCGTACCGAGGATGCCGAAGGCGATCAGGATCGGTCGGCGACCGACCTTGTCCGACAGGCCACCGATGATCGGTTGCAGGCACATGAACAGGAACAGCGTGGCCGCCGAAATGGTGGTGGAGTCGGAAATGCTCATGCCGACGGTGTTCACCAGGTATTTCTGCATGTAGGTGGTGTAGGTGTAGAAGGCCAGGGTGCCGCCCATGGTCAGGCCGACCACGGTCATCAGTTCCTTGGGGTGGCGCATCAAGGTGCGCATCGCGCTTTCCTTGGCTTTTTCCTTCTTGGTAAACGACTCGGTTTCTTCCATGCCGCGACGCAGGTACAGGGCCACGACCGCGCACAGGGCACCGATGGCAAACGGGATACGCCAGCCCCAGGCATACAGCTCTTCGGTGGTGAGGACCTGTTGCAGCACGATCAGCACCGCCAGCGCGATGAGCTGGCCGGAGATCAGGGTCACATACTGGAAGCTGGAGAAGAAACCGCGACGTTCCTTGGTCGCCATTTCACTCAGGTAGGTGGCCGAGGTGCCGTATTCGCCACCGACCGACAGGCCTTGCAGCAAGCGGGCAAACACCAGCAGGATCGGCGCGCCGACACCGATGGTTTCATAACCCGGGCTCAGGGCAATGATCAGCGAGCCGAAGCACATCAGCAGTACCGAAGCCATCAACGCGGCTTTACGGCCTGCGCGGTCGGCGTAGAGGCCCATCAGCCAGCCGCCGATCGGGCGCATCAAAAAGCCTACGGCGAAGATCGCGGCGGTGTTGAGCAGTTGGGCAGTGGTATCGCCCTTGGGGAAGAAGGCTTTGGCAAAGTACAGGGAGAAGGCGGCGTAGACGTACCAGTCGTACCACTCGACCATGTTGCCGACCGATCCGCTGAAGATCGACTTGATGCGGCTGGAGGTGCTGCGTTCTTGCGCCGGCACAGCCGCCGACCCCAAGGGCAGGGAATTGGAGTTATCCATTGAAGGATCCTTTATATGTCATTGTTTTTGTGGAGCGCGCGTGGGCGCAGCCTGGCTGGAGCTATAGCAGGAGCTGTGCCAAGTAGGTGAGGGCCCGGTCTAGAGGGGTTTTCGGATATTTCTGAGCGGAAAATCGCTGATGGTTTTTTGCTGATGAGCGGAAATCCGCCGACGCTGATCGTTCCCACGCTCTGCGTGGGAACGCTTCCTGTGACGCTCTGCGTCACGGACGTGGAGCGTCCTGGGTTGCATTCCCACGCGGAGCGTGGGAACGATCGGTTAGAGAAAGGCTTCCCGGGTCAGGCCATGGCGCTGCATGTTTGATCGTTCCCACGCTCTGCGTGGGAACGTTTCCTGTGACGCTCTGCGTCACGGACGCGGAGCGTCCTGGGCTGCATTCCCACGCGGAGCGTGGGAACGATAGGGTTAGAGAAAGGCTTCCCGGGTCAGGCCATGGCGCTGCATCTTTTCATTGAAGGTACGTCGTGGCAGTTGCAACTCGGCCAGCACCGCCTTGATATCGCCCTTGTGCCGGGTCAGCGCGGCTTTGAGGCAATGGGCCTCGAACGCTTCCTGCTGCGCCGCCAGGGATTGCCCGGCCTCGATACCTTCCGGCTCCGGCTCGCCCAGGCCCAGCACCTGGCGTTCGGCAACGTTGGCCAGTTCGCGCACGTTACCGGGCCAGTCATGGCTGAGCAGCCGCCCCAGTTGCGGCCCGCTGAGGGGCGCGGCCTCACGGCCCAGGCGTTCGGCGGCGCCCTGGGTAAAGTGCTCGAACAGCAGCGGGATATCTTCGCGGCGTTCGCGCAACGGCGGCAGGCGCAGTTGCGCCACGGTCAGGCGGTAGGCCAGGTCTTCGCGAAAACGTCCGGCGCGGGCTTCGTCCAGCAGGTCGGGCTTGGTCGCGGCAATGATGCGCAGGTCCACCTTGATGCTCTGGTTCGAGCCCAGGCGCTCCAGCTTTTGTTCCTGCAACACCCGCAGCAGCTTCACCTGCTGGGCCAGGGGCATGCTTTCGATCTCGTCGAGAAACAGCGTACCGCCGTCGGCGTACTCCAGCTTGCCGATGCGCTTGCCCTGGGCGCCGGTGAAGGCGCCGCTTTCATGGCCGAACAGTTCGGCTTCAAACAGTTGCTCGGGAATCGCCGCACAGTTGAGCGCGACAAACGGCTTCTTCGCCCGGGGCCCGAAGTCATGCAGGCAACGGGCGACCAGTTCCTTGCCGCTGCCGGTCTCGCCGCGGATCAGTACGTTGACCGGCAAGGCCGCAAGGTCCAGCACCTGGCGTCGCAGGTTCTGCAGGCTGCGCGACACCCCGAGCAGGCTTGACTCCAGTTTGGCCCGATGATCGGCCTGTTGGTGCAGGCGGCGGTTTTCCAGGATCAGCCCGCGCTTGTCCAGGGCCCGGCGCAGGCTGGCGAGCAGGGCGTCGGGGCTGAAGGGCTTTTCCAGGAAGTCGTAGGCCCCGTCGCGCATGGCTTCGACGGCCATGGGCACGTCGCCATGACCGGTCAGCAGGATCACCGGCAGGTCGCCATCGCGCCGTTGCACCTCGGCCAGCAGCTCCAGGCCGCTGAGGCCCGGCATGCGCACATCGCTGAGAATCACCCCGGGAAAATCCCTGGGCAGGTGGGCCAGGCAGTCCTCGGCGCGGCTGAACAGCTGCACGGCGAACCCGGAGAGGCTCAGCCACTGTTCCACGGCCGTGCGGATGCTGGCCTCGTCATCCACCACGATCACTGCGTTGAGCATAGGTCCGGCGCCTCCAGCGCGATGGGCAGGGTCAGGGTAAAGACGGCGCCGTCGCCCTGATTGGCAGCACTCAGGCGCCCGCCCAGTTCATGCACGATAGCGTACGACACCGCCAACCCGAGCCCGAGCCCGTCCCCCACCGGCTTGGTGGTGAAGAACGGGTCGAACACATTGTTCAGGTGTTCCTCGGCAATGCCGCCGCCGCTGTCACTGACGCTCAGGTGCCACAGTTGTTGATCGGCATGCAGGCGGATTTCCAGGCGTTTGCGCGGCTTGTTGGCCATGGCATCCAGGGCATTGCGCAGCAGGTTGATCAGCACTTGTTCCAGGCGGATGGCATCGCCGCGCACCCAGGCCGGGCGGGTCAGGTCGAGCACGGTGCCGATGGCTTCGTCGCGCAGGCGCGCGTCGAGCAAGTGCAGGGACTGATCGACCACGGTCGCCAGGTCCAGGCGTTCGCGCAGGCCGCTGGGGCTTTTGCGGGCGAAGGTCTTCAGATGGCCAGTGAGGGCGGCCATGCGGGTGAGCATGTCGTCCAATGGCGTCAGCGCCTGGTAGGCGTCATCGATGCGCCCGTGATCGAGCAACAGGCGCAAGGTGGCCAGTTGCATGCGCTGGGCGGTCAGTGGCTGGTTGATTTCATGGGCCAAGGCCGCAGACATCTGCCCCAGCGCCGCCAGCTTGGCCGATTGCACCAGGCCATCCTGGGCGGTGCGCAAGGCGCGGGTGCGTTCCTCCACCAGGCGCTCCAGTTCTTCGCGGCTACGCTGGCGCAAACGGGCCAGGCGCCAGCGCTGGCTGAGGAACAGCACCAGGAACACCAGGGTCAACCACAGGCCCGCCGCGGCGAGGCCGGCGTTGCGCTGGTCTTCAAAGGCCACCTGAGGCTTGCGCAGCAGGTGCAGGGTCCAGCCTTCGGCTTTGAGGGGCAGGGATTCCCAGATGTAGTCGGCGTTGCCTTCGGGCCCGGCCACGCGCATCAGATGGCTGTTTTCGTCAAAGCGCTGCAGGGTCTGGGTGTCCAGGGGCAGCAGTTGTTTCTTGTCGTATTGACGGGTGGCCTGCAGTTCGGCGTGGTCGTTGGCCGACAACGGGCGCAGGTTGCGGTACCGCCATCCGGGTTTATTGGCGATAAACACAATGCCCCGGGCATCGCTGACCAGCAGCAGGTCATCGCCCTGGGCCCATTCGCGCTCCAGCTCCGGGAACTCCAGTTTCACCACCATGGCGCCGAGAAACTGCTCCTGCTCATCCAGCACCGCGCTGGAGAGGAAGTACCCCGGAATCCCGGTGGTCACCCCCACCGCATAAAAGCGCCCGGTGCCCTGGCTGCGGGTCTGGCTGAAATAGGGGCGAAACGCATAGTTGTGGCCGACATAGCTGCTGGGCAGGCGCCAGTTGCTGGCCGCCACAGCCAGGCCGGTGCGGTCCATCAACTCCAGGGTCGACGACTGCGCGGCACCGTTGATGCGTTCCAGTTTATGGTTGAGCACGTCCTGGGTTGCCGGATCCAGCGGGCCTTTCAGGGCGCGGATCATTTCCGAGTCCAGGGCCAGCACGGCGGGCAGGGCGCGGTAACGTTCAATCAGGGTGTGCAGGGAGTTGGCATACAGCGCCAGTTGCTGGTTCGCACGGCCGGCGTCGTCCACCAGGGCCTGGCGTTCAGCCTGGCGCATGGCGAGGGCGGCGGCCAGGACGGCGCCGGCGATAATCAGCAGGGAGTAGAAGGTCAAACGCAATGGGCGAGGGATCGCGATCATACGAGAATGAACAGCTGCAGTAGGGGGCGAGCACCATAACATGCGCAGTACTTGTGGCGAGTGAGCTTGTGTGGGAGCGGGCTTGCCCGCGATAGCATCACCTTGGTGTTACTGAGACACCGAGGCGCCTGCATCGCGGGCAAGCCCGCTCCCACAAAAAAAGGCGACTGTGGCATGCAGCCACAGTCGCCTTTATCCCGGCAGGAGGGGGCTTACTGCACTTCTACCGCCAGGCTCTCACTGATCTTTTTCTGCCAGATAGCAGGACCGGTGATGTGGACCGACTCGCCCTTGCTGTCGACGGCAACAGTGACCGGCATGTCCTTGACGTCGAACTCGTAGATCGCTTCCATGCCCAGTTCGGCGAAGGCCACCACGCGCGACTGCTTGATCGCTTGCGCCACCAGGTAAGCCGCGCCGCCGACTGCCATCAGGTACACGGCCTTGTGGTCCTTGATCGCTTCGATGGCGGTCGGGCCGCGCTCGGATTTGCCGATCATGCCCAACAGGCCGGTTTGTTCGAGGATCTGGCGGGTGAACTTGTCCATCCGCGTGGCGGTGGTCGGGCCGGCTGGGCCAACCACTTCTTCGCGCACCGGATCGACCGGGCCGACGTAGTAGATGAAACGACCCTTGAGGTCTACCGGCAGGGTTTCACCCTTGTTCAGCATTTCGACCATGCGCTTGTGCGCCGCGTCGCGACCGGTGAGCATCTTGCCATTGAGCAGTACGGTTTCACCCGGTTTCCAGCTCTGTACGTCTTGCGGGGTCAGGGTGTCGAGGTTGACGCGGCGCGCCGACGGGCCGGCTTCCCAGACGATTTGCGGGTACGCGTCCAGCGGTGGCGCTTCGAGCGAGGCCGGGCCGGAGCCGTCGAGCACGAAGTGCGCGTGACGGGTGGCGGCGCAGTTGGGGATCATGCACACCGGCAGGGAGGCGGCGTGGGTCGGGTAATCCATGATCTTCACGTCGAGCACGGTGGTCAGGCCACCCAGGCCCTGGGCGCCGATCCCCAGTTGGTTGACCTTCTCGAACAGCTCCAGGCGCATCTCTTCGATACGGTTGGACGGGCCGCGCTTTTTCAGCTCGTGGATGTCGATGGATTCCATCAACACTTCCTTGGCCATGACGGCGGCTTTCTCGGCGGTGCCGCCGATACCGATGCCGAGCATGCCCGGTGGGCACCAGCCGGCGCCCATGGTCGGCACGGTCTTGAGCACCCAGTCGACGATGGAGTCGGACGGGTTGAGCATGGCCATTTTCGACTTGTTCTCGGAACCACCGCCCTTGGCGGCCACGTCCACTTCCACGGTGTTACCCGGGACGATGGAGTAGTGGATCACGGCCGGGGTGTTGTCCTTGGTGTTTTTGCGCGCGCCGGCCGGGTCGGCGAGGATCGAGGCGCGCAGGACATTTTCCGGCAGGTTGTAGGCGCGACGCACGCCTTCGTTGATCATGTCGTCCAGGCCCATGGTGGCGCCATCCCAACGCACATCCATGCCCACGCGCACGAACACGGTGACGATCCCAGTGTCCTGGCAGATCGGGCGGTGGCCGGTGGCACACATGCGCGAGTTGATCAGGATCTGCGCCATGGAGTCACGGGCAGCCGGCGATTCTTCGCGCAGGTAGGCCTCGTGCATCGCCTGGATGAAGTCAACGGGGTGGTAGTAGGAAATGAATTGCAGGGCGTCGGCAACGCTCTGAATCAGGTCGTCTTGCTTGATCACGGTCATGAGTCGCGCTCCTCTATAAGGGAACATTCAATAAAGGTGGCTTCAGATGGGGGGATCGGTCGCTGAAGCCACCTTTTCCAAGGCACGCCGGGTAGTGCTGGCGCGACGCTAAAAAGGCGCGGCAGTATAACCCGGTGCGATGGCCGATACACCCGACGATGGTCAAACTCTACCGATTGCGAACCGGCAGGCGCCGACCAGCCGGCGCCTATAAAAAGCAGTTACAGTGATCGTACATTTTGATTCGAGAGCTTTCATGCCTGAACTGCACGTCGGCGAACGCCAGTGGTCGGTCGCCACCGGCAGCAATCTGCTGGACGCCTTGAACCAGGCCGGTGTGGCCGTGCCCTACAGTTGCCGGGCGGGCAGTTGCCATGCCTGCCTGGTGCGTTGTCGGGGCGAGGTCGAGGACAAGCAACCCGACGCCCTGAGCCCGGCCCAGCGCCAGGACGGCTGGCGCCTGGCCTGCCAATGCCAGGTCACGGGCGATGTGCAGGTTGAAGCCTTTGATCCCTTGCGCGACGGCACGGCGGCAACGGTGCTGGGCACAGACTGGTTGAGCCCGACGGTGTTGCGCCTGCGCCTGCAACCGGAACGTGGGCTGCGTTACCGGGCCGGCCAGCACTTGGTGTTGTGGGCCGGCGCGGTGGCGCGGCCTTATTCCCTGGCCAGCCTGCCCCAGGACGATCCGTTCCTGGAATTCCACCTCGATTGTCGCTTGCCCGGCGAGTTCAGCGATCTTGCCCGGCAGCTACAGGCCGGTGATCAGCTACGCCTGGGCGAGTTGCGCGGCGGGGCGTTGCACTATGATCCTGACTGGCAAGCCCGGCCATTGTGGCTGCTGGCATCCGGCACCGGCCTGGGCCCGTTGTGGGGGGTGTTGCGCGAAGCCCTGCGCCAGGACCACCAGGGCGCCATCCGCGTGATTCACCTGGCCCATGAGACGGGCGGCCATTATCTGGCCGAGCCCCTGGCCCAGCTCGTTGCCAGCCATGGCAACCTCACCGTCGAGTTGTGGACGGCGGCGCAGTTGGCCGGTGCTTTGGCGCAACTGCGGCTTGTTTCCCGGCAAACCCTGGCCTTACTCTGCGGGCACCCCAGCAGTGTCGAGGCCTTTTCCAAGCGCCTGTTCCTGGCTGGCTTGCCGCGTAATCAACTGCTGGCCGATGTGTTCCTGCCCCGTGGTTGAACGCTGATGTCTACCTGCGAGACTCACCATGACCGACGCCATTTTGCTGGAACGTGACCGTGGACTGCAGATCCTGCAGTTCAACCGCCCCGACAAGAAAAATGCCCTGACCCGTGCCATGTACTACCAGTTGGCCGAGGCGTTGGAGCAGGCTGATGCCGATAACACGGTCAATGCGGTGCTGATCCAGGGCAGCTGCGAGTGTTTTACCGCCGGCAACGACATTGGCGACTTCTTGCAACAACCGCCCACGGACCTGGACAGCCCACAGTTCCTCTTCATGAAAAGTTTGCTTAATTGTCGCAAACCGGTGATTGCCGGCGTGGCCGGCGCTGCGGTGGGCATTGGCACCACGCTGTTGCTGCATTGCGACCTGGTGTATGTCAGCCGTGATGCCCGGTTGCGCATGCCGTTCGTCAACCTGGGGCTGTGCCCGGAATTTGGCTCCAGCCTGATCCTGCCGCGCTTGCTCGGGCATGCGAAAGCCGCTGAGTTGTTGCTGTTGGGCGAAGGGTTCAGCGGGGAGCAGGCTGCGCAGTGGGGGATTGCGACACAAGCGCTGGACAGCGGCGAAGCCGCCTTGGCCAAGGCGCGGGAGGTGGCCGAGCGTTTCGAGACTCTGGCGCCGGGGGCAGTACAAATCAGCAAGCAGTTGATGAAAAACGTCGACCGCGAGCAGTTGCGCCAGGTGATTGAGGCGGAGGGTGCATTGTTTACCCAAAGGTTGCGGTCGCCGGAGGCGATTGCGGCGTTGTCGGGGTTTATTGCCCGGCGCTGAAACTGAAGTGGCTGGACTGACGCTATCGCGGGCAAGCCCTTTCCCACATTTGAAATGCATTCCCATGTGGGAGCGGGCTTGCCCGCGATAGCGCCAATCCAGCCACCCCATCACCATGATCTGAAATGCAAAAAGCCCCGGCACTCACATGCCAGGGCTTTTGTTCTTCAGCAGGTCACTCAGACCATCTTGTCGCCAACGTGCAGGATCTTCATGCCGTTGGTGCCACCAATGGTGTGGTAGCTGTCACCCTTGGTCAGGATCACCCAATCGCCTTTCTCTACCACACCACGCTTGAGCAGTTCGTCGATGGCAGCCTGGCTGACTTGCTCGGGCGGCAGCGATGCCGGGTCGAACGGTACGGTGTAGACGCCACGGAACATGGCCGCGCGGGCCTGGGTTTCGCGGTGCGGGGAGAACGCGTAGATCGGGACCGAGGAACGGATACGCGACATGATCAACGGCGTGTAGCCACTTTCGGTCAGGGCGATGATCGCCTTTACACCCGGGAAGTGGTTGGCGGTGTACATGGCGGCCAGGGCGATGCTCTGGTCGCAGCTTTCAAAGACCTTGCCGATACGGTGGCTGGAGGTCTTGCTGGTCGGGTGCTTTTCCGCGCCGACACAGATACGCGCCATGGCCTGGACCGCTTCCAGCGGGTACGGGCCGGCAGCGCTTTCCGCCGAGAGCATCACGGCGTCGGTGTAGTCGAGCACGGCGTTGGCCACGTCGGACACTTCGGCACGGGTCGGCATCGGGTTCTGGATCATCGACTCCATCATCTGGGTCGCAACGATCACTGCTTTATTGTGGCGGCGTGCGTGCAGGATGATTTTTTTCTGGATGCCGATCAGTTCAGCGTCACCGATTTCCACGCCGAGGTCGCCACGGGCAACCATCACCGCATCGGACGCCTTGATCAGGCCGTCGAGGGTTTCGTCGTCGGCCACGGCTTCGGCGCGCTCGATCTTCGCTACCAGCCAGGCGGTGCCGCCGGCTTCGTCGCGCAGTTGGCGGGCGTATTCCATGTCGGCAGCGTCGCGTGGGAAGGATACGGCGAGGTAGTCCACTTCCATTTCGGCGGCGAGCTTGATGTCAGCCTTGTCTTTTTCGGTCAGGGCCGGTGCAGTCAGGCCACCACCGCGACGGTTGATGCCTTTGTGGTCGGACAGCGGGCCGCCGATGATCACAGTGCAGTTGAGCTCGGTGACGGTGGCGGTGTCGACACGCATGACCACGCGGCCGTCGTCCAGCAGCAGCTCGTCACCGACGCCGCAGTCTTTCACCAGGTCTGGGTAGTCGATACCCACGACCTGCTGGTTGCCTTCGGTCAGCGGATGGCTGGTGGAGAAGGTGAATTTGTCACCAATCTTCAGCTCGATGCGCTTGTTGGCGAATTTGGCGATACGGATTTTTGGACCTTGCAGGTCACCCAGCAGCGCGACGAAGCGGCCATGCTTGGCGGCGAGGTCACGTACCAGCTTGGCGCGAGCCTTGTGCTCGTCCGGGGTGCCGTGGGAGAAGTTCAGACGGGCAACGTCCAGGCCAGCCAGAATCAGCTGTTCGAGGACTTCCGGCGAGTTACTGGCCGGGCCAAGGGTGGCGACGATTTTGGTACGACGGACGGACATGCACGGACTCCTGAGTTCTAGCGCTGGGGAAGGCTACTATGCTCTTTGGCTGTAGTCATTGTTCGTTTGCACTACTTATTGTCGATTCGCCTGTTTTCACTCTATGACGCTGGACGAACAACCTTGAAGATTTTCGCCCAAGGGTCGATACACTGCTCAAGACAGGAGAACACCCCATGCGAGTTTTGATCATTGCTGCCCTGGCCGTCAGTGTTGTCGGCTGTACCCGTTGGTCGATGGACCATCATTTGAACAATGCCTACCGTGCCTACAATGTGGGTGACTGCGAACGCGTCACGCTGGAGTTGTCCCAGGTCGACCGTGAAAGCCGGTCCCGTCGCTACGTACAACCGGAAGTCTCGATGCTGCGTGGGCAGTGCCTGGAGCGGCAGAAGCTATTTGTGGATGCAGTACAGACCTATCAGTTCATCATCAGCCAGTACCCTTCGAGCGAATACGCGTACCGTGCTCGCGCCCGCCTGGATACGCTGCAACAGCTGGGGCACTACCCGGGTGCCAGCACGGCACGAGCGCGGCCAGCAGCCTTATGATGGCATTTATCATTTCATAGCTGGCCTCTTGCCAGAGTTGGGCTATTCTTTGAATGTCTGTTTGTACAACTTTCAACTCAAACAGATACAAAGCCCGAATTCGGCGCAGGTAAAGTGACAGGGCTGAAGCTGCTGTTGCACCGCGATTCGGGGCGCGCAGGGGCGTTGCTGGCAGCGCTGCGGTCCGAATCACAGGAGCGGGCTGAGTCATGACTATTGGACGGCGATCTCATCATGTTTAAGGACCGACGGATTGAACGGCACCAGTTGCCCTGTTTTCTACAGGTGTTCAACCGCTTCACGGACAAACCCATCGGTTACCTGGGCAACATCTCCAATGAAGGACTGATGCTGGTCAGTCAATTACCCATGATGGTCGACGTGGATTTTGAGCTGCGCTTGAAAATCCCCGGACCGGAGGGGGCTGTGCATGCCGTTGACTTCACTGCCACCTGCCTGTGGAGCCGTGAAGATATCAACCCCCAGCATTACGATTCGGGGTTCATCCTGTTGCAGGCGCCCGCCGAGTACGGGCAACTGATCGTTGCTCTGGTGCAGTACTTCAGCTTTGACCCCTTGCAGGCTTCGGCCTAGGGTCATGTGCCCTTCATAACACGCCGGCTTTTTTCCAGCCCAGGTAACGGGTTACCAGGTCGGCGCCCAGTTCGGACGGATGAGCATCCAGTACCGCCAGGCCCTGCGCCTTCAGGCGATCATGGAGTTCTTCCCGGGCATTGAGGTAGTCGACGCTGCCACAGTAGGCCAGCGCTTCAGGCAGGGTTTGCACGGGTGCCTGGCGCAATTGATCCAGCACTTCCTCGCGCAGGCTTGCCACCAACACCCGGTGCTGGCGGCTGATGCGCTTGACCGCCGTCAGCAGATCCTCATCGTCCTCATCCCGCAGATTGGTCACCACAATCACCAGGCCCCGGCGTTTCTGGCGGGCCAGCAGTTGGTTGGCCGCGGCCTGGTAGTCGGCCGTGCGCCGGGTGGTGTCCAGGTCGTATACGGCGTTGAGCAGCTGGTTCAACTGGCCACTGCCCTTGACCGGTGCCAGGTAGCGCGGCTGGTCGCAGGCGAAGGTACACAGGCCCACGGCATCGCCCTGGCGCAAGGCCACGTAGCTGAGCAGCAGGCAGGCGTTGAGGGCGTGGTCGAAATGGGACAGTTCGCCGTCCTGGCTGCGCATCCGTCGACCGCAATCGAGCATGAAGACAATCTGTTGGTCGCGTTCATCCTGGTATTCCCGGGCGATCGGCGTACGTTGTCGTGCCGTGGCCTTCCAGTCGATCTGGCGCAGGCTGTCGCCCTCGCGAAATTCCCGCAGTTGGTGAAACTCCAGGCCCAGGCCACGTCGTTGGCGCTGGCGCACACCCAGTTGGCTGAGCCAGTTGTCCACTGCCAGTAACTGGGCACCGTACAGGCGGGCAAAATCTGGATAGACCCGGGTGGCATCCTTGGCCGGCACCTGGCGTTTTGCGGTCCATAACCCAAGCGGGCTGGGCAGGTGCACCTCGCAGCGCTCAAAGCTGAAATGCCCACGGCTCAAGGGGCGCAGGCGGTAACCCAGCGTGCTGTGTTCGCCGGGGTGCAGGGCGATGGACTGCGGCAGGTTCTGCACGCTCAAACCGTCCGGCACGTGATCAAACACTTCCAGGGCCAGTGGCTGTGGATAGTCGTGCTCCAGGGTGATCCTCACCTCGCTCCAGCGCCCCAAGGCCAGGCTGCCTGGCATTTGCCGCCGCAGGCGTGGCGAGGGGCGGCGCTTCAGGCGAGCGGCGTCGAGCAATGCCAGCAAGAACAGCGCCAGGAGCAGGCCCCAGGCTACGGAGTGCAGGGCGGCCGGCACGTTGAGTTGCAGGGCCATGGCCGTTCCGAGGGCGATGTTCAGGCCCAACAACACCGCGAGCCAGGTTAGCAACAGGCGAGTGGGTCTCATGGGCAGGTCACTGGCGTGGCGCCGGCACTTGGTCGAGCAACTGGGTCAGCACCTGATCCACCTCCAGGCCCTCGATATCCAGCTCCGGGGCGATACGTACCCGATGGCGCAACACTGCCAGCGCACAGCCCTTGATGTCGTCCGGGGTCACGAATTCGCCGCCACGCAGCAGGGCGCGGGCGCGGGCACCACGAACCAGGGCAATGGAGGCGCGAGGCCCGGCACCCAAGGCCAGGCCGGGCCAGGTCCGGGTGGTGCGGGCCAGGCGCACGGCGTAGTCGAGTACCTGCTCATCCAGGGGCAGCTCACTGGCGACCTGCTGCAACAGCAAGACGTCATCAGCCTGTAGCACAGTGCGCAGCGGCTGTACGTCGAGCATGTCGGCGCGGGATGAGCGGGTCACTTCGCGTACCATTTCCAGCTCCTGCCGGGCCTCGGGGTAGTCCATGCGCACCTTGAGCATGAACCGGTCGAGCTCGGCCTCCGGTAGCGGGTAGGTGCCTTCCTGTTCGATAGGGTTTTGGGTGGCCAGCACCATAAAGGGCTGGCCGATGGGCAGGGCTTCGCCTTCGAGGGTGACCTGGCGCTCCTGCATGGCTTCGAGCAGGGCGGCCTGGGTTTTTGCCGGGGCCCGGTTGATCTCGTCCGCCAGCAGCAAGTGGGTGAACAACGGCCCCTTGCGCAGCTTGAACTGTTCGGTGTGCAAGTCGTACACGGCATGCCCGGTCACATCACTGGGCATCAGGTCCGGGGTGAACTGGATGCGTGCGAAGTCGCCGTCAAAGCAGCGGGCGAGGGCACGCACCAATAAGGTTTTACCCAGGCCGGGAACGCCTTCGAGCAGCACATGGCCGCCGGCGATCAGCGCGGTCAGTACGTCATCGATCACGGCATCCTGGCCAATCACCGCCTTGCGCAACTCGGTGCGCAGCGCCTGGGCCAACTGGGTGGCTCGCCCGGTGTCGAGGGTGTTGGATACGTCCACTGGAGAGTCGCTCATTGGTTCTGGAGCCTTGCTAACGGTTACATGTAGTTTATCGTCCATAAGTCAGTCACTTACCTAATCTAACTGTTTCTAAAATTTTTTACGCGTGGAACGAGTGTGTGACTACCAAGCTGCCCCGTAGCAAGTCTTCGGCAACCTCCTCCTTTGTGCGTTCGTCTGAAGTGGAGGTTAGGCCATGATGGCAATCATGTTTGTAGGTAGTGATCCTATCCTTAAGAAGAACGAACTCTGGAGCTGGGGCTATGCCATCGCGAACAAAAGTGGCTTCGATAGTCAGTAGCCTAACGACATGGACTCAAAAGGTAAGCCGAATTTTATCTCATCCGATTTCGATCTCTTCAACACCAGCGTCCGTCAGCAACTGATAGAGCTCGGAGGCATTCCGTCTTGCACCTCGATGCGGACAGAACAAAAAAATCGCCCCGCTGCTATCCCGCGCGCCCAGGCCAATGCTTCATCCCATGCAAATGGCCATCCCTTACGAACGGGATAAGGCGATTTACGAGAGAGACTGTGTTGATTTGCGCCTGTTGCTGTAGGAAATAAACCTTTAGTTGCGTAGGTTATTTCCTTAATACTGGTTTTATATCCAGTATTTTCGGGGCGGTGCTCTCATGAAACGAAAATGAGTGAAAAACGGGCCTGTGGAAAAAAAAAGTAACTCCGTTAGTTTGAGGTCCTCTCCTTCAAGAAAGGAGAGTTCTTAATCAATCTCAATGGAGTCACACATGAACAAACCACAAACCCAGACACCTCTTCGCCATGGTCGTGTCACGTCCCCTTCCAGCCGTGGCGCAGTCGCCGTGGATCTCGGCCTGTTGGCTACCTGGCAGGTCAATGAAATGGAAGGCGGCAAGAACTTCCCGGCATTGGTTGCCGGTCCGTTCCCGGCGCCTTATCAAACCGACAGTGACAGCGTCACCCCACCAGCCGACGGCTTCATCCTCAGCGGCGGCAAGACCGATGCCCGTGACTGCATCAACTTCACCAACGAGGAAATGGCCAAGAAACTCAACCGCGCCTTCACCTGGCCGCTGCTCAATGTCGACCCGGGTCAGACCTTCAAGGTCACCTGGGAATACACCGCAGCGCATACCACCCGTGGCTATCGCTGGCTGATCACCAAGGATGGCTGGGATCCGAAACAGCGCATTACCCGTGCACAACTGGAAACCCAGCCGTTCGCCGAAGACTTCTATACCCAGGTGCCGTACTACAGCCATGCAGGGGAACTGAAGGCCAAGGTCAATCACGAAGTGAAACTGCCGGCTAACAAAAAGGGCCAGCATGTGATCGTGTTGATGTGGATCGTCGCCAACACTGGCAACGCCTTTTATCAAGCCTTCGATGTGGACTTCAAATAAGCCCGCGTCGTTAAACCCACACGTTCTGAAGGATTAGAACATGTCAAAGATTGACTTTACCTTACTGAAATCACCGCTGAGCGATGCTGCTTCGCTGATGCCGAGCATTGCCGGCAAAAAGATCCTCATGGGCTTCTGGCACAACTGGCCTGCCGGCCCAAGCGACGGCTACCAGCGTGGCCAGTTCGCCAACATGAACCTGGTCGACATACCAAGGGATTACAGCGTGGTGGCCGTGGCCTTCATGAAGGGCAACGGTATCCCAACCTTCAAGCCGTACAACCTGTCCGACGCCGAGTTCCGCCGCCAGGTGGGCGTGCTGAACAGCCAGGGCAGGGCGGTGTTGATTTCCCTTGGCGGCGCCGATGCGCACATCGAGCTGCATAAAGGCAACGAACAACCACTGGCCAACGAGATTATCCGCCTGGTGGAAACCTATGGCTTTGATGGCCTGGATATCGATCTTGAACAGAGCGCGATTGATTTCGCCGACAACAAGACTGTCCTGCCCGCCGCGTTGAAACTGGTCAAGGACCACTACGCCGGTGAAGGCAAACACTTCATCATCAGTATGGCGCCGGAGTTTCCGTACCTGACCACTGCCGGCAAATACGTCGGTTACATCCAGGCGCTGGAAGGCTATTACGACTTCATCGCCCCGCAATATTACAACCAGGGTGGCGACGGGATCTGGGTGCAAGAGGTCAACAACGGCAACGGCGCCTGGATTGCCCAGAACAACGACGCGATGAAAGAGGATTTCCTGTTTTACCTGACCGAAAGTCTGGTGAGCGGAACGCGCGGGTTTACCAAGATCCCAGCGGACAAGTTCGTCATTGGCCTCCCCGCCAACGTCGACGCGGCCGCCACCGGTTATGTGATCAACCCCACAGCCGTGACCAATGCATTCAAGCGTTTGTACGACAAAGGAATGTCGATCAAGGGCCTGATGACCTGGTCGGTAAATTGGGACAACGGGACCAGCAAAGACCACGTGCCCTACAACTGGGAATTCAGCAGCCGTTATGGGCCGATGATCAACGGCACTCATCTCTCTGGCCTCGGGCAGGATGAGGCGGATCTTGAAGTCGCCAATCGGCAGTAGCTCAAAGAGGCATCTGGCAGACGTGTCTGATGTCAAACAGCTAGGCTTATGATCTGACTGTTGGCTTTATGAAATAAAATCCGGTGCCTGTTCGGGCATCGGATTTTTTGTATCACGCTTAAATCTACATCCAGTTTTCTATGAATTTGCTTTGCTCGTTTTCTGTTGGTATTCCTAGGGGCTGTTCCTTTTTCTATATAAGTCATTGATACATATGAAAAAGTTCGTATTTTTATAGTTCTCAAACCCCCCAATACGAGCTTGCAATGCCCCGATTACTGTTCAGTGATGAGCATTGGTCGAAGCTGCGGGAAATTCTGCTGCATAAGGCCATCTACAACAAGCGTGAACCCCGCATAGGGCTGCCCGGCAATTACGAAATCCTCAGTAGCCCACACAAGCTCCATCTGCCGTCTCCTGCACTGAACAGATACCCATTGCTCATTACCAAGACCTATGGGCTTCTAAGGTGTCGATTTCACTATGGCAGGGATCCAACGGTTTTCAAGTGCCGGATCATAGGGCATTCCTGAGCGTTTGCAGGCAGGCCACCTGGCGGCTGAAGTCGGCGCTGGAAAGCCGCTTTGCCGGGAGTGGGCCGAGGGCCTGGCTGATAAGTGAAGCGGGTTGGCGGGTCAGGCGTTCAAGCGCCTGCCATTGCCCGGCGGTGTCCAGCTGCTCTAACCCAGGATGGCGGCGGCGAGCGGTGCGCAGGATGTCCCGCTGCAAGGCTTGTAACAGGCTGTTTTGCCCGCTGCGGCGCAACAGGAAGTCGGCACTGGCATTCAAGTGTTCCTGCAATTGCCGGCGGGCTTTCGGGGACGGCGCCTGGATCGGCCCCTGGCGTACTCCGGCTCGCCACAACCCCAGCAGGATCAAGGCGGCGAGTGCCAGCAGGGCCTGGGGGAAGTAACGCAGTAACAGGCTCAACAGGTTTTCGGCGTCGGTGTTGGACAGCAGGGTGACTCCGCTGCCCTGGGTCAGGTACCACAGCAACCAGGCATTGTCGTGCAAGCCGATGGCCGGGGTTTTCCACAGCTCGCTATCGGTGATCACCGTCACACGGCCGCGCCCGAGATTGAGTTGCATCAGGTGGCTGGACTTGGCGCTGTTGGCCGAAAACTGTGCCAGGTGCCTGGGGTCGATCAGTGTGAAGTCCGTGTCGAAACTGAAGAAGGCGGGTGCGGTTTCGTTATCGACATAGAGCCGTGTGAGGTCCGGTTGCTTGCCCTTGCGAGCGGAGGGCGGCTGGTCGAAGTCGTCGCTGAACGCCTGGCGCAACTGCAGGCGGTTGAGCAGCAGGTCGCTGCTGTCCTGGGTTTCTTCATCCCATATGGCTTCGGCCACCAGTAGCAGATGGCCGCCAGCCTGGGTCCACTCCAGCAACTGGTCAACCTGGCGCGGGGTCATGTTGCTGCGCTCGCTGAGCAACAGCAGGCTGTTGTCCTTGGCAGGCAGGGTGGCCAGGCGCTCCAGGCTGTGGGCATGCTCGACGGCCAGGCCTTGTTGGCGCAGAAAATGTTCCGCTGCCAGGTAGGGATTGGCCTGGGCTTCGGGGGATGGGCCACGGTCGACCACTTCGTCGTAGGGCGTGGCCCTGTGCCAGGCGTAGAAGCCCCCGGCTGTCAGCAGGCAGGCCAGGATCAGCCCGACCCAGATCAGCGGCCGGTTCATCGCGTGGCCTCGCTGTCGAACAGGCTGCGCCAGTGGTTGCAGAGCTGTTGTTGGGCCAGGGGCGGGGGCGTGCGATGGCCATAGGCAAGGTTTTGCCAGTGCCGGGTCAGGTCGTCGCTGAATGCCAGCAATTGCGGCTGTTGCAAGTGGCGCACACGCTCCAGGACCTGGCCTTCGGTATCGGCGTTTTTCAGTGGCAGGTTGAAGTCATGCAGCAATCGGCTAAGCAGGCCGCGATAGAGCAGGCCAAGGGCTTCGCGGGGTTGCGTGGCCCACAGTTGCTCGGCGGTACTGGCAATATCCTCGGGCAAGGTCTCCACGCCCATGTCCAGGCCGAACAGTTGTGACGGCACGGGCTGGTCGACGCTAGGCCGGGGGGCGCGGCGACGGCTGACAAAGGCGTGTAGCCAGTCACGATAGCGCCAGGCAACCAGGGCAATGCCGGCGATCAGCACGCCCCAGAGCAACACCTCCATGACCAGGGCCAGGGCCTTGAAGGTGTCGCTGTTGAGGTTGTCCAGTAGGGACTTAAGCCAGGCGGGCAACTGGGCATCACCCGGGGGCTTGGGTGTGTGCAGGGGCTTTTCCTCGCCGAAGCGGTAGCGGGTAACGGTTTCCGGGTTCTTGAACGGGGGGTGTTCCAGCAGGCGCTTGATCGCCTGGCTGGCGACCGGCGTACTCAAGGGTTTGGCGGGCGCGGGTTGATCGGCCATGGCGTGGGGCGTTGGCGGGATCAGCAGCAGGCCGACAGCCAGCAGCAGGGCGGCGGCTGCCGACCCCAGGCGCTGGCGCAAACGGCGGAACACCAGTTCCAGGTCCCAGGCTTCAAGCACGGTACGCCGGTTGAGGTAGAGGCTGAAGCCACAGGCCACATAGATCGGCTCCCAGAACACCAAGATCAGGGCGTACAAGGCATTGCTCAGGTGTTCCAGCCAGAGCCAGTCCTGGTCGCTGGCCAGTGCCAGTTGCTGCCAGTCCCAGTCCAGCTCTATCTGTTGCGGCAGGAGCAGGTAGAACAGGGCCATCAAGCCAAGCCACAGCGCGCTTTCCAGGTGCATGCCGATCAGCGTCAGCCAGCGCGCCGCGCCGCCATTGTGTTGCAGCAGTCCCCCCAGCCGTTGTTGACGGGCCTGGCCGCCGAGGCCTTCAAGTTGCACCACGGGCATGGCAAAGCTGCGGCTGAGGCTAAAGCGCCTCCAGGTCAGGCTGGCCAGCAGTTGCCCCCTGAGCAGGCGGGGCCATTGGCGTAGCGCCTGCTTGAGGGTGGGTGTCTCGCCAAACAGGGCCTTGGACAGGATATACAGCGGCAGGCGCTCAAAGGCTGGTTTCAGCCACCAGAACACCAGCATGGTGACAGACGGGTAGTCCCACAGCACAAGGCTGATCAGGATAAAGACCGGCAGGCTGACCAGGGCCCAACTGCTCATCAACAGCACGCGGTGTTCACGGGCCAGCAACACCCCGAGGTCCATGGCTTCCCATGAGGTGCGGGGGCGGATCACCACACTGGCGTCACTCAGGCGCATGACGACTCCGACCGGCGAACAGCAGATAGGCAATCACCATCGCCCAGAGCGCGGCGCCCACCAGGTATTTGCCCCAGGGCTCCACGGTGGTGGTCGAGGACCAATAGGCTTCTATAAAGGCCGCGATCAGCAGGAAGACAATCACGCCACAGATCATCTGCACGCTTTTACGGGCTGCCAGGCGCAGTGCCTCACCCCGGGGCAATGCTCCCGGCGCGATCAGGGCCCAGCCCAGTTGCAGGCCGGCCGCACCGGCCAGGGTGATGGCCGTCAGCTCGAAAGCACCGTGGCCAATGACAAAGGACCAGAAGGTTTGCCCGTAGCCGATTTCGGTCAGGTGCCCGGCGATGGCCCCGATCATCAGGCCATTGAAGAACAGGAAAAACACGCTGCCCAGGCCAAACAGCAAGCCGCCGGCGAAGGTCTGGAATGCGATGCCGATGTTGTGCATGACGTAGTAGCCGAACATCATCCAGTCCTCGCTCGATGCCCGCTCGGCCGCGCGCCCCAGGCGGCTGGCGTCGGGGTCGTACATGCCTTGCATTTCGGTCACTTGTTGGGGGCTGACGATGGCGTAGATCAAGTCGGGGAACAGGTAGACCAGCAACGCAATGCCGATCAGGCTGCCAAAGAACAGCAGGCTGGCCACCAGCACGAAGCGCCATTGTTCACGAACCGTGCGGGGGAAATCCGCGAGCAGGAAGCCCAGGACCTTGGCGCCGAGCTGGCTGCGATGGCGGTACAGCTGTTGATGGCCGCGCAGGGCCAGTTGTTGCAGCGGGTCGATCAGGTAGCTGCTGTAGCCGCGTTGCTGTGCCAGCGCCAGGTGCTGGCACAGGCGGCGGTAATCCTGGGGGAAGTGCGTCAGGTCCTGGGCCTTGGCCTTGCCTTGCTCAAGCAGGGCCAGTTGCGTGGCAAATGCCTGCCAGTGCGGCTGGTGACGGGTTTCAAACAGGCTTTGCTTCATGTCGGCCCCAACAGGCCGCGGGCCACGCCATTGAGTTGTTCCACGGCGCGTGCGGGGGAAACCTGCAGGGGCGTGGCCAGAATCGCTGCCAGCTCGTGGGTCCGTTCGGTGGAGAGTTCACCCTGGCGCTCGGCAAAACCCAGAATCGCACGCTGCTCGTTCAGCTCAAGGGCAAAAGGCAGGCGCAAGGCTGGGGCCTGGGGCAGTTGGGGGCGGGCCAGGGGCTGTTCGCGATAAATCACCAGGGTGCCGGCCGCGATGTCGCCCAGGCGTTTAAAGTGGAGGTGTTGCAGGCAACTGATGGCGCCGAGGAAGTAGCCGAACGGCAGCATATCGACAAAACGCAGCAGGTTGCGGATCAGGGACGCGGACCAGCCAATGGGCGTGCCGTCATCCTGTACCACGCGCAGGCCCATGATCTGCTTGCCTGGCGAGCAGCCCTGGTTGAGTACTTCAAACAGCACCATGTACCACCAACTGACGAGGAACAGCAGGATCGAGCCCAGGCCGATGCCCAGGTTGCCGAGAAAGGCCAGGGCGATGAACAGGATGCCGAGGATCAGGCCGCGCAGGCCCAGGTCGAACCCGAATGCGAGTGCGCGGGGCATCAGCCCGGCGGGGCGCAAGGGCAGGTCGATGCCTTCCGGGGTCTCGATCTGGTAGCGGGTGTCCAATGGTACGGTGGGCATTGCGTTCCCTGGCAGTGCGGCGTGGCTGGGCATGGGCAACCTCATCGGGCAGCCGGCAAATTGAGAGGTCGATGCTAGCAGTGTCGTCGCTGGAAGTAACACCTGAAAATGTGCCAAGGTTTCACTGCATATTTATCCAGTACACATGGTGCTGGCCCCGGGCGGCATCCAGCGCCTAGACTTTGTCGGTCTTCAGCACAGGAATAGCCCGTGACCTCGATCTTCTGGTACGACTATGAAACCACCGGCATCAACCCGCGCAGCGACCGTCCGTTGCAGGTTGCCGGGATTCGCACCGACCTTGACCTCAATGAGGTAGGGCCGCCGGTCAACCTTTATTGCCAGCTCAGCGACGATATCCTGCCGCATCCGGCGGCGTGCATGATCACTGGCATTACCCCCGGCCAGCTGGCGGAAAAAGGCCTGGCCGAAGCCGATTTCATGACCCGGGTGCATGCCGAGCTGGCGGCCCCCGGCACTTGCGGCGCGGGTTACAACACCCTGCGTTTCGACGATGAAATGACCCGCTACAGTTTGTATCGCAATTTTTTCGACCCCTATGCCCGGGAATGGCAGGGCGGCAACAGCCGCTGGGACTTGATCGATGTGCTGCGCACGGCCTATGCCCTGCGCCCCGACGGCATCGTCTGGCCCGAGCAGGACGGGCGCGTGACCCTCAAGCTGGAGCGCCTGACAGCGGCCAACGGCATTGACCATGGCCAGGCTCACGAGGCTTTGGCCGACGTGCGTGCCACCATTGCCCTGGCGCGCCTGGTCCGGGACAAACAGCCCAAATTGTACGATTGGTTGTTTCAACTGCGTAGCAAGCAACGGGTCATGGATCAAATCCGTCTGTTGCAGCCCATGGTGCATATTTCCGGGCGTTTCTCCGCCGAGCGCCATTACCTGGGGGTGGTCCTGCCGCTGGCCTGGCATCCGCGCAATCGCAACGCGTTGATTGTCTGTGACCTGGGGCTCGACCCACAGGGGCTGCTGGACCTGGATGCCGATACCCTGCGCCAGCGTCTGTATACCCGGCGCGATGAGTTGGCCGAAGGCGAGTTACCGGTGCCGCTCAAATTGGTGCACATCAATCGTTGCCCGGTGGTCGCACCGTTGAGTGTGTTGCGGGCGCAAGACCAGCAGCGTTTGAATCTGGACATGGGTGAATATCAGGCCCGGGCGCTGCGACTAACTGACGCACAGGAACTTTGGCGGGATAAATTGCCGGCGATTTATGCCGAAGAAGGTTTTGCTGCGAGCGCCGACCCGGAGCAGCAGCTCTACGATGGTTTTATTGGTGATCGGGATCGGCGTTTATGTGAACAAGTGCGCAGCGCAGAACCGGCGCAACTAGCACGCCAGCAATGGCCTTTCGATGATCATCGTTTGCCGGAATTATTGTTTCGCTATCGTGCCCGTAACTTTACGTCCACCCTGGACAGTGAAGAGCAACAACGCTGGAAATTATTCTGTCAGCAACGCTTGTCAGATGCAGATTACGGTGCGCCCAATACCCTGGAGAGTTTTAATAAGGCCAGGCATGAATTGGACGCTAGTGCTACATCGTTTCAGCGTCAGGTGCTGGATGAGTGGCAGGAATATGCTGACGCTTTATGCCAGCGCCTGAGCCTGTAATCGGTCTTTCATAAAAGCGGGCAATAAAAAAACGCCAGCAAGCTGGCGTTTTTTAGTGTGTCACGAATCAGGTGACGACCTGGCGAGCCTTAGCCCAGCAGGGTGGCCCAGCCTTCAACCACGTCACCGCCCCACTTGGCTTTCCACTCTTTCAGAGTCTTGTGGTTGCCACCTTTGGTTTCAATCACTTCGCCGTTGTGCGGGTTTTTGTATTGCTTGACCTTGCGCGCGCGCTTGGTGCCGGTAACTTTTACGGCGCCGCGTGGTGCTTTAACTTTCGATTCTGGATCCAGCAGCGCGATGATGTCACGCAGGGATTTGGAGTACTCACCCATCAGGGTGCGCAATTTGCCTTCGAATTCCAGCTCGGTTTGCAGTTTGTCGTCTTGGGACAGGTTCTTCAAACGGGCTTGCAGCTCTTTGATCGCTTCTTCGGTGGCACGGTATTCGTTGATCAGGGACATGTGGACTACCTTATAAGGGGCGCTGAGGGACAGGGATAGTGGCTTAATAATAGTCAGACAGTTTCCCCAAGTAAACATTTAAGCTCGGTTTTACGTAATTTACTTTGGTTGTTTCTAGGGGAAAGCCGGGAATGCATTTTTTAGTACGCTCAACCGGCTAAAGATATTCTCATTAGATCTAGGCTAATTGCGGTAACAGATGCTTGGGTTGACATAGTGCTCAGGTAAAAACCTTATGCTGTTTAGGGGCACCGCAAGGAATCGCTCGAATAAGCGTTGAGGAATACTGCAGTTTTTCTACGGTGTCGCTAGAATGGCGGCCTTTGCGAAGTTCTGGAGTTTGCCCCTAATGCGCACTTTTCGTCTGGTGATTGCTTGCCCGGATCGGGTTGGTATCGTCGCTAAAGTCAGTAACTTTCTGGCCTCCCACAATGGCTGGATCACCGAAGCGAGCCATCACTCGGACAATCTCAGTGGCTGGTTTTTCATGCGCCACGAAATTCGTGCCGACACGTTGCCCTTTGGCCTGGAGGCGTTTCGTGAGGCATTTGCGCCTATCGCCGAAGAGTTTTCCATGACCTGGCGCATCACCGACACCGAACAGAAAAAGCGCGTGGTGCTGATG
Organism: Pseudomonas sp. GW821-FHT01D09; assembly: GCF_059422465.1. Taxonomy (NCBI): domain Bacteria; kingdom Pseudomonadati; phylum Pseudomonadota; class Gammaproteobacteria; order Pseudomonadales; family Pseudomonadaceae; genus Pseudomonas; species Pseudomonas sp. GW821-FHT01D09. The sequence goes on from NZ_JBWKWY010000018.1 coordinate 65,750, forward strand.
GCCAGCCGCGAATCCCATTGCCTGGCGGACTTGCTGCACCGCTGGCACAGCGATGAGTTGGACTGTGAGATCGCCTGTGTGATTTCCAACCACGACGACCTGCGCAGCATGGTGGAGTGGCATGGCATTCCGTACTACCACGTGCCGGTCGATTCGCAGAATAAACAGCCGGCCTTCACTGAAGTCTCGCGCCTGGTCGAGCAGCATGAAGCCGACGTCGTGGTACTGGCGCGCTACATGCAAATCCTGCCGCCGGAACTGTGTCGCGCCTATGCAGGCAAGGTGATCAACATCCACCACAGCTTCCTGCCGTCGTTTGTCGGGGCCAAGCCGTACCACCAGGCCTCCCTGCGCGGCGTGAAGCTGATTGGTGCAACCTGCCACTACGTCACCGAAGAGCTGGACGCAGGTCCCATCATCGAACAGGACGTGGTACGCGTCAGCCACAGCGACAGCATTGAAGACATGGTGCGCTTCGGGCGTGACGTCGAGAAGATGGTCCTGGCCCGTGGCCTGCGCTATCACCTGGAAGACCGCGTGCTGGTGCACGGCAACAAGACCGTGGTGTTCTGATCGGCGGTTTCGGGTTGAAGTAAAAAGGGCCTGGGCGTTAAATCACCCCAGGCCCTTTTTATATGTATCAACTACGAGGATCGAACCATGGCTGATCCCCTGGATAAAGCCACGTCCAAGGCACCCGCCACCTTGGGTGAGGGCTGCTTGAGCCGCTATGACCCGGATGCCCTGGATGCCGAGGACGGCACGGACTTCCCCGATGCCGCCCGGTTGTGGGAGCAGTTGCAGGAAGCGTCAGAGCCGTACGACAAGCCCGGCCCTGACACAAACAACGCAGGTTGAATGTGGGCGCTATCGCAGCCTCGCTCGGGCTCGACAGCTCCTACATCAGATACGGAAGCTACCCACCAGTTGTTTCAAGCGCGCCGCCTGCTGCTCCAGGTCGGAACAGGCGCGCAAGGTGGATTGCAGGTTTTCCACGCCTTCCTGATTGAGCGTATTGATTTCGGTGATATCGATGTTGATCGACTCCACCACCGAGGTCTGCTCTTCAGTCGCGGTGGCCACCGATTGGTTCATGCCGTCGATCTCCCCGATGCGCTGAGTCACGCTGCTCAGGCGTTCGCCGGCGAGGTTGGCGATCTCCACGCTGTCGAGGCTGTGGCGCTGGCTTTCGCTCATGGTGCTGACCGACTCCCGGGCGCCGACTTGCAGCTCCTCGATCATCTTTTGCACCTGTTGCGCCGATTCCTGCGTGCGATGGGCCAGGTTGCGCACCTCGTCGGCCACTACCGCAAACCCGCGCCCGGCTTCCCCGGCTCGCGCCGCCTCGATGGCCGCGTTGAGCGCCAGGAGGTTGGTTTGCTGGGAAATACTGGTGATCACTTCAAGGATCTGCCCGATATTCACGGTCTTGCTGTTGAGTGCCTCGATATTGCTGCTGGAGGCGCTGATCATCTCGGACAGTTGGGTCATGGCCTTGATATTGCGCTCCACCACGTGTTGGCCATCTTCGGCCAGGTGGCGCGCATCGCTGGCCTGGTGCGAGGCCTGGGCGGCGTTACGGGCAATTTCCTGGGCGGCGGCACCCAACTGGTTGATCGCCGCGGCGACGCTATTGGTACGGTTGGCCTGTTCGTCGGAGTTGACCATCGACGAGTTGGAGGCGCTGACCACGCGCAGTGCCACTTCATTGACCTGGCCGGTGGCGGAGGAGACTTCGCGAATCGAGGTATGAATCCGCTCCACAAAGCGGTTGAAGGCTTTGCCGAGGATGCCGAATTCGTCATGGTTCTGGATAGTCAGGCGGCGCGTCAGGTCGCCTTCGCCATCGGCAATGTCTTCCATGGCCCGGGTCATGATATGCAGCGGCTGCATCAACACGCGGATCAGCATGCCCAGCAACGCGATGATGATCGCCACGGCAATCACGGTGGCAATGATGGCTGAGGTGCGGAATTCGCGGAGCATGGCGAAGGATTTGTCTTTATCTACCGACAGACCGACATACCAGTTTACCGACGGCAAGCCCTTGATCGGGGCGAAGGTGACGATGCGGGTTTTGTCGCCGGTCTCGATTTCGTTGAAGTCAGTATTGATTTTAATGGGCTGGTTCGGGTAAGCCTCGCCCAGGGTCTTCATCACCAGGCTTTTGTCCGGGTGGACCAGGATCTTGCCGTCGGCACTGATCAGGAACGCATAGCCCATGCCGCCGAAGTTCAGCGCGCCGATGTTGTCCACCAGGGTTTGCAGGCTCAGGTCGCCGCCCACCACGCCGACGCTTTGCCCGGCCTTGCTGCTGGGGGTGGCGATGGAAATGATCAACTGGCCAGTGGCCGCGTCGATATAGGGTTCGGTCAAGGTCGAACCATTGCTGGCCTGGGCGCCCTTGTACCAGGGGCGTGCGCGGGGGTCGAAGCCGTCGGGCATCTTGGCATCGGGGCGAATCGTGAAGCCGCCTTTGCTGTCACCCAGGTAGGTGGCCATGAACGATGACGTCAGGGCTTTCTGCTCCAGCAGGCTGGCGACCACTGTCGGCTCGGGGTTGATGGCGATGTTCTGGGCGGCGTTTTCCACCAGGACAATGCGTCCGGTCAGCCAGCCCTGGATATTGCTGGCGGTGACGTCGCCCATTTCATGTAGATAGCTGTCGAGGTCGTCGCGAATCGCGTTGCGTTGCAGGTAGTCGTTATACAACGTGAACAACGCAAATGCGGCAATGACGATAAGGGCGGCTGCAAGCAGGATTTTATGGCTGAAGCGCAGATTTTTATTCATGGCTTGTCGTGTCCGCTAAGGTCTTAATGTCCGAGGCGCGTTTTTTATGGAAACGCACAAATGGCAGCGTTAAATAAAGTGTGATATTTCCATCTGCTCCTGCAGGAATTATCTGGTCTAACTTTTTTAGACTTTTTGGGTCTCTCGCTTTGTCTGTATCGACCGTGCAGCGCTAAAGATTAATCATGGGTGACAAAATGCCTGACTCCTCGCAACTTCTTATTGGCGCAGACCTCGAAGGCCAACCTATCGCCCAGGCCATGCGCCTGGCTAACCGCCATGGCCTGATCGCCGGTGCCACGGGCACGGGCAAGACCGTGACGTTGCAGCGGCTGGCGGAGGCATTCAGCGATGCCGGGGTCGCGGTGTTCGCCGCAGATATCAAAGGTGACCTGTGTGGCCTGGGTGCCGCGGGTAACCCTCAAGGCAAGGTGGCCGAGCGTATTGCCGGCATGCCGTTCCTGAATTACGCGCCTAAGGCGTATCCGGTAACGTTGTGGGATATCCACGGTCAGTCCGGTCATCCGCTTCGTACAACCTTGAGTGAAATGGGCCCACTGTTGCTGGGCAGTCTGTTGGAACTGACCGACAGCCAACAGTCGACGTTATATGCGGCGTTTAAAGTGGCCGATCGCGAGGGCTTGCTGCTGCTGGATCTCAAGGACCTCAAGGCCCTGCTCAATCACCTCAAGTTCCATCCCGAGCTGCTGGGTGACGATGCGGCCCTGATGACCACCGGCTCCAGCCAGGCTTTGCTGCGGCGCCTGGCCGTGCTGGAACAGCAGGGCGCCGAGGCCCTGTTCGGCGAGCCGGCGCTGCAACTGGAAGATATTCTGCAACCGGCCAGCGATGGGCGGGGGCGTATTCACCTGCTGGATGCCAGCCGCCTGGTGCACGAGTCGCCCAAGGTCTACGCGACCTTCCTGCTGTGGTTGCTGGCGGAGTTGTTCGAGCAGTTGCCGGAGCGCGGCGACGCCGACAAGCCGCTGCTGGCGCTGTTTTTCGACGAGGCGCATTTGCTGTTTGCCGATACCCCCAAGGCCTTGCAGGACCGCCTGGAGCAAGTGGTACGGCTAATTCGTTCCAAAGGCGTGGGGGTGTATTTTGTCACCCAGTCGCCGGGCGACTTGCCGGACAACGTACTGGCCCAGTTGGGCTTGCGGATCCAGCATGGGCTGCGGGCGTTTACCACCAAGGAGCAAAAATCCCTGCGGGCGGTGGCGGATGGTTTCCGGCCTAACCCGGCGTTCGATGCGCTGGCGGTGTTGACCGAGCTGGGTACGGGTGAGGCGCTGGTGGGCACGCTGCAGGAAAAAGGTACGCCAGAGGTGGTCCAGCGGGTGCTGGTCGCGCCGCCGCAATCGCGGATCGGGCCGTTGACCGCCGCCGAGCGTGCGGCATTGATCGCCAGTTCGTCGCTGTTGGGGCGCTACGACAAGCCGGTTGATCGGGAGTCAGCCTATGAGGTGCTGATGGCCCGCAAGGCGCTGGGGCCAGAGGAGGGGGCCGCGCCTGCCGCTGAAGAGCCGAGCTTCACCGACAAGGCCGGGGCGTTCCTGGGCACGGCTGCGGGCAAGGCCCTCAAGTCTGCGATGCAGCAGGCGGCCAACCAGATGGGGCGTCAGTTGGTGCGTGGGCTGCTGGGGTCTTTGCTTGGCGGTAGCAAGCGCAAGTAGCCAGCAAGGTCTATGCAACTCAATGTAGGAGCGGGCTTGCCCGCTCCTACACTATTTAGGTTGTGCAGTTTTCAGGCCTTGGGCTTGGCATGACTGGCCAAGCGCTCCAGCGCCGCGCGCAACTTCGGATCTGTAATCCCGTCCGCCGTCGCCTGGATGGTTTCGGCGGCATTCACCGACAAATCCATGGTATGGCCCACCGCACCTTGCGGCACGGTGGGTGGCTGGACCTTGAACTGGATGCGCAGCAGGCTCTCAAATACCTCAAACGCCTGTAGCTGGCGCTGCAGGCGTTTTTGCTGGTAGCGCAGGCGGGTCGCCCAATGCCCGTCGGTGACGATCAGCAGGAGCGTGCCTTCGCGCCACGAGGCCACATGGCAGTGCTCGCGGGCCGCAGGTTGCAGCTGGCTTTCCAGCAGGCGTTGCAGATGGCCCAGGCGTTGCGCATGGCCAAAGATGGCTTTTAAAGGCTTGGCTTCGCGCAGCAACACGGCGGGAGCACGGGCCGTAAGAGGGCGAAATGCCATGATCTAGACACCTTAGGTAACAGAGCCGCCATGGTAGCAGAAAGCGTGTGCGGCACCGTGGTCATTGCTTTGTCAGCAGTTTATCCATTAAATCAATAAGTAACTTCTCGCTCGAATGGGTTGAAGTTCAGCAAAAAGCCCTTATTTTAAACAAGCCCTCCCGGAACGCTGTGCCTGCATCGTGGAACAACGCCACTTTCCTCACCCTCGTTTCCGGGTAGAATGCTCGTTCGCATGCGGCCGTGAGGGCTGCTCGGGCGACTTACGGGGCGCCCCTTCATCCCTAATGTGTGGAAGAACCTGCCGATATGTTTGCGCCTTTGTTAAAGAAACTTTTTGGAAGCAAGAATGAGCGCGAAGTCAAACGCATGCTCAAGACGGTGCAGCTGGTCAATGCCCTCGAAGAGCAGATGGTTGCCCTGTCGGACGAGCAATTGCGCGCCAAGACCGAAGAGTTCAAGGCCCGCATAGCCAAAGGTGAAACCCTCGACAAGCTGCTGCCCGAAGCCTTTGCGGTCGCCCGCGAAGCCGGCAAGCGGGTGATGGGCATGCGCCACTTCGACGTCCAGTTGATCGGCGGCATGACCCTGCATGAAGGCATGATTGCCGAAATGCGTACCGGTGAAGGCAAGACCCTGGTGGCAACCCTGGGCGTTTACCTCAATGCACTGTCCGGCAAGGGCGTGCACGTTGTGACGGTGAACGACTACCTGGCCCGCCGGGACGCCAACTGGATGCGCCCGCTGTATGAGTTCCTCGGCCTGAGCGTCGGCGTCGTGACGCCGTTCCAGCCGCCGGAAGAGAAGCGCGCCGCCTACGCTGCCGATATTACCTACGGCACCAACAACGAATTCGGTTTCGACTACCTGCGCGACAACATGGCGTTCAGCATGGAAGAAAAATTCCAGCGCGAACTCAACTTTGCCGTGATCGACGAAGTCGACTCCATCCTGATCGACGAAGCCCGTACCCCGCTGATCATCTCCGGCCAGGCCGAGGACAGCTCGCGCCTGTACACCGAGATCAACAAGCTGATCCCGCGCCTTGAGCAACATATCGAGGAAGTGGAAGGCGTGGTGACCAAAGAAGGTCATTACTCCATCGACGAGAAGACCCGCCAGGTCGAGCTCAACGAAGCCGGTCACCAGTTCGTCGAAGAAATGCTGACCCAGATCGGCCTGCTGGCCGAAGGCGAAAGCCTGTACTCGGCACACAACCTGGGCCTGCTGACCCACGTGTATGCCGGCCTGCGCGCCCACAAGCTGTTCCACCGCAACGTCGAATACATCGTCCAGGACGGCCAGGTGGTACTGGTCGACGAGCACACCGGCCGTACCATGCCCGGTCGTCGTTTGTCCGAAGGCCTGCACCAGGCCATCGAGGCCAAGGAAGTGCTCAATATCCAGGCCGAGAGCCAGACGCTGGCCTCGACCACCTTCCAGAACTACTTCCGCCTGTACAACAAGCTGTCCGGCATGACCGGTACCGCAGATACCGAAGCGTTCGAGTTCCACCAGATCTACGGTCTGTCGGTGATGGTCATCCCGCCGAACAAGCCACTGGCGCGTAAAGACTACAACGACCTGGTGTTCCTGACCGCGGACGAGAAATACGCGGCCATCGTCGCCGATATCAAGGAATGCATGACCCACGGCCGTCCGGTCCTGGTGGGTACGGCAACCATCGAAACCTCCGAGCACATGTCGAACCTGCTCAACAAGGAAGGGATCGAGCACAAGGTCCTCAACGCCAAGTTCCACGAAAAAGAAGCCGAGATCATTGCCCAGGCCGGTCGCCCAGGCGCACTGACCATCGCCACCAACATGGCCGGTCGTGGTACCGATATCCTGTTGGGCGGCAACTGGGAAGTGGAAGTGGCCTCCCTGGACAACCCGACCCCTGAGCAGATCGCCCAGATCAAGGCCGACTGGCAGAAACGTCACCAGGCGGTGCTGGAATCCGGTGGTTTGCAGGTGATCGCGTCCGAACGTCACGAATCGCGGCGTATCGATAACCAGTTGCGTGGCCGTGCCGGTCGCCAGGGTGACGCCGGTTCCAGCCGTTTCTACCTGTCCCTGGAAGACAGCCTGATGCGTATCTTTGCCTCGGATCGGGTGAAGAACTTCATGAAGGCCCTGGGGATGCAGTCTGGCGAAGCCATCGAGCACCGCATGGTGACCAACGCCATCGAAAAGGCTCAGCGCAAGGTCGAAGGCCGTAACTTTGACATTCGTAAGCAACTGCTGGAGTTCGATGACGTCAACAACGAACAGCGTAAAGTGATTTATCACATGCGTAACACGTTGCTGGCCGCCGACAACATTGGCGAAACCATCGCCGACTTCCGCCAGGACGTGCTCAACGCCACCGTCAGTGCCCATATCCCGCCACAGTCCCTGCCTGAACAGTGGGATGTTGCCGGCCTGGAAGCGGCGTTGAAGAGCGACTTCGGTGTCGACTTGCCGGTCCAGCAATGGCTCGACGAAGACGATCACCTGTACGAAGAGACCCTGCGCGAAAAACTGATGGCCGAACTGCTGGCCGCGTACAACGAGAAAGAAGAGCAAGCCAGTGCCGAAGCGCTGCGCACCTTCGAGAAGCAAATCGTTCTGCGCGTGCTGGACGACCTGTGGAAAGACCACCTGTCGACCATGGACCACCTGCGTCACGGTATCCACCTGCGTGGCTACGCCCAGAAGAACCCGAAGCAGGAATACAAGCGCGAGTCGTTCACGCTGTTCTCCGAGCTGCTGGATTCGATCAAGCGCGATTCGATTCGTGTGCTGTCCCACGTTCAGGTGCGCCGCGAAGACCCGATCGAGGAAGAAGCCCGTCTGCGTCAGGAAGCCGAAGCCCTTGCCGCGCGCATGCAGTTCCAGCATGACGAAGCGCCAGGCCTTGAGTCGCCGCAAGTGCTGGGCGAAGAGGTTGATGTGGCCCTGGCCCAGGCGCCGGTGCGCAACGAGCAGAAGCTGGGCCGCAACGAGCCGTGCTGGTGCGGTTCGGGCAAGAAGTTCAAACACTGCCACGGCGAAATCAACTAAGATTTTTGCCTGACGCTGCAATACCCCGCGCCGCGACCGGCATCAGCCGTCGCGGCGTTTTGCCATTTATTCACCGTCGACGACGACGGTGCAGACATCACATCGTTAAGGAGCGCATTCATGGCTGTTGGTCTTGGTCCTTTGCCCACGTTGCACCCGGTTGCCGGTTTTGAACTCGGTATCGCTTCGGCCGGTATCAAGCGTCCCGGGCGCAAGGACGTGGTAGTGATGCGCTGTGCCGAAGGCTCGACCATCGCGGGTGTGTTCACCCTGAACGCGTTTTGCGCCGCGCCCGTGATCCTCGCCAAGCAACGGGTCGAAGGCCCGGTGCGTTACCTGCTGACCAATACCGGTAATGCCAACGCCGGCACCGGCGAGCCTGGCCTGGCCGCTGCCGCGCGCACTTGTGCCAAGCTGGCGGAGTTGACCGGTGTGGATGCCAGCCAGGTGCTGCCGTACTCCACCGGGGTGATCGGCGAGCCGTTGCCCGTGGAAAAAATCGAAGGCGCCCTGCAAGCCGCGCTGGACGACCTGTCGGTGGATAACTGGGCGGCCGCGGCCACCGGGATCATGACCACCGACACCTTGCCCAAGGGCGCCAGCCGTCAGTTCGTGCATGACGGCGTGACCGTGACCGTGACCGGCATCAGCAAGGGCGCGGGCATGATCCGTCCGAACATGGCGACCATGCTCGGCTACATCGCCACCGACGCCAATGTCTCCCGTGACGTGCTGCAAAACCTGATGCTCGATGGCGCCAACAAATCGTTCAACCGCATCACTATCGACGGTGATACCTCGACCAACGACTGCTGCATGTTGATTGCCACCGGTAAAGCCGACCTGCCGCAAATCACCTCGTCCAACGGCCCGCTGTTCGCAGCGTTGAAGCAGGCGGTATTTGAAGTGTGCATGGAGGTGGCCCAGGCCATCGTGCGCGATGGCGAAGGCGCGACCAAGTTCGTCACCGTGCAAGTCAACGGCGGCGGCAATCACCAGGAATGCCTGGACGTCGGCTACACCGTGGCCCACTCGCCACTGATCAAGACCGCATTGTTTGCGTCCGACCCGAACTGGGGCCGGATCCTCGCGGCGGTTGGCCGTGCCGGCGTGCCGAACCTGGATGTGAGCAAGATCGACGTGTTCCTCGGCGATGTGTGCATCGCCAGCCGTGGCGCCCGTGCCGAGACCTACACCGAAGCCCAGGGCTCGGCGGTGATGCAGCAGGAGGAAATCACCATCCGTATTGAGCTGGGCCGTGGTGAGTGCAGCGAAACCATCTGGACCACCGACCTGTCCCACGAATACGTGAAGATCAACGCCGAATACCGTACTTGATACCTGCCCGGGGCATTGGCAATGCCCCGGCAGGCGCCGGCTTAGAGGACGTAATACCGTGAAACGAGTTCATGTAGCAGCCGCAGTCATTCGCGGTACCGATGGCCGGATTCTGCTGGCGCGTCGTGCAGATACCCAGCACCAGGGCGGCCTCTGGGAGTTTCCCGGTGGCAAAGTGGAGGCCGATGAGTCGGTTGTCACTGCACTGGGGCGAGAGCTGCAAGAGGAGTTGGGCATCCAGGTCATCACGGCGCGGCCGTTGATCCAGGTCCAGCATGATTACCCGGACAAGCAGGTGCTGTTGGATGTCTGGGAGGTCTCGGCGTTTACCGGCGAGCCCCATGGCGCGGAAGGGCAGCCCCTGGAATGGGTCGCGCCACGGGACTTGCAGAACTACGAATTTCCAGCGGCCAACGCGCCCATCGTTGCGGCTGCGCGTTTGCCCGCCGGCTACCTGATTACCCCGGGCGAACTGGAAACCCCGGTGCTGTTGCGTGGTATCCAGAAAGCCATTGCCGGTGGCATCAAGCTGATCCAGCTGCGCGCGCCCAATGGCTACGACCCCAAGTACCGCGACCTGGCGGTGGACGCCGTGGGCCTGTGTGCTGGCAAGGCGCAATTGATGCTCAAGGGGCCGTTTGAATGGCTCGGTGACTTCCCAGCAGCGGGCTGGCACATGACCTCGGCGCAACTGCGCAAGTACGCCAGCAAGGGCCGGCCGCTGCCCAAGGACCGCTGGTTGGCGGCGTCTTGCCACAATGCTGAGGAACTGGCACTGGCCGAATTGATGGATGTGGATTTTGTCACCCTGTCGCCGGTGCAGCCGACCCAGACTCATCCCGATGCGCAACCCTTGGGTTGGGAGCAGGCGGCGCAGTTGATCAAGGGCTTCAGCAAGCCGGTGTTCCTGTTGGGTGGGGTTGGGCCTGACGAGCGGCAGAAGGCCTGGGAGAGCGGGGCGCAGGGTGTTGCGGGAATTCGGGCGTTCTGGCCTGAGGTGTGAGTCGTCAGTGCTGGCCCCATCGCAGGCAAGCCAGCTCCCACATTGGAATGTATTCACACATCAAAATGTGGGAGCGGGCTTGCCCGCGATGAGGTCCCATCAGGCAATACAAAACCCCGCAGAATCTCAGTGCGGCTTGGCCGCCGCCTGCCACAAAATCTCCGCAACCCCCTGCCGCCGGGCAATCACCCTCGCTGCCACAAACAGCAAGTCCGATAACCGATTGATATACGCCAACCCCACCCCCTCCAACGGTTCCAGCGCATTCAATTGCTGGCAACGCCGCTCGGCGCTGCGGGCCAGGCTGCGGCATACATGGGCCTGGGCAATCAGCGCTGAACCGCCGGGCAGGATGAAGTTTTCCAATGGCCCGACTTCTTCATTCCAGCGATCAATCGCGGCTTCCAAGCGGTCCACCTCGCCCGCATTAAGTGCCTTGTAGACCGGCATCGCCAACTCACCCCCCAGGTCAAACAGTCGATGCTGGCAGGGTGTCAGTACCTCGATCACATCCTTCAGGGCTGGATGCTGGCCACTTTGCTCCTCAAGCCCGGCCAGCAGCAGGCCCAGTTGGCTGTTGAGGCTGTCCACTTCACCGATCGCCTCCACCCGGGGGTGATCCTTGGGCACGCGGCGACCGTCACCCAGGCCGGTTTCGCCTTTGTCGCCGGTACGGGTGTAAATTTTCGACAGGCGAAAGCCCATGGTCAGTGCTCCAGTTGAGTCAGTTCGTGGGGGCAAGCTGGCTGCCGGCCAACGGCAGGCGCAAGGTAAAGCAGGTGCCCTGGCCCAGGGTGGAGTGAACCTCCATCTGGCCCTTGTGATTGTTGGTGATGATGAAGTACGAGACCGACAGGCCCAGCCCCGTGCCCTGGCCGATCTCCTTGGTGGTGAAGAAGGGCTCGAACGTGCGTTTGCGCACGTTCTCACTCATGCCGATGCCATTGTCCTCCACCTGGATCTCGGCCCAGGGCGGGTTGAGCCGGGTGCGCAGGATGATGCGCCCCGGCTCGCTGTCGTCTTCGCGCAGGTGGATGGCCTGGGCGGCGTTTTTCAGCAGGTTGAGCAGTACCTGTTCCAACTCGTTGGCGGTGCCTGGGACCGGGCCCAGCAACGGGTCGAACTGGCGAGTGATCGCCTGGCCCTTGAAGTCGAAACCGATGGCCAGGTCGAAGTCGTTGCCGGCAATCTCCACGGCCTGGTCGATCAGCGCCGGCAGATCGCACGGTGCCATCTGGCGGTTGCTGCGGCGGCTGAAACTGAGCATATGGGTGACGATTTTTGCCGCGCGGGCCCCGGCTTGCTGGATGCCGTCAAGCAGTTGTGGCACTTCACGGCTTTGCAGGTAGCGGTTGACCGTTTCCAGTTCCACGCCCACCTGCTCGGCGTGCTCCAGGTTTTTCGGCAGTTCTGCCGACAGGCGCCGGCGAATGTTCTGTACGTTATGCAGGATCGCCCCCAGGGGGTTGTTGATCTCGTGGGCCATGCCCGCCGCCAGCCCGCCAACGGACAGCATCTTCTCCGATTGCACCATCATCTCTTCAAGGGACAGGCGCTGGGTGATGTCATCGATACGGATCACCACCCCGCGCCCGGCGCCGCCCATCAGCGGGTAAAAGGTCAGGGCATAGTGCTTGGGTTCGTCGTCCTTGATCCAGGTGACGCGCTCGATGCGTTCCACGGTGTGTTGTTCCACCGCAGCCTTGAGCTGGGGCAGGTAGGGCTTGAGCGGTTCAAAGGCAAGGAAGATCGGCTGGTTCAGCGCTTCGTCCAGGCGTGTGCCCGACAGGGCGCTGGCTTCCTGGTTCCATTGTGTGACGTAGAGCTGCTCATCCAGGGCGATCAGGGCGGAGGGCATGGAGTCGATGATGCTGTTGAGATAATTCTGGAAACCGGTGAGTTTTTTCTCGATCTTGCTGCGCACCTGCACTTCCAGCTCCAACTTGCGGTTGGTATGCCGGGTTTCTTCGGCCAGGCCCTGGGCCTGGTCATAGGCGGCCTGGGAATCGTCCCGTGCGCGCTTGAGCTGCTGCTCCCGGGCTTCGATGCGCGACAGCATGGTATTGAACGCTTCGGCCAGGCTGCCGATTTCGTCATGGTTGCCGCGACTGGCCCGCAGGGCGTAGTTCTCTTCGCGGGTCACCTGGCGCGACAACTCTTCCAACTCGTGGATGGGGCGGGTAATCAGGCGCTTGATTTGCCGGGCAATGACCATCCACAGCAGGATGCTGAAAATCAGGATACCCAGGCTGGCGGTCAGGGTGCCGGTGTAGAAGGCAACCGGCAGTTCGCTGCTGGCCACCAGCAGCAGATGCCCCGAGGGCAAGCCGGGGCGGGGCAGGGTGATGACTTGGTTACTGCGAAACTCGGTGACCCGCCAGGCTTCGATATCGCGATAGTGCGTCGGCAGTTGCAGGCGGTCACCCTGTTGTAGCTGCGCCAGGCGATTGCCTTGCGCGTCGTACAGGGCTGCGGCCCGTAGTGGCGAATAGCTGGTCAGCTCATTGAGCAGGGCGTCGGCCTCGGCAGGAGAGTCCAGGGCTTGCGCGGCGAGGGCCGGGTTGGAAACCAGCCGGCCAATGGCCTGCAACGCCTGGGGGGCCATGCTTTCCTGGGAGATCCAGTAGGCGGCGCTGATAAAGGTCAGGTTGGCCACCAGCAGCACGGTGGTCAGCAGTACCAGCAGGGCCGCCAGCAGTTTCTGCCCAACGGGGAGATTTTCGAGACGCTGGCGCAGTGGCATCAGGTTGTTCGCAGGCAAGGATCAAGTGGGCAGGGTAGCGCGTGCCTCAGTCGCTGGGCAATCCGCGTGCGTCCAGGTCGCCGGCCAGGCGCACATGCAGTTGTTGCAGGTGTGGCAGGCTCAGGCGATGGCGCAAGGCCGCCTGGCAGGCATGGCCGAGCAGATAGCTGATCTCGGTGCGCCGCCCATTGGCCACATCCTGATACATCGACGAGAAATTGGCTGCCGTCGCCTGGATCACCCGCTCCACTTCAGCCTGAAGGTCCTCGGCCGCCGCAGGCTGGCCGCAGCATGCCAGCAGTTCGGCGAGTTCGGCACACAGGGTTGCCACCTCGCATTGATGCGCCTGCAGCCCGCCATTGCGGCATTGATAGAGCACGGTCAGTGGATTGATTGCACAGTTGAGGGCCAGTTTTCGCCAGAGGCGCGTGAGGATGTCGGTGCTCCACTGGTGCGCAATGCCGGCAGCGTGCAAGTCGTCCAGCCACAGCGGCGCCGTGGGATGGGTGGCGTCACCCAGCCAGGTAAAACCATGGCCGGCGAAGACCACGCTGCCATCGCCCTGGCGAAATGCACCCTCGGTGCTGGAGGCGAAGATACAGCGCGCCTGGGGTAGTTGGGCGGCAACTGCATCCTGGCTGCCCAGGCCGTTCTGCAGCAGGATCAGCTCGGCGTTGGGTGTCAGGCGTCGGGCCAGTTGTGCGACGGCGCCAGGTGCGTCGTAGGCTTTACACGCGACCAGCAGGCGATCAATTGGCTCGGGGCTGTCGGATGTTTGTGCAATCACCGGATAAACCTGGGCATGCCCCTGCTCGATCAGGGTCAGCCCGGGAGAGGCCCGGTAGCTGGCCAGGCGCGCCTGATCCCGCAGGATCAGCGTGACGGGCAGGCCGGCGCGGGCCAGGCGTGTGGCCCATAATGTGCCGAGACTGCCTGCGCCGAGGATATGCCAGGTGGTGGACATCAATTTTGCTCCGTCGGCCTTTGGGTGAGCCAAGCAGCTCGGGGTAAAGAGTCGTTATAATGCCCCGGCATTTTACCCGCAAGCCAGGCGCGCTCCATCTCTACTGAGCCGCGCCCCTTTTTTATTGGAGAAACTACATGCCGTCGTTCGACGTGGTATCTGAACTGGACAAGCACGAAGTCACCAACGCCGTCGAGAACGCCGTCAAGGAGCTGGACCGTCGTTATGACTTGAAAGGCAAGGGCAGCTTCGAGTTCAAGGAAAAGGAACTGACGGTCAACCTGACCGCTGAAGCCGACTTCCAGCTCGAAGCGATGATCGAGATCCTCAAGCTGGCCCTGGTCAAGCGCAAGATCGATGTGCAGTGCCTTGAAGTCAAGGATGCCTATGCTTCGGGCAAGTTGATGAAACAGGAAGCCGTGCTCAAGGAAGGTATCGACAAGGAGCTGGCGAAGAAAATCGTGGCCCACGTCAAGGATGCCAAGCTCAAGGTCCAGGCCGCGATCCAGGGCGAGCAGGTGCGTATCACCGGCAAGAAGCGCGATGACTTGCAGGACGCGATTGCCGCCCTGCGCGCCAAGACCTTCGATATGCCGCTGCAGTTCAATAACTTTCGCGACTGATCCGGTTTTGGGGAACCCGTAGGGGTTTTCGACGTCCCACGCCCCAGCCTCTGCAGAAACGATTGAGCCCTTCGGGGCTCAATTGCTGTGGCGACCTTTATTGCAGTTCGGTAAACAGAGAGAATCTAGATGGACTTGAACGCTGAAGTGGATCAATTGATCAAGGCTTCCCAAGCCTGGGTCCCCATGATCATGGAATACGGCAGCCGGGTATTGCTGGCGGTGCTGACCCTGGCCATTGGCTGGTGGCTGATCAACAAACTGACTCACAAGGTAGGGCGCCTGCTGGCTCTGCGCAATGCCGACCTGGCATTGCAGGGCTTTGTGACCAGCCTTGCGAACATCGTGCTCAAGGTGATGCTGATTGTCAGCGTAGCCTCGATGATCGGCGTTGAAACCACCTCGTTCGTTGCCGCAATTGGTGCCGCGACCCTGGCCATCGGCCTGGCGTTGCAAGGCAGCCTGGCCAACTTTGCTGGCGGTGTGCTGATCCTGCTGTTCCGGCCATTCCGTATCGGTGACTGGATCGAAGCCCAGGGCACCTCGGGCACCGTCGATAGCATCCAGATCTTCCACACGGTGATCCGTACCGGCGATAACAAGACGGTCATCGTGCCTAACGGCATCTTGTCCAACGGCATTATCACCAACACCAATCGCCAGCCGACCCGCAAGGTGATATTTGACGTGGGGGTCGACTACGAAGCCGACCTGCAAAAGGCTCGCGCCGTGTTGCTGGAGCTGGCCAAGGACCCACGGGTTCTGGCAGACCCTGAGCCGGTTGCCGTGATTTCGACCCTGGGCGACAGTTCCATCACGGTTTCCCTCCGGGTATGGACCAAGACTGCGGATTATTGGGACGTGCTGTTCATGTTCAATGAACTGGCGCGGGATCGTTTGAAAGCGGCCGGGATTGATATCCCATTCCCGCAGCGCGTTATTCGCGTGATGCAGGAAGCCTCTGCCAAGTAATAAGCGAAGCGAGGATCAAACTTGGCTGAAGGGTCAAGTTTGAGCGCAATAATAAACTCGATAGCTAGCTTGCTAGTTATTTGGTCGGTAGAAATATAAGTGCAATAAAAAAGCCGCTCACGGATTAAAAGTGAGCGGCTTTTTTATTAAGGGCCAAAGCCCTCGGGCATCGTTGATTACAAGATGTTCAGCGGGTATTGCGCGATCAGGCGCAGTTCGTCGATAGACGAAGAACCGTAGTAAACGCCATCAGACGAACGATAAGTCGCTTGGCGAATACGCAGGCTCAGGTCTTTGGCCGGGCCGCTCTGGATCACGTACTTGGCTTCGAGGTCGCGTTCCCACTCTTTACCGTTCGAGGTGGTGGCCATGTTGGCACCGCTACCCGTTACGTAAGCTGCCAGGAAGCTCAGGCCTGGTACACCGAAGGTGGCCATGTCGAGGTCGTAGCGAGCCTTGAACGACTTCTCGCCTTCGGCGTTGAAGTCGGAACGCGCGACGGAGTTGGCCAGGAAGACGGTGCCACCGCCATCGATGCCGTAGGCGTAGTCGCCATCACCGGTGACTTTCTGCGCTGCCAGGGTGAAGGTGTGCGCACCGATGGTGTAGGCACCCTGCAAGCTGAATGCACGGTTGTCGATTTTGGTAACGTCGTCTTTGTAGGCGCGTTGCAGGCCGGCACCCTCGCTCTTGGTGTCGTAGATGTTGAAGTCGACAGCCACCGACTGGTCAGCGCCCAGGGCGTGGGTCCAGTTGACGTTGGCGTAGTATTTGCGCCAGTAGTCTTCGACTTTCGAGTAGTAGAGGCTGGTGGTGAACTCAGGCGTCCAACCGTAGGTGCCACCCACGAAGTTGGCTTGCTTGATGCCGCGGGAGGTTTCAGGGAAGTCGAGGATACTGTCCTTGAAGGTCTGGGCCTGGGCAACGCTGGAGGTGAAGTGACCGGCTTCGAGCTTGAGGTCCTTGATCTCGTTGCTGACGAGCGAGATACCTTGTGGCAGCTCCGGCAGCAAGCGACTGTCGTCGGACGCGAACACCGGTGCGGTGGTGTATTGGTCACCGACTTTCAGCACGGTATTGGAGAGGCGGAACTTGATGGCGCCGCCGCCCTTGGAGTATTGATCCTGCGAGCGGCCGTCCGAGCCTTCGGGGAACAAGCCAGTGCCATTACGGCCTTTGCCACTGTCCAGCTTCACGCCCAGCAGGCCAATCACGTCAACACCCACACCCACGGTGCCCTGGGTGAAGCCCGATTGGTACAGGCCGTTGAAGCCCAGGCCGGTTTCATTGCTGTAGCTTTGGCCGGTTTCGTTGTTGCGGTTGTCCCGGCGGAAGTTCAGCAGGCGAGTGTTGATGCTGAAGGTGCTGTCTTCAACAAAGCCTTTGGCATCATCTTGAGCGGATGCCATTGCGAACTGCGAGGTGCCTGCTGAAACAGCCAGGGCGATCATGCTCCACTTCATCACGCGCATCGTGATTTGCTCCTTTGGTTTTAGGAAGAGTACTGCCGTCCCACCTGATTTTTTTTGTCTGGGCGGCTCTTTCTTTTTTGTGACAACGTAAACTTATAGCACGCTGGCAATAATTGGCGATACTTGCACATCTATCCTTTCTGCTTCTTTACGAGGCTGTCGTAAATTGCTAGATCCATGTCGCAAATCTACAGTCTTTTTGTAACCAGACTGACAACTTCAATACCGTGTTTAATACCCTGGAAAAGGGTAGGAAATACCCCTCCTCAAAGTTTAAAACTTTTTATTTGCGTATTGACTCACTGTTCTTTTTATCGTGAAACACTGCCTTCCTGGCAGGTGTGGTTGTCGACGATATGGGAGTGAATGCAACAAGCGTGCACAAACTGCCAGGCGGATGTCATTTTTTCGTGAAAAATGTGCTGGATTTGTGAAAGGCTCATGGCCACGGGCGTTTCGCGTGGTTTTTTTTGGAATTTTGGGGCGTGGTTGTGCGGGATTTTGAACGGATAAAAAGATGCGACTGTCAGAAATGTTACCGGTTCACCCTTGAAAGTGAGTAATCGGCGGATAGTCCTTGCTCAAGGCGGGGCATAAAAGACTCATTTTGGTGCGTCGGTGCCCGGCAGTGGGATTGCTCGCAGGTGGCGAGCGGATTGCCCCGTGAAGCAGCCGCCATTCGCAGGTATGCTGGGCGCCTGAAACTGACTAGCCGAACGGAGTGACTGCGGTGTTCGCCTTGGATCCACGTCTGCAAAACGACACCTTGCCCATCGGGGAATTTCCCCTGTGCCGGCTGCTGCTGTCCAACGATTCAAACTACCTGTGGCTTATCCTGGTGCCGCGTATTGCGGGCATCAGCGAAGTGTTCCAGCTCGATGCCGGTGACCAGTCCCGGTTGTGGCACGAAACCACCACCTTGGCGCAGTTGCTCAATGCAGGGTTCGATGCCGATAAAATGAACATTGGCGCGCTGGGCAATGTGGTCAACCAGTTGCATATGCACGTGATTGTGCGCAAGCGCGACGATGCGGCCTGGCCTGCCCCAGTCTGGGGCAGGCACCCGGCAGTGCCTTATACCGACGCTCAGGTCGCGGTGATCCGTGCCCGTCTGCGCCAGTTGTTGCCCCCCGACTTCACTTTTGCCCAGGACTGAGCCATGGACCTGCAAGACCGCGTGACGGACCTTGAGAGCCGCCTGGCTTTCCAGGACGACACCATCGAGACACTCAATGACATCCTGGTCGCCCAGCAGCGGGCGGTAGAGCGCCTGCAATTGCAGATAACGGCCTTGCTCAAGCGCCAGGAAGAAATGGGCGGGCAGTTCGAGTCTTCCGAGGAAGAGGCGCCGCCGCCCCATTACTGATGCCTGGATAAACCCCAGGCGATAAAAAACCGCGATGCAGTCTCGACTGCATCGCGGTTTTTTTTGGAGCCTGGTCTGGGGTCAGCGACGCGGCAGGGCGGCGATCACGTCTTCAGCTTGCAGGCCTTTGTCACGGTTCATCACGGAGAACTCCACGCGCTGGCCTTCCACCAGGACGCGATGGCCTTCGCCGCGAATGGCCCGGAAGTGGACGAAGATATCGTCGCCCGAGTCCCGGGAAATAAAGCCGAAGCCTTTGGAGGTGTTGAACCACTTGACGGTCCCGGTATCCCGGTTGGTCATATCGTAGTTTTGCGAGGTGGCCGGGGCCGATGCACGGTAGAAACTGATGGCCAGGTGAAGAACGATAGCCACAACAGCAATGGCCAGGCTGAGCAGGATGGCTGGATGGCCGCCGACTTCAGGCATGGGGGCCAGGAGGGTGAGGGTTTGTACGACGACGGTCAGTACCAGCAATGCGCTGACCAGGTTTTGCAGTTGATGGCGTGTGCCTTTGTTCCAGTAGGGAATCACTGGCGCCAGCGTCAGGTTGAGAAGGCCGAACAGAGCCAGGTACAGCGCGTCGTGTTGTTGCAGGTACGGCAGGCTTTCTGGTTGCAGGCTAGGGATAAAGGACAGCAGCAACGCTGCAGCGCCCGTTAGCAGGTGGACGATTTTCAACATTTTAATTAACTCACGTTAAGACGGATCACAAGGAAGAGCTGACTGGCACGGTTCGCTTCTGAACAATGGGAGGCGTTGGGCACGTGCGCGATTTTCAGCCTATGCCGCTTACCACAGGAAATAGCGGCGGCGACACGCTGCCTATTTAACAGCAAAGCCTGTGCCTTCTCAAATCAAGCGTTTCAAGGCGTTGCGAAGATTATGGCATTTGTGCGGCAAACGCTTGTCCTAGACAGGTGCGCGGTTTTTTCAGGGCGCCGGGCCTTGTCGCTCGTGCATCAAGCGTGATGCAAAGAGGCGATTTGTCGCAGGCTTCCTGCGGCGCGAGGGCTGCGCAAGGCGGGTACTCTTGCTAGAGTGGGTAAGCGCCTGATCAATGAATTTTCATCACAATTGAAGGGAATAAACATGGCAATCGATATCGGTATCAGCGAAGAAGATCGTAAATCCATTGTTGACGGACTTTCACGGCTGCTTTCAGATACCTATGTACTCTATCTGAAAACCCATAACTTTCATTGGAACGTTACAGGGCCGCAATTTCGTACATTGCACTTGATGTTTGAAGAGCAATATAACGAACTGGCGCTGGCCGTCGACTCCATTGCCGAGCGTATTCGTGCCCTGGGCTTTCCTGCACCGGGTGCCTACTCTATCTATGCCCGTCTGTCTTCGATCAAGGAAGAAGAAGGCGTACCCAGCGCTGAAAACATGATCAAGCAACTGGTTGATGGCCAGGAAGCCGTTACCCGCACGGCCCGCGGGATCTTCCCGTTGCTCGATAAAGTCAGTGATGAGCCCACCGCAGACTTGCTGACCCAGCGCATGCAGATTCACGAAAAAACCGCCTGGATGCTGCGTGCGCTGCTCGAAAGCAAGTAAGCACCGCAGGCCAGTGGTGCCTGGCAGGCGCCACTGGCTTCACCTGGTTGCTTCCTGATCCATACGTTGGCTTGTCCTACGAACCGCGACTCTCCGTCTTCTGGCTGCCTTTGCCTGCTTGATGTTTTATAGGCTCAACGGTCAATAACAGCCGTTTATTCAAGAGCCGTTTGGCAAGGGAGTGTCAAGTGTATGTCGCGTAGTATGGGTAAAGGTGTGCTGGAAACTTCCGGCGTCTACAAGATAAAGATCGACCCCTTCGTCAAAGGGTTCGATATGGCGCTGGCCCGGCCATTATCGCGTTCTGTCCGGTTGAATGGTTTCTCAACATGCCTGCGGCTTGAAGAAGTGTATTGGAATATCCTTGGCGAGATCGCCAGGATCAATACCTGTTCGGTCAGTGCGCTGCTGTCTTACGTCGATCGCGAAGTGCACCTGCGTTATGGCGGGGTCAAGAATTTCAGCGGCCTGGTCAGGGTGGTGTGTGTGGTTCATGCGTTGAAAGGGCAGGTATCCACCGCAGATCAGGCTGGGGTTATGTAGCCGGGTTACCCTGTATCAGAGGGGCCGGAGTGTTTCTATAGCGTGTGCTGCGCGTTGCCACGGCTGCACAGCCTCGATTTAACGGATATAATCTCGCCCTTTGCTGCGCATACCGGCTGGTACGGGGCGTGGCGCAGCAGTGATGTGATCGCCGAGATATTCCATGCCCATGTACGATTACCAATGCGCTTCCTGTGGTCATCAGTTGGAAGCCATTCAAAAGATCAGCGACGCGCCGTTGGTCGACTGCCCTGCTTGCCGGGCGCCCGAGCTGAAAAAGATGTTGTCCATGCCGGGCTTTCGCCTGAGCGGTAGCGGCTGGTACGAGACCGACTTCAAGACCGGCGCCAAGAAGAACCTGGCGGGCGGCGACAAAGCAGACTGAGTTGAACTCTACGCGCGAGCTCCTGCATTATCCGTGGCCTGACTTAAAAGGTGCGGTGTCCGGGCAGGAACTCCACCGAATTTCGAATTACGAGAAGTGAAACCACTACCATGATGCGCAGCCACTATTGCGGCCAACTGAACGAGACCCTGGAAGGTCAGGAAATCACCCTTTGCGGATGGGTTCACCGTCGCCGCGACCATGGCGGGGTGATTTTCCTCGATATCCGTGATCGTGATGGTCTGGCCCAGGTGGTATTCGACCCGGATCGCGCCGAGAGCTTCGCTGCCGCCGACCGCGTGCGCAGCGAGTACGTCGTGAAAATCACCGGCAAGGTCCGCCTGCGTCCGGCCGGTGCCACCAACGCCAACATGGCGTCGGGCATGATCGAAGTGCTGGGCTACGAGCTGGAAGTGCTGAACGAGTCGGAAACCCCGCCGTTCCCACTCAACGAGTTCTCCGACGTTGGCGAAGAAACCCGCCTGCGTTATCGCTTCCTCGACCTGCGTCGCCCGGAAATGGCCGAAAAGCTGCGCCTGCGTTCGCGCATGACCACCAGCATCCGTCGTTTCCTCGACGAGAACGGCTTCCTCGACGTCGAGACGCCGATCCTGACCCGGGCCACGCCGGAAGGCGCCCGTGACTACCTGGTGCCAAGCCGTACCCACGCCGGTAGCTTCTTCGCCCTGCCGCAATCGCCGCAGCTGTTCAAGCAACTGCTGATGGTCGCCGGCTTCGACCGTTACTACCAGATCGCCAAGTGCTTCCGCGACGAAGACCTGCGCGCCGACCGCCAGCCGGAATTCACCCAGATCGACATCGAGACCAGCTTCCTCGATGAAAAAGAGATCATGGGCCTGACCGAAGAAATGATCCGCAACCTGTTCAAGGAAGTGCTGGGCCTGGAATTCGGCGAGTTCCCGCACATGACCTTTGAAGAAGCCATGCGCCGCTACGGTTCCGACAAGCCAGACCTGCGTAACCCGCTGGAACTGGTCGACGTTGCCGACCAGCTCAAGGAAGTCGACTTCAAGGTGTTCAGCGGCCCGGCCAACGACCCGAAATGCCGCATCGCCGCACTGCGTGTGCCAGGCGGGGCGAGCATGCCGCGCAAGCAGATCGACGACTACACCAAGTTCGTCGGCATCTACGGCGCCAAGGGCCTGGCGTACATCAAGGTCAACGAGCGCGCCAAGGGTGCTGAAGGCCTGCAGTCGCCTATCGTCAAGAACATCCCGGAAGACAAGCTCAATGTGATCCTCGACCGCGTTGGCGCAGTCGATGGCGATATCGTGTTCTTCGGCGCCGACAAGGCCAAGATCGTCAGCGAAGCCCTGGGCGCGCTGCGGATCAAGCTGGGCCACGACCTCGACCTGCTGACCTGCAAGTGGGCACCGATGTGGGTCGTCGACTTCCCGATGTTTGAAGAGAACGACGACGGCAGCTTCAGCGCCCTGCACCACCCGTTCACCGCACCCAAGTGCACGCCGCAAGAGTTGGAAGCCAACCCGGCGGGCGCTCTGTCCCGTGCCTACGACATGGTGCTCAACGGCACTGAGCTGGGTGGCGGTTCGATCCGTATCCACCGCAAAGAGATGCAGCAGTCGGTCTTCCGCCTGTTGGGCATCAACGAAGCGGAACAGGAAGAGAAGTTCGGCTTCCTGCTCGACGCCCTGAAATATGGCGCTCCACCCCACGGTGGCCTGGCCTTCGGCCTTGACCGCCTGGTGATGCTGATGACCGGTGCCCAGTCGATCCGTGAAGTGATTGCCTTCCCGAAAACCCAGAGTGCTGCGGACGTCATGACCCAGGCTCCGGGTGTGGTGGATGCCAAGGCGCTGCGCGAGCTGCACATCCGCCTGCGCGAGGCGCCGAAGGCTGAGTAAGGCTGCGGCGTGAAAGCGCGATAAGGTTGTACGCAGTCAAAAAGGCGCATCTTCGGATGCGCCTTTGCGTTTAAAAGAGGGAAATCCCGCCTGGGGCGGGATTGAAAGGTTTCTAGAGAATTTCGGAGTTGTGTTATGGCTGGCCATTCCAAGTGGGCGAACATCAAGCACCGCAAAGAGCGTCAGGATGCCAAGAAAGGCAAGATCTTCACCAAGTGGATTCGCGAACTGACCGTCGCTGCCCGCCAGGGCGGCGGTGATCCAGGCTCCAACCCGCGCCTGCGCCTGGCCTTGGACAAGGCCCTGGGCGCCAACATGAGCCGCGATATCATCGACCGCGCCGTGGCCCGTGGGGCCGGCGCGGCAGATACCGACGACATGGTCGAACTGACCTATGAAGGTTACGGCCCGGGCGGCGTCGCGGTGATGGTCGAATGCATGACCGACAACCGAAACCGTACTGCAGCGGCCGTGCGCCATGCCTTCAGCAAGTGCGGCGGCAACCTGGGGACGGATGGTTCGGTGGCCTATCTGTTCGAGCGCAAGGGCCAGATCACCTTTGCACCCGGCACGGATGAAGACGCCCTGATGGAAGCCGCGATGGAGGCGGATGCCGACGACGTGGTGACCAACGAAGACGGCTCCATCGACGTGTTCACCTCGTTCGCCGGCTTCTATGCGGTGCGTAACGCCCTGGAAGCGGCTGGCTTCAAAGGCACCGACGCGGAAATCGTCATGCTGCCGACCACCAGCGCCGAACTGGACCTGGATGGCGCGCAAAAGGTGCTCAAGATGCTGGATATGCTTGAAGACCTGGATGATGTGCAGAACGTCTACTCCAACGCCGACATTCCAGAATCTGTCGCCGAACAGCTTTCTTAACCGCAACACCGATCCAATGTGGGAGCTGTCTCGCCCGGCGAGGCTGCGATGCAGGCAGCGCGCAGTGTCGGGTGTACCGCGGCGATACCATCGCAGCCTCGCCGGGCGAGACAGCTCCCACAGGATTTCATGTCGCCCTGCATGTTTTATGCTGGCTTTTGTTCACTCTATCTGCAGGCGTTATGACTTTAATCCTAGGTATCGACCCCGGTTCGCGCATCACCGGCTTTGGCGTGGTGCAGCAGACCCCGCGTGGCTGCATCTACGTCGCCTCGGGGTGTATCCGTACCGGCGCCGGGGAACTGGCCGAGCGCTTGCAGATCGTCTACCGCGGCGTGCGCGAAGTGATCCAGACCTACGGGCCGGTGACCATGGGCATTGAAAAGGTGTTCATGGCCAAAAACGCTGACTCGGCCCTGAAGCTGGGCCAGGCCCGGGGCGCGGCGATTGTCGCCGGTGCGGAGGAGGGCATGGAAATCGCCGAATACACCGCGACCCAGGTCAAGCAGGCCGTGGTCGGCACCGGCGCGGCCAATAAAGAGCAGGTGCAGATGATGGTCATGCATATGCTCAAGCTCACCTCCAAGCCACAGATCGACGCTTCTGACGCCCTGGCCATTGCCATTTGCCATGCGCACACCCGGTCCAGCCTGCTGCCCCATGGCCTCGGCACGGCACGCAGTCGTGGCGGGCGCCTGCGTCTCTGATAGCATCAGCGCAATCGTTATGGTCGGGCCTCAATCTGACCTCAAGCTTTAAGGATCTGAACCGTGATTGGACGCTTGCGCGGCACCCTGGCTGAGAAACAGCCGCCGCACCTGATTCTGGATGTAAACGGGCTGGGGTATGAGCTGGAAGTGCCCATGACCACCCTGTACCGCCTACCGTCGGTCGGTGAGCCGATAACCTTGCACACCCATCTGGTGGTGCGCGAAGACGCGCAACTACTCTATGGTTTCATCGGCAAGCGCGACCGCGACTTCTTCCGCGAGCTGATCCGCCTCAATGGCGTAGGCCCGAAACTGGCCCTGGCCTTGATGTCGAGCCTGGAAGTGGACGAGCTGGTACGTGCCGTTTCGGCCCAGGACACCTCGGCGCTGACCAAGGTGCCGGGGGTCGGTAAAAAGACTGCTGAGCGCCTGCTGGTGGAACTCAAGGACCGCTTCAAGGCCTGGGAAGTGGCGCCAAGCATGTTTACCCTGGTGCCGAACCAGCCGGATATGCCGGCGACCCAGGTCGCCAGTGCCGAAAGCGATGCCGTCAATGCGCTGATCTCCCTGGGCTACAAGCCCCAGGAGGCCGGCAAGGCCGTGTCGGCCATCAAGGACAAGAACCTGAGCGCAGAAGACATGATCCGCCGAGCCCTGAAGGGAATGATTTAAGTGATTGAAGCTGATCGTCTGATTGCGGCCACCGGCCCTCGCGACCGCGAAGAGGTCCAGGACCGGGCCATCCGCCCTCTGAGCCTTGCCGACTACATCGGCCAGCCCACCGTGCGCGAGCAGATGGAGCTGTTCATCCAGGCGGCGCGCGGGCGTGCCGAGTCCCTGGACCACACGTTGATCTTCGGCCCGCCGGGGCTGGGTAAGACCACCCTGGCCAATATCATCGCCCAGGAAATGGGGGTGTCGATCAAGAGCACCTCCGGCCCGGTGCTGGAACGCCCGGGCGACCTGGCCGCGCTGTTGACCAATCTTGAGCCCCATGACGTGCTGTTTATCGACGAAATCCATCGGCTTTCGCCCATCGTCGAAGAAGTGCTGTACCCGGCCATGGAGGATTTCCAGCTGGATATCATGATTGGCGAAGGCCCGGCGGCGCGCTCGATCAAGCTCGACCTGCCGCCCTTCACCCTGGTCGGCGCCACCACCCGTGCCGGCATGCTGACCAACCCGTTGCGAGACCGTTTCGGCATTGTTCAACGTCTAGAGTTCTATAGCACTGCCGATCTGGCGACGATTGTCAGCCGTTCGGCAGGGATTCTTGGCCTGCCGCTGGACCCGGAAGGCGCCTTCGAGATTGCCCGCCGGGCCCGGGGCACGCCGCGGATCGCCAACCGCTTGCTGCGCCGGGTGCGCGATTTTGCCGAGGTGCGGGCCAAGGGCCATATCACCAAGGCCGTGGCCGACCTGGCGCTGAACCTGCTGGATGTTGATGAGCATGGTTTCGACCACCAGGACCGGCGCCTGCTGCTGACCATGATCGAGAAGTTCGACGGCGGGCCGGTGGGTGTGGACAGCCTGGCGGCGGCGATCAGTGAGGAGCGCCATACCATCGAGGATGTGCTGGAGCCGTACCTGATTCAACAGGGTTACATCATGCGTACGCCGAGGGGGCGTGTGGTCACGCGCCATGCGTATTTGCACTTTGGGTTAAACATTCCGTCACGATTGGGGGAGATGCCTGTGGTAGACGAATTCCTCGATGCAGTGGACGATTAAAGGCATGAGCGGTCGATTTATTCGACGTTTGTGCTGTCCTAGTGGCTGGCGTCGTCATTCTTTCGTTAGAAATGCTGCTGAGAATGAAAAACAGTTGCCTGGCCGGATTGGCAACCTGAGGAGTAAGCACTAGAGTATGCGCGCGCAAAACGGGGATCAGTCGTTCGCACATCGCTGTCGCGTTTATTACGAGGACACCGATGCGGGCGGCATCGTGTATTACGTCAATTACCTAAAGTTTATGGAGCGGGCTCGAACCGAGCGGCTACGGGAACTGGGCTTTGCCCAATCCCAGCTGGCAGGGGAGGACCTGTTATTTGTCGTGCATTCCAGCGAGGCCCGTTACTACGCGCCGGCGCGACTGGACGATGAATTGCTGGTCAGCGCAGAAGTAATCGAATTGAACCGTGTCAGCCTGCGCTTTAAACAGCAGGTCAGGCGGGCAACGGATGCAACGCTGCTCTGCGAGGGGCAGTTCCTGGTGGCGTGTGTGCGCACCAACAGTTTGAAACCCAGGGCCATTCCCGAAACTCTACGTGCGGCCTTTGCCAACGTGAGCGGCGCGGGTCAACAATCAAAGCAGGAGATTTAGCGTGGAACCTACCGTCGTCGACCATTCCTCCATGTGGAGCCTGGTCAGCAATGCCAGTGTCGTGGTTCAACTGGTCATGCTGACCCTGGTAGCCGCATCGGTTACCTCATGGGTCATGATTTTTCAGCGTAGCAACCTGCTGCGCGCCGGTCGACGTGCCCTGGAGAGCTTTGAAGAGCGCTTCTGGTCGGGTATCGACCTGTCCAAGCTGTATCGCCAGGCGGGCAGCAACCCGGACCCGGATTCGGGCGTCGAGCAGATCTTCCGCGCCGGTTTCAAGGAATTCTCCCGCCTGCGCCAGCAGTCCGGCGTTGACCCGGAAGCGGTCATGGAAGGCGTGGCCCGTGCCATGCGCGTAGCGATCTCGCGCGAGGAAGAAAAACTCGAGCAGAGCCTGCCATTTTTGGCCACCGTCGGTTCGGTCAGCCCGTATATCGGTCTGTTCGGTACCGTATGGGGCATCATGAACTCCTTCCGTGGCCTGGCAACGGCCCAGCAAGCGACCCTGGCCACCGTGGCCCCGGGTATCGCCGAAGCGCTGATCGCCACTGCCATCGGCCTGTTCGCTGCAATCCCCGCAGTAATCGCCTACAACCGTTTCGCCGCCACCAGCGAAACCCTGATTGGCCGTTACTACACCTTCGCCGATGAATTCCAGGCGATCCTGCACCGTAAAGTGCACACCAGCGAAGAATAAGCAGGTAATTCCCAATGGCTTTAATCGCTCGAGCTCGCAAAAAGCGCAAGCCGGTCGCCGAGATGAACGTCGTGCCTTACATCGACGTGATGCTGGTGCTGCTGGTGATCTTCATGGTGACCGCGCCGATGCTCAATCAGGGTGTGAAGGTTGATCTGCCCAAGGTTTCCAGCGAAGCCTTGCCGCAGGACAACAACACCCAGGTCCTGACCATCTCGATCAAGGCTGACAAGACCTATTACTGGAACCTTGGCAGCGAAGTCGACACCCAGAAGCAACAGGACAAGGCCATGACCTTGCCGCAGATGACCGACGCCGTGACCAAAATCATTCGCGCCGGCAATGAAGGCGGCAAGCACACCCAGGTGTTCATCCGCGGTGACAAGTCGGTCGACTATGGCTCCGTCATGGGCGCCATGGGCGGGCTGCAGAAGGCCGGGGTCGGTAATGTTGGCTTGATTACCGAGGCGCCCTGATGCAGCAACAGCGAGAGCCGTCCGCCTCGGAAAGCTTCTTCTGGCCTAGCGTCTGGGCGATTGCCCTGCACGTTCTGGTGTTTGGCATGCTGTTTGTCAGCTTTGCCATGACCCCGGAGCTGCCGCCAGCCAAGCCGATCGTGCAGGCGACCCTGTATCAGCTGAAATCGAAAAGCCAGGCCACCACCCAGACCAATCAGAAGATTGCGGGTGAGGCCCAGAAGTCGGCTGCGCGCCAGACTGAAGTCGAACAGATGGAACAGAAAAAGGTCGAGCAGGAAGCGGTGAAGGCTGCTGCGGAACAAAAGAAAGAAGAGGCGGCTCAAAAGGCCGAAGAATCGAAAAAGGCTGACGAAGCGAAGAAGGCCGATGAGGCGAAAAAGGCTGATGAAGCCAAGAAAGCCGAGAAAGCCGCCGAAGCGAAAAAAGCCGAAGAGAAACAATTGGCTGATATAGCCAAGAAGAAATCTGAAGAAGAAGCCAAGAAAGCGGCTGAAGAAGAGGCCAAGAAAAAGGCCGCTGAAGAAGCCAAGAAAAAGATAGTCGAAGACGCGAAGAAGAAAGCCGCCGAAGACGCCAAGAAAAAAGCCGAAGCAGACGAGGCGAAGAAGAAAATCGCCGACGACGCGAAGAAGAAAGCTGCCGCCGACGCCTCCAAGAAAAAGGCCCAGGAAGCAGCACGCAAATCCGCCGAAGATAAAAAGGCCCAGGCCTTGGCAGATTTGCTTTCCGACACGCCGCAGCGTCAGCAGGCCCTGGCCGATGAGCGTGGTGATGAAGTCGCGGGCAGTTTCGACGATCTGATTCGCGCACGCGCAGCAGAAGGCTGGACACGTCCACCTTCGGCACGCAAAGGCATGACAGTCGTGCTGCAGATCGGCATGTTGCCGGACGGTACGGTGACTTCGGTCAGCGTGGCCAAGTCCAGTGGCGACGGTTCGTTCGACAGTTCGGCGGTTGCAGCGGTCAAGAATATTGGCCGCCTGACCGAGATGCAGGGAATGAAACCAAGCGACTTCGCTCCCTATCGTTCATTCAAGATGACATTCACACCTGAGGATCTAGCCTTGTGAGAAACCTTCTTCGAGGAATGCTTGTCGTTATTTGCTGTATGGCAGGGATAGCGGCGGCGGATGAAAAGAACATCCTGGTAACCAGCGGTAGCGATCGGGCCACCCCGATTGCGGTTGTACCGTTTGGCTGGCAGGGCGGCAGCGTGCTGCCGGACGATATGGCGGAAATCATTGGCAATGACCTGCGCAACTCGGGTTACTACGCGCCAATTCCGAAACAGAACATGATCAGCCAGCCGACCCAAGGCAGCGAAGTGATCTACCGTGACTGGAAAGCCCTGGGCGCCCAGTACCTGATGGTAGGTAGCATCGTGCCAGCGGGCGGTCGCCTGCAGGTGCAATACGCCCTGTTCAACGTGGCTACCGAGCAGCAAGTGCTGACCGGTAGCGTGTCGGGCAGCGTCGACCAACTGCGGGACATGGCGCACTACATCGCCGACCAATCGTTCGAGAAGCTGGTCGGTATCAAAGGTGCGTTCTCCACCCGCATCTTGTACGTGACGGCTGAGCGTTTCTCGGTGAACAACACCCGCTACACCTTGCAGCGTTCGGACTACGACGGTGCCCGTGCAGTGACCCTGTTGCAGTCACGCGAGCCGATCCTGTCGCCGCGTTTTGCCCCGGATGGCAAGCGTATCGCCTACGTGTCGTTTGAACAGAAGCGTCCGCGCATCTTCGTCCAGCACATCGACACCGGTCGCCGCGAGCAGATCACCAACTTTGAAGGCCTGAACGGCGCGCCAGCCTGGTCGCCGGATGGCAATCGCCTGGCATTTGTACTGTCCAAGGACGGTAACCCGGATATCTACGTGATGAACCTCGGTTCGCGCCAGATTACCCGTGTCACTTCCGGCCCTGGTATCAATACCGAGCCGTTCTGGGGCAAGGATGGTTCGACCATCTACTTCACCTCGGACCGTGGTGGCAAACCGCAAATCTACAAGAGCAGTGTTGGCGGTGGTGGTGCCGAACGTGTGACCTTTATCGGCAACTACAACGCCAATCCGAAGCTTTCGGCCGATGAAAAGACCCTGGTTATGATCCATCGCCAGGATGGCTTCACTAATTTCAAGGTTGCGGCCCAGGATTTGCAGCGCGGAAGTGTAAAAATCCTCACAGATAGCACTCTTGATGAGTCACCTACTGTTGCGCCCAACGGCACCATGGTAATCTACGCCACCCGCCAGCAGGGCCGGGGAGTCTTGATGCTCGTGTCCATTAATGGACGCGTAAGGCTCCCGCTTCCTACCGCACAAGGCGAAGTCAGAGAACCGTCCTGGTCCCCTTACCTGAACTGACGCGGCGCTACAAAAAGAAGTACTTAACACACTGGGGTTCATTAGGAGTTTCACGATGGAAATGCTGAAGTTTGGTAAGTTTGCTGCTCTGGCTCTGGCTCTGTCCGTAGCCGTTGGTTGCTCGTCTAAAGGCGGCGACAATGCCGGTGAAGGCGCAGCTGTTGATCCAAACGCTGGTTACGGCGCTAACACTGGTGCAGTTGACGGCTCCCTGAGCGAAGAAGCTGCTCTGCGCGCAATCACCACTTTCTACTTCGAATACGACAGTTCGGACCTGAAGCCAGAAGCCATGCGCGCTCTGGACGTTCACGCGAAAGACCTGAAAGGTAACGGCGCTCGCGTTGTTCTGGAAGGCAACACCGACGAACGTGGTACTCGTGAGTACAACATGGCACTGGGCGAGCGTCGTGCGAAAGCCGTTCAGCGTTACCTGGTACTGCAAGGTGTTTCCCCAGCTCAGCTGGAACTGGTTTCCTACGGTGAAGAGCGTCCAGTTGCTACCGGCAACGACGAGCAATCCTGGGCTCAAAACCGTCGCGTCGAACTGCGTAAGTAATTCGTCATGCGAACGTGCCGTCGTGTTGTAACCGTATTGGCTCTCAGCCTTGCACCGCTTGCGGTGTGGGCTGCGGTTCCCGTGGAAGATAGCAACTCTGGCTATAACAATAGTGGGAGCAGCTATCCACCTGCAGGTTATGGCACGAACGGCGCCTATGCGGGAGGAGCGGCCACGGCCGCTCCTTCGGCACAGGGCGAACTGTTCAACCAACTGCAACGCATGCAGGATCAATTGGCGCAGCAACAAGGCACCATTGAAGTTCTGCAAAATGAAGTGCGTCAGCTCAAGCAGGAAGGCCTGGAGCGTTACCAGGATCTTGACCGACGTATAGGAGCCGGCGCTACACCAGCCGCTACTCCTGATAATTCTTCTGCCGGTGGTGCCGCAAGCGCCGCCGGTGGCGCAGCCGCAGGTGCCACACAGGCCCCTGCCGCCAACAGCGAACCGGGTGATCCGGCGAAGGAAAAGCTGTATTACGACGCAGCCTTCGACCTGATCAAGGCCAAGGATTTCGACCGGGCCAGCAAGGCGTTCACCGCTTTCCTGGGGCGTTATCCAAACAGCCAATACGCGGGCAATGCCCAGTACTGGTTGGGTGAGGTCAACCTGGCCAAGGGTGATTTGCAGGGGGCAGGCCAGGCATTTGCCAAGGTCAGCCAGCTTTACCCCAAACACGCCAAGGTGCCTGATTCGTTGTACAAACTGGCTGATGTAGAGCGCCGCCTGGGTCATACCGACAAGGTCAAAGGCATTCTGCAACAGGTGGTGGCCCAGTACCCGGGTACCTCTGCTGCCCAGTTGGCCCAGCGCGATTTGCAGCGTTTGTAACCACTGCTGTTCCGCCTGGAAGAAACCCGCGCCTATCGCGGGTTTTTTCGTTAGAATCCACGCCCTTTTATGAAATACGCTTTTTGGGGTTCACGCTTTGCCGGGATCCCACAAAGTGCCTGACGGAGGCGGACAGCCTGTTTAGCTGTTACGCCCGTGGCGACTATGCAAGACACATTACGCATCACCGAAGTTTTTTACTCGTTACAGGGTGAAACGCGCACTGCCGGCCTGCCCACAGTATTTGTGCGCCTCACCGGCTGCCCGTTGCGCTGCCAGTACTGTGACAGCGCCTACGCTTTCAGTGGCGGCACCATTCGCACCCTCGACGACATCCTGGAGCAGGTTGCAGGCTTCCGGCCACGCTACGTCTGTGTAACAGGCGGTGAGCCCCTGGCCCAGCCCAATGCCATTCCTTTGCTCAAGCAGCTGTGTGACGCCGGTTACGAGGTGTCGCTGGAAACCAGCGGCGCCCTGGACATTTCCGCGGTCGATCCGCGTGTCAGCCGCGTGGTTGACCTGAAGACGCCGGACTCCAAGGAGGCGCATCGCAACCGTTATGAGAACATCGAGCTGCTGACCGCCAACGACCAGGTGAAGTTTGTCATTTGCTCGCGGGACGACTACGACTGGGCCAACTCCAAGCTGATCCAGTATGGCCTGGACCGACGCGCCGGCGAGGTGCTGTTCTCCCCCAGTCACCATGACTTGAACGCTCGCGACCTTGCTGATTGGGTGGTCGCGGACAACCTGCCGGTGCGCCTGCAATTGCAGCTGCATAAATACCTTTGGAACGACGAGCCAGGACGCTGAAATGACTGAACAAATCACTGACCAAAAACGTGCCGTAATCCTGCTGTCTGGCGGCCTCGACTCCGCCACCGTGGTGGCGATGGCCCGTGCCGAGGGCTACAGCTGCTACACCATGAGCTTCGACTATGGCCAGCGCTCTCATGCCGAATTGGACGCTGCCGCCCGTGTCGCCCGCGACCTTGGCGTGGTGGAGCACAAGGTGATCGGCCTGAACCTCAATGGCATTGGCGGCTCGGCCTTGACCGACAGCTCCATCGACGTGCCTGAGGCGCCCACTGAGGGCATCCCGGTCACCTATGTGCCGGCCCGTAACACCGTGTTCCTGTCGCTGGCCCTGGGCTGGGCAGAGGTGCTCAATGCCCGTGACATCTTTATCGGTGTCAACGCCGTGGACTACTCCGGCTACCCGGACTGCCGCCCAGAGTTCGTCGAGTCGTTCGAGCGCATGGCCAACCTGGCGACCAAGGCCGGCGTAGAAGGGCACGGCTTCCGTATCCAGGCGCCACTGCAAAACCTGAGCAAGGCCGATATCGTCAAGGCAGGTGTAAGGCTTGGTGTCGACTACTCGCTGACTGTTTCCTGCTACCAGGCAGATAATGACGGTCGTGCTTGTAGGAAATGTGACAGCTGCCGACTGCGTGCAGAAGGCTTCCAAGCGGCCGGAATTACTGACCCAACGCGTTATTTCTGATTTATTTAAAATAAGGTGTTGAATAATCCTTAGAAATCAGTATTATACGCGCCACCACACAGCGGGTCGTTAGCTCAGTTGGTAGAGCAGTTGGCTTTTAACCAATTGGTCGTAGGTTCGAATCCCACACGACCCACCATTTTTAGCGGTTTAGAAAATCCGGAAGGCCCACGCAAGTGAGGATTTCCGGGTTTTTTTTTGCCTTGTGCAAAGGCAAGCGTGGGGTTCTCTGAGGAGCGTGACGTACTGCTTACAGGTTAGACATGCAGCCGTCTGGAGCGAACAATAATTTCGCTACCGGGATGATGTCAATCTGCTGAAGATACCGTTTTTGTAGGGCAGTTAATGCCCGCATCCATTACCTTTCAGGTATTTCTGACAAAGCCTCGAGCGCCTTATTCAGGACGCGCGAGGCTCAGGTTTCGCCGGTACCATCGCCTGTTTCAGGTCATCCACAATCGCCTTCCCCATTTCGCACAGAGAGTGCGAAGCCCAAGCAGAGTGTTCTCCACGCGTATCCATAGATAGGTTTTTACCAACCCTCCGTAGCCAATGAAGTAGAGGAGGGGTGATATGGGCATACGGATGAGCGATCCTTCTCTAACCGCCTAACCTCTCACGAATGCGAGCAAGTCCGTATTGATTTGCTCGGCGTTTGTGGTGGGCATTCCATGGGGGAAGCCTGGGTAAGTGTTCAATGTGCTGTTAGAGAGCAGTTTGGCGGATAAAACCCCTGCGTTTTCATAAGGCACAATTTGATCATCTTCACCGTGCATGACTAGGACAGGTATGTTGATGCGCTTGAGGTCTTCGGTGAAGTCGGTCTGGGAAAAAGCCACGATCCCATCAAGATGTGCCTTCGCGCAACCCATCATGCCTTGCCGCCACCAGTTCCAAATGATGCCTTCAGATGCTATGGCTCCAGGACGGTTATAGCCATAGAACGGTCCAGCAGGCACGTCATAGTAAAACTGCGCACGGTTGGATTTCAGTTGTGCCTGCATGTCATCGAAAACTGACTTAGGTAATCCCCCGGGATTGCGGCCGGTCTGAACCATCAGTGGAGGCACAGCGCTAATGAGTGCTGCCTTCGAGACTCGATCCTCACCGTGACGCGCAATGTAGCGGACGACTTCGCCACCTCCAGTAGAGTGGCCGACATGCACGGCTCCCTGCACGCCAAGATGGTTAACTACGGCGGCCACGTCATCGGCGTAGTGGTCCATATCATGCCCGTCCCAGACCTGACTGGAGCGCCCGTGACCACGCCGGTCGTGGGCAATGACCCGATAGCCGTTAGCCAGGAAAAAGAGCATTTGCGCGTCCCAGTCGTCAGCACTGAGCGGCCACCCGTGATGGAAGAATATGACTTGGGCATCGCGTGGGCCCCAGTCTTTGTAAAAAATATCAACACCGTCCGGCGTAGTGACGTGCCCCATTTTTATATCTCCTGTTTAAACCCAAGCGTGATCGAAGAGTGTTCTGAGACTGCTCCTGCATGGCTATCAGGCGCGAGCCCATATACCAAGCCTTAAGTTGCCGCTTAAAAAGTGAGATGTGAAGAGGAAATTTCCTACACGGTTCTACTGCCTCGACCAAGTGTTTGAAGGTTGGGCCGTGGTGCACCTGGTCGAGTTGACGGGCAACGATACACCTACGGCGAGGGTGTGTTGGGGGCAGCCCATAGTCCGATGGGGCTGCACGAGCCTGAGCGTCGCGAAACGATTGCTGATTGGCTGAAGCGAGATTCTGAAGACTGGAAAAGTGGAAATATCATTTTATTGATAAGGCATGAAGAGCGCTGCGACCGTTCAAGCAACCCATCCTTGGGGTCCGAGGATGGAATTACACTGCTTGGAAGCCAGAAAGCAAAAGAAACAGGCGCTCGTATACAATCATATTTTTGGAAAGTTAAATCCTGCCGATGTTCCTGAATAACTCGATAGATTCACTTTGCTTTTGCTAAGCACATGTCGCCGCCCCATATGTATCCATCACCGCATCCTCCACCGACCTGCCGGAGAGAGATCGAGAACAACGCGGAGTACCAGCCCCCGCGTTATCGTCGATGATTTTTACTGCGATGCGGCGACCCGACCAGCTCACTCCTACGGTGCACCGCTAACCCTCGGACAAACGCTCTACTGCCCCTTCAAAGTTCCCAGCGTACCGTCACCATTGCATTACGCGGTGCGCCATACAGGTTGTTGCCGTAATCAGTGTTGGCGCTGATGGCCTGATAGTAATGAGTGTCGAAGACGTTGTTCAGGTTCAGGCGCACATCGACGTTCTCTGACGCTTTGTAGCTGGCCATCAGGTCAGTCACGGTGTAAGCCTTCTGCTCTATGCGGTAAGCGTGCGGCGGCGGTGCGTCAGCACTGTTGGTGCCTTTTTTGTAGATCGTGTTCTGC
Organism: Pseudomonas sp. GW821-FHT01D09; assembly: GCF_059422465.1. Taxonomy (NCBI): domain Bacteria; kingdom Pseudomonadati; phylum Pseudomonadota; class Gammaproteobacteria; order Pseudomonadales; family Pseudomonadaceae; genus Pseudomonas; species Pseudomonas sp. GW821-FHT01D09. The sequence continues at coordinate 101,412 of NZ_JBWKWY010000018.1, forward strand.
CGGTAAAGACCGCCACCGATGGTCCAGCGATTGAGGTCTCCGGGCAGTTGGTAGCGGGTGAATGCCTTGAAGATATGGCGAGGGGTGTCGGTGCTGAACAGTCGTCCGACGTTGTCCGGGTTGCTGTCCTTGGTGTACTTGGCCGAGGAATAGGTATAACCGGCACCCAATTCCCAGCCGGGTGCAGGAGAACCGTTGATTTCCAGCTCAAGACCTTCGCTGCGCACTGCGCCCGCCGCCTCATAACAGGTGGTTCCCCTGGGCGTGCAGAGGTTGCGATTGAGTTCCTTGGCGCGATTTTCCTGATCAATGCGGAAGATCGCCGCACTGGCATTCAGGCTGGCGTCAAAGTACTCACCCTTGAGGCCGATCTCGTAGTTTTTGCCTTCGATGGGCTTGAGTGCGTTGTTCTGCGCGTCGAGTTCGGTCTGTGGGCGGAAGATGTCGGTGTAGCTGACATACACCGAGTGATGGGCGTCCAGGTCATAAATGGCGCCGGCATAGCGTGTGAGGTGGCGGGTGACTTTGTTCGGCAGGCTACTGGCGGAAGATTTACCTTCCCAGCGTGTGTCCACGTCGTATTCGTACCAGTCCAGGCGCCCGCCGAGGATAAGTTTCAGGTCGTCGGAGAGGTTCAGGCGCGTGGTGATGTAGGTGCCTTCCTGCTGGCTGGTGCGGTGTTGGGTCCAGGGCGTGGCGCTGACGTCCGGCTTGGGGATGCCAGTGGGGCGGTACAGGTTGGTGTTGGTCTCGACATCGATGGGCAAGCCTTTGCCATTGAATGTCAGCTCGCGCCTGCTGGCGCCCACCACCAGTTCATGGGTGCGGCCGAACAGCGAGAACGGGCCGCTGACATAACCGTCGTAGCTGTTCTGTTGGTCTTTGTACTCATACCTGCCGATGTTCTGCCCCCACTCAACGAAGTCGCTTTGCCAGGTTCGCATCGGGATGGAACCGAGCATATTTAATTGCGACCAGCTTTTGCTGGCAGACAGGAGCATTTTCCAGTTATTGGCAAAACGGTACTCCAGGCGGCTGAAGGCGGTGGTGTTGTCCTGGTCCCAGTATTCCCAAGTGCTGCCCAGGTAGGTCGAGCGCTTGAGGTGCAGGTCGCTGCCATCGCGGGCAACCGGCAAACCACCCCAGGAGTCGTTGTTGTTGGCATCCTGGTTGGAGGCGCCGAAGGTAAAGGTTGTGTCTTCATTCAGGTCAGCCTCGGTAATGGCATAGAATACCGAGCGCTCGGCGCTGACGAAGTCCTGGAAGCTGTCCTTGGACTGGTAGGCCGTCACCACCCGGCCGCGTAAGGTGCCGCTCTCGTTGAGCGCGCTGGACGCATCGAACTCGGTGCGGTAGTTATCCCAACTGCCGGCACTGCCGGTGACGGTGACACGCGGCGTGGCAGTTGGACGCTTGCGGATCATGTTGACCGCCGCCGCCGGGTTGCCTGAGCCTTGCATCAGCCCGGTGGCTCCGCGTACCACTTCCACCCGGTCAAAGATCGCCATGTCGGGGCTGGAGTTCATGTCACGGCTGAGGTAATGGGACAGGTCGTTGGACAGGCCATCGGTCATCAGGTTTTCGACGGTAAACCCGCGGGAGTAGAACGTTGCACGGTGTGGACCGGCCTTGGTCACGGCAATGCCGGGGGTGTTCTTGAGGACATCCTCCAGGCTGCGCATGTTCTGGTCATCCATGCGCTGGCGGGTGATGACCGTGATCGATTGCGGGGTTTCGCGGCTGGATAGCGCGAGTTTGGTCGCCGTTGCCATCGGGCCCGTGGTGTAGGAACCGGTGTCCTCGGTCGTATCTCCCAGGGCCGCGCCGCTGATGGTGGTCGCACCGAGTTCCAGCGTCGAGTCGCTGGGTATCTTGACCAGGCTGTAGCGTCCCACGCCCTCTTGACGCGCCTGCAGCCCGCTGTGGGCCAGCAGTCGGGCGATGCCTTCGTCAAACGAGTAGTGGCCCTGGATGCCCGGTGTGGTCAGGCCCTGGGTTTGCGTCGAACCGAACGACAAGGTCACGCCGCTGGCGGCGGCGAACTGACTGAGCGCGATATCGAGCGGCCCGGCCGCGATAGTGTATTGGGCCCGTTCAGGGGCTTGCTGTGCCCAGGTTGGCGGGATGACTGCGCATGCGCACAGCGTCCCGGCGAAGCTCATGCGCAATAACCTCGAATTGAGGTGCAGCCGCAACGCGGCACTGTGAAGGGGGCGTGGGTGGCTCATATGACTTCCTATGCCGTTGCAGTAAAGGCGGCTGATTAACCGCTCTACTTGATGAGCCGAACGAAAAAAGCAATCGGCAAGGAGATCTGCCTGGTTTATTCGCCGTCAGGCGCGATTACGCTTCTATGCGCGCCCAATACCGTGAGAAGTGGCGAACCTTCACGGGCAACGAGACCTGCAGGTTGGCCAGGATGCCGTCGATATCGTCGAGGCGGAACGCGCCGGAAATTCTCAAGTCCCTGACCTCATCGGCGCACCCCAGGTAGCCGACCCGATAGCGGGCCAGTTCGCCGACAAAGTCGCCCAGTCGCCAGTCGATAGCCACCAATAGACCTTGGGTCCAGGCGCTGCTATCGGCAGTGGCCGGGCGCAGGTTGCCGAGTTGGGATGAGCCGAAGGTCAGTGCCTGGCCTTCGTCCACGCGTTGTATGTGCTGTGGTGTGTCACGGGGGCGTACTTCGACGGCGTGTTGTTGTACGTGCACGCTGCTCAAGCCTGGCAGCAGGCGCACGTCGAAACGGGTGCCCAGGGCCCGTATGCGACCCTGGGGTGTTTCCACCGATAAGGGGCGAGCGGGCAACCGGTCTGTTGCGGTGGTGACCAGGATTTCGCCGCGGCGCAGCAGGATCAACCGCTCCTGTGCGTTATAGGCGATATCGACTCGGGTGTCGGTGTTCAACTCCAGGCGGCTGCCGTCCGGCAGCGTTACCTGGCGCCGCTCTCCGGTGCGGGTGGCGAAGTCGGTGTGGTAGGGCGAGAGTCGATACCCGGCCAACACCGTCGCGCCAGCGGCCAGCACCAGCAGCATCTTGAGGCCCTGGCGGCGCTGGACGCCCATCTGCGACAAGATCGGCAACGCGACGTCCCGGGGCACCCCGCAGAGTTGTTGCTGGAGCTTTTCGATCCGGGCCCAGGCCTTGACGTGCTCGGGGTCAGCGCCAAGCCAGTCTTGCCACGCCAGGTGTTGTTCGGGGCTGACATCGGCGTCGTTGAGCGTCAGATACCACTGCACCGCTGCCTGCAGCTGGGCCGTGGAGGGCGGGCCAACCTGTGGGCTGCTCAATCGTCCATCAACCGGATGCATTGCATCATCGCCTTGCCCAGGTGATTTTTTATCGTGGTCACCGACAGGCCCAGTTGCCTGCCGACTTGCACATAACTCAGGCCTTCGAGCTGGACCAGGAGGAAAATCTGCCGGGTTCGCGCGCCGAGGCCATCGAGCAGTGCATCAATGGCCAGCAGGGATTCGATGATCAAGTGATAGGTTTCCGGGGAAACCTCAAGCGGCTCGGGCCGGGCGGCAAGCACTTCCAGGTAGGCCCGTTCCAGGGTTTGCCGGCGGGCCTTATCGATCATCAGGCCGCGGGCAATGGTTACCAGGTAGTGCCGTGGCTCGCGCAGGACGGGCAACTGGCGCAGGGTGAGCATGCGCATAAAGGTGTCCTGGGCCAGGTCAGCGGCATCGGCGCTGTTGCCAACGCGGTTGCAGAGCCACCCTTTTAGCCAGCCGTGGTGCTTTCCGTAGAGATGCTCGATATCCATTGGCGTTGAAGGTTTGATCCCGACGTCCATCAGCTTGATCGCCACAAATGATAATGTCTCGCATTATTACCTTTGGGGCTATTTATGACAATTGGCTATCCGTCCCTTGGGGGAGGTGGGGCTTGGTTGTTTATTTCGTAGCGCTGCGTCCATTCATCCACGGGCTGTAGTCCACCTGCACATAACCCAGGGGCAGGCCTTGAGGGTAGTTGGCAAACCCCGGCATCTGCCGCAGGTCCAGCCGTTTGCACTGCGTGACGAGGCGTTGTTGCAATGCGCTATCGACCTTGAAGCCCTGTGAGCGGTACGGGCTCTGATTCAGGTTGACCATGCACTCACTCACTTTGCCCTGTGCATCGGCGATGAGGTGGAAGCTGGCGACGCCAATGCTCTGGACGTTATGCCCGATAAACAGTTGTTCACGGAAGAAACGGATCTGCCGGTAGAGGTCGACCCGCTGGTTCTGCCACCGTTGCTGTTCTTCCGAAAGCCCGATCATAGGGCTGAACACCATGGGCGCGACAATCACCTGGGTGTCCTTGGCATCGGTGAAAGCCTTGGGCGAGACCTCAGGAAACAGGGTGGTCCAGCACAATTCGGTGACCAGTTGGGCCAGCTTGGCCTGGCGCTGGTTGTTCTGGCTCATGTTGGGCAGTAGGGTCCCGCGTTTGACTGAGCAGTCCACCACGTGGTTCTGCGCGTCAACGGTCATGATCAGGTTCATCACGCCTGTCAGCCCCTGTTCATTGGCGGCCAGGGCATAGCTGCGCAGTATCGTTTGGAATGTGGTGGTGAATTTTTCGTACTTCTGTTGTTCCAGTGCCTGTTCTGCCGCCGAGGCTGCTGCCTGCTCTGGCGTTTGGCTCTGGCAGCCGGACAGTGACAGCAGGCTTGCACCGAACAAGGCCAGCAGCCAGCGGGACGAAGAAGACGGGTTGAATTCCATTTCTTGGGGGCTCATACACAAATAGATGGGAAAGTTAGACGGGAACCATTCTCACCCATCAGGCGGTAAAGTGCGATTTGAAATCAAAAAAAGCATTTCACTGGGGCTTTTGGTTGTAAGGGCTGATGTACGCTGATTTGCTCTATAGACTCACTTTATCTATATTTGAATCTGTAGATTTATTTTGAGGTGGCAACCATGAGCCTGGCCCTCCAAGCACAACCCTTCACCCGGGAGCAATGCGTCGCCGGACTCCGGGCGGCGGTGAGCATCCTGGAGAAATGGCAGGCCAGCAGCGAGCAGGCCTGCCGCATCCTGCGGATCTCGCGCAGCACCTACACCCGTGCCCGGCAGCGCGATGTCGCGTGGTCCGTGAGCCTGGATTCCGACCAGATGCAGCGCATCAGCTTCGTGTTGAACATCCACGCCACGCTGCGCATGGTGTTCGATAACCCCGAGAATGTGTATGGCTTTGCCGCGATGGCCAACGACAACGCGTTTTTCAACGGGCGTTCGCCCCTGGAGATCATGGCCCAGGGCGATATGATTTCCCTGTACGAGACCTTCCGTCACATCGATGTGTTACGTGGCGCGCAATGGTGAGGGTGAGCCAGTTGGGCGATTTGCCCGCGGGGCAGTTGCAGGCCTATCGCCTGGTCAATTCCAAATTCCCGCCGATTGCGTTGTTTGACGATGTGGCGGATGCCGATGAATTTGAGGCGCTTTATCAGATCCAGGCCCTGACCAACCCGCGGCTGGGCAATGAAGTCGGTCGAATCGAGCTGATACCTCGTAGGGAAATCCCCTTTGGGATCGTGGGATGTTCCTACGCGATTGCACCGTTCACCCACGTCAATCCGGCAGGATCGCGTTTCAGTGATGGGCGCTTTGGCGTGTTGTACCTGGCGGCCACGGTCGAGACCGCGCTGGCCGAGGTGCGTCATCACCAGAACCAGTACTGGTCCGGGGTCCACGGCCTTAACTATGAACGCTTTGTCTTTCGCGGGCTGTCCTGCACCTTTGCCGGCGACGCCATGAAGGACGCGACGTCGATGCCGATGAGCGACCCGATCTACGACCCAGACGACTACAGCCACGCCCAGCGCCTGGGCGGCGCGCTGAAGAAGGCCGGTTGTCCCGGCCTTCGTTACCGGTCAGTACGCTCGGAGGGCGACCACTGCTGGGCGTTGCTGAGCCCCAGGCCGGTGTTGTCGATGGTCCAGGCCGCCCATTACGAGATGGTCTGGAATGGGCAAATCACCAGTGTCAGCAAGATCAGCGAAGCCTGAGGCTCGGGGTCAGATCTTTCCGCGAACCAGGATCGACTCATCGATCTGTGCAATGGACGTGACCCCGGTCAGGGTCATGGCCACGCGCATTTCCTTGGCAAAGATATCCAACAGGTTTTCCACGCCACGTTGGCCATCGGCGGCCAGCGCGTAGGCGGGTGCTCGTCCCAGCAATACGCCCCGGGCGCCGAGGGCGAGCATGCGTACCACATCCAGCCCCGAACGCACCCCGGAGTCCACCAGTACCGTGAGGTCGCTGCCAACCGCTTGGGCGATCTCGGGCAAGGCCTTGGCGGTGGACAGCACGCCATCGAGTTGGCGGCCGCCGTGGTTGGACACCACGATGCCGTCGGCACCAAAGCTCACCGCATCCTTGGCGTCCTGTGGGTCGAGGATGCCCTTGATGATCATCGGGCCCTTCCAGAATTCACGGATCCACTCCAGGTCCTTCCAACTGATGGAGGGGTCGAAATTGGTGGCCAGCCAGCCGATGTAGTCTTCAAGGTGGGTCGGTTTGCCCAGGTATCTGGAGATATTGCCCAGGTCATGCGGGCGCCCCATCAGCCCCACATCAAACGCCCAGGCCGGTTTGCTCACGGCCTGCAACATACGCCGCTGGGCGGCGTACGGGCCGGACATGCCGGAGTGGGCATCGCGGTAGCGGGCGCCGGGGGTGGGCATGTCGACGGTGAACACCAGGGTTTTCACCCCGGCGGCTTGCGCACGCTCCAGGGCGTTCTTCATGAAGCCGCGGTCTTTCAACACATACAGTTGGAACCAGATCGACTGTGCGGTCTGGGACGCCACTTCCTCGATCGGGCACACGGACACGGTCGACAGGCAAAAAGGCACGCCTTTATTGGTTGCCGCGTTGGCCACCTGCACTTCCCCGCGCCGGGCAAACATGCCGGTCAGGCCCACCGGGCTCATGACCACCGGCATCGCCAGCGGTTGGTCGAACAGGGTGGTCTCCAGGCTCAGGCTCTCGACATTGCGCAGCACGCGCTGGCGCAGGCTGATATCTGCCAGGTCCGCACTGTTGGCCTTGAGGGTGTGCTCGGCGTACGCGCCCCCGTCAATGTAGTCGAACAGGAAGCGCGGCAGTTTGCAGCGTGCGGCTTCGCGGTAATCCGATGCGGACGAAATGATCATGAACAGTGAGGCCCCGGAATAAAGAAAACGGTGGGTGGAGGATAGTCAAAGGCATTCCATGGTAAAAACAACTTTTACAACTTCATTCAAGTCGCAAATGGAATAGTCATGAACCTGCGAACCCTGCGAGCCTTTGTCGAAGTGGTGCGCCAAGGCAGTTTCTCACAAGCGGCCGAGATGGTTTCGCTGACGCAATCGAGTGTCAGCAAAGCGGTCAAGACGCTGGAGGAGGAGTTGGGCACGCCGTTGTTCAGCCGTATCGGTCATAAGAGCGAACTGACAGCCGCCGGTGAGATTGCCTACCGCCGCGCCCTGGTGTTGCTGGCCGAGCGCAGCGACCTGGTGGCCGAGATCAATGACCTGCTGGGGCTCAAGCGCGGCGTGTTGCGCATTGGCTTGCCGCCGGTGGGCAGTGGTGAATTGTTTGCGGCAATGTTTGCCGTGTACCGCCAGCGTTACCCGCAGATCGAGATCGAGCTGATCGAGCACGGCAGCAAGAAGCTGGGCGAGTGCTTGCAAGCGGGGGAGGTGGATGTGGCCGCCCTGCTGGTGCCGGTGGAGGGCGAGTTTGAGTATCAGGACGTACGGGTCGAGCCGTTGATGGTCGTGCTGCCCAGCAGCCACCCCTTGGCGGGGCGCAACAGTGTGGATTTTTCGGACCTGTCCGACTCGCCTTTCATACTATTCGAGGCCGGGTTTGCCCTGAATCGCATCATTCTTTCCGCCTGCGAGCGCCGGGGCGTCTCGCCGAAGGTTTCGGTGCGCAGCGCCCAGATCGACTTTATCGTCGACCTGGTGGGCGCGGGCCTGGGCGTCGCCTTCCTGCCGCGGATGCTGGCCTACAAGCACCTGCATGCCGGCATTGCCTTGATATCCCTGGATGAGCCCCAGACCGACTGGCATATCGCCCTGACCTGGCGGCGTAATGCTCATTTGCCGCCGGCAGCGCGGGCCTGGCTGGACCTGGCCAGGGAAATGGGCAATGTTCCTGTGCCATATTAGGCTTTTGAATCCAATCGATATTCTGTAGCCTTGCGCAGCTTCACCTTAACCCGTGCTTGATGAACACAATCACTTCGTCCGGCGGCGCCCGAAGGGCTCCAGAGCCGGTGGTACACTCGACTTTCGCGCAACTGCGCCTGCAGGTCTTGCGAACATGACGCAAATTTCCGAACGCCTTCTGGTTCAAGCCCACCTCGATGCCAAGCAACCCAAGGTGCTCAGTGCCGAGGAAGAGGCAAGCTTACGTTCTGCCATTGCTGCCGAGCTCAAGGCTCAAGACGCGGTGCTGGTGGCGCACTTTTACTGCGACCCGGTGATTCAGGCCCTGGCCGAAGAAACCGGCGGTTGTGTTTCCGACTCCCTGGAAATGGCCCGCTTCGGCGCCGCCCACCCGGCCAAGACCGTACTGGTCGCCGGCGTGCGCTTCATGGGCGAGACGGCGAAAATCCTTACCCCTGAAAAACGCATCCTGATGCCGACCCTGGAAGCCACCTGCTCCCTGGACCTGGGTTGCCCGGTGGACGAGTTTTCGGCGTTCTGCGACCAGCACCCGGAGCGCACCGTGGTGGTGTATGCCAACACTTCGGCGGCGGTCAAGGCTCGTGCGGACTGGGTGGTGACTTCCAGCTGCGCCCTGGAAATCGTCGAAAGCCTGATGGATAACGGCGAAACCATTATCTGGGGCCCGGACAAACACCTGGGCACCTATATCCAGCGCCAGACCGGTGCCGACATGCTGCTGTGGGACGGTGCCTGCATCGTCCATGAAGAGTTCAAGTCCAAGCAGCTGGAAGACATGAAGGCGCTGTACCCGGACGCGGCGATCCTGGTGCACCCGGAGTCGCCGACCTCGGTCATCGAGTTGGCCGACGCCGTGGGTTCCACCAGCCAGTTGATTGCGGCGGCGCAGCGCTTGCCGAACAAGACATTCATCGTTGCCACTGACCGCGGCATTTTCTACAAAATGCAGCAACTGTGCCCGGACAAGGTGTTTGTCGAGGCGCCCACCGCCGGTAACGGCGCAGCGTGCCGCAGTTGCGCGCACTGCCCGTGGATGGCGATGAATACCCTGGAGCGCACGTTGCAATGCCTGCGGGAAGGGAGCAACGAGATCTTCGTCGAACCCTCGTTGATCCCCCATGCCGTGCGCCCGCTCAAGCGCATGCTGGACTTTACCCAGGCGGCACGCCTGAAGCTGGCGGGCAACGCCTGATCCATGCCTGACGCAGTAAAAGTGTGGGAGCGGGCTTGCTCGCGATGGCGGTGTGTCAGTCAGCACATGTACTGACTGACACAC
>NZ_JBWKWY010000019.1:0-109167 GCF_059422465.1 Pseudomonas sp. GW821-FHT01D09
TCAGACTGAATGCCATGCTGCGTGACGGCACCGAATGGAGGTGACGAATGGCATGTTGAAGACAGTTGCTCCCACATTTTGAATGTATTCACAGATCAAAATGTGGGAGCTGGCTTGCCTGCGATGAGGCCCTAACGGGCGCCGAGAAACCCAGCCACCTTCCCCGCCGCAGCCTCCAAATGCTGCTCATGGGTAAACCCCGAAGCCTTCAACGGCTTCAGATCATGATCCCCCGCCACCAGCCACATCACCTCGATGCCCGGCGACAGCACATAACCCTGCACCGCCGCCCGATTGCCCAACGCATCGCGCTCGCCCTGCACAATCAAGGTCGGCGTCTTCAGCCCGGCCAGGTGCTCGACCCGGGGCTTGTCCGGCTTGCCCACCGCATAGAATGGATAACCCAGGCACACCAGCGCATCAACCGCCAGTTCATCGGCCAGTAAACTGGCCATGCGCCCGCCCATGGACTTGCCGCCGATAGCCAGCGGCCCAGCGACATGACGTCGCACCTGGGCATACACCTCGCGCCAGCATTCCAGCAGTCTGGGGGCCGGGTTCGGTGGGCGTTTGCCACCGTCCACACGGCGCTGGACCATGTAGGGAAACTCGAAGCGCAACACGTTGACCCCATGCCCGGCAAGGCGTGCAGCCATGTCGCCCATAAAGCCCGAATCCATCGGCGCGCCGGCACCGTGAGCCAGGATCAGCGTCGGTGATTGGCCCGCGTCAACGCTCGTGGCCGCATTCCACAACCACCCGTGTTCACGCACACACTGCGCCCATTGATCCCCGTCAATACTGGCCTTGTGCTCTTTGCCCATGCTTACCTCGCTTTTTAGTCTGCCTATAACTCCAGCCCAAGTGCCGTATCTGCTTGGGTTGAACCGTGGATGGGGAACCATGAACACTACTTTAAGTACCGCCTATAACTACAAGGTGGTCCGCCAATTCGCCATTATGACGGTGGTGTGGGGCATCGTCGGCATGGGGCTCGGGGTTTTTCTCGCTGCCCAGTTGGTATGGCCCGAACTCAACTTCAACCTGCCTTGGACCAGTTTCGGTCGATTGCGCCCACTGCACACCAACGCAGTGATTTTCGCGTTTGGTGGCTGTGCGCTGTTTGCCAGCTCCTTCTACGCGGTACAACGCACCTGCCAGACCCAGCTGTTCGCGCCGAAAGTCGCCGCGTTCTGCTTCTGGGGCTGGCAATTGGTGATTGTACTGGCAGCGGTCAGCTTGCCGCTGGGCTACACCAGCTCCAAGGAATACGCCGAGCTGGAATGGCCGATCGACATCCTGATCACCATCGTCTGGGTCGCCTATGCCATCGTGTTCTTCGGCACCGTGGCCAAGCGCAACACCAAGCACATCTACGTGGGCAACTGGTTCTTCGGTTCGTTCATCATCACCGTGGCGATCCTGCATATCGTCAACAACCTGGAAATCCCGGTCAGCCTGACCAAGTCCTACTCCCTCTACGGTGGTGCGACGGATGCCATGGTGCAGTGGTGGTACGGCCATAACGCCGTAGGTTTCTTCCTCACTGCGGGCTTTTTGGGGATGATGTACTACTTCGTGCCGAAACAGGCCGAGCGTCCGGTTTACTCCTATCGCCTGTCCATCGTGCACTTCTGGGCACTGATCACCCTGTACATCTGGGCCGGTCCGCACCACCTGCACTACACCGCGTTGCCAGACTGGGCACAGTCCCTGGGCATGGTGATGTCACTGGTTCTGCTGGCGCCAAGCTGGGGCGGCATGATCAACGGCATGATGACCCTCTCGGGCGCCTGGCATAAGCTGCGCAGCGACCCGATCCTGCGCTTCCTCGTTGTATCGCTGGCGTTCTACGGCATGTCGACCTTTGAAGGGCCGATGATGGCGATCAAGACCGTTAACGCCCTGTCCCACTACACCGACTGGACCATCGGCCACGTACACGCCGGCGCTCTGGGTTGGGTGGCGATGATTTCCATCGGCGCGCTGTACCACATGATCCCGAAAGTCTTCGGTCGCGAGCAGATGTACAGCCTCGGCCTGATCAACGCGCACTTCTGGCTGGCCACCATCGGCACCGTGCTCTACATCGCTTCGATGTGGGTCAACGGCATTGCCCAGGGCCTGATGTGGCGTGCGGTCAACGAAGACGGCACCTTGACCTATTCCTTCGTCGAAACCCTGGTGGCCAGCCACCCAGGCTTCATCGTGCGGTTGGTGGGCGGGGCGATCTTCCTCAGCGGCATGTTCCTGATGGCTTACAACACTTGGCGCACCGTGCGTTCGGCACAACCTGCCGAAGTGGCCGCTGCGGCGCAGATGGCCTGAGGAGTCGATGATGAAACACGAAACGATTGAAAAGAACGTCGGCCTGCTGATGCTGCTGATGGTGCTCGCCGTGAGTATCGGCGGCCTGACGCAGATCGTCCCGCTGTTCTTCCAGGACGTGACCAACAAGCCGGTCGAAGGCATGAAGCCCTACACCGCGCTGCAACTGGAAGGCCGTGACATCTACATCCGCGAAGGCTGTGTACAGTGTCACTCGCAGATGATCCGGCCGTTCCGCGCCGAGACCGAACGCTACGGCCACTACTCGGTCGCCGGCGAAAGCGTGTGGGACCACCCGTTCCTGTGGGGCTCCAAGCGTACCGGGCCGGACCTGGCCCGGGTGGGCGCACGCTACTCCGACGACTGGCACCGCGCGCACTTGTACAACCCGCGCAACGTCGTGCCTGAGTCGAAGATGCCGGCCTACCCATGGCTGGTCACCGCCCAGGTCGACAGCAGCCACACCGAAACCAAGCTCAAGGTCATGCGCACCCTCGGCGTGCCGTACACCGACGCGGACATCACCGCGGCCGTGGACAGCCTCAAGGGCAAGACCGAAATGGACGCTCTGGTCTCCTACCTGCAAGTGCTCGGCACTGCAATCAAGAGCAAGAGGTGAACCATGGGTTTTGAACTGGATACCGGAATGATCCGCGGCCTCGGCACGCTGGTGGTGGCGATTGCCTTCATCGGCCTGTCGCTGTGGGTGTTCAACGCCAAGCGCAACCCGGAGTTCGCCGAGGCCTGCCTGCTGCCATTTGCCGATGAGCCTAAGCCTGACGCCATCGACACCCCATCCGACGCTCAAGAAGAGCCTGTAACAAGGAGCATTCGGCCATGACTACCTTTTGGAGTACATGGATCTGTGTACTGACCCTGGGCAGCCTGATCGGCCTGACCTGGCTGCTGTTCGGCACCCGCAAGGGCGAGACCAAGGGCAGCGTCGACCAGACCATGGGCCACGCCTTCGACGGGATTGAGGAGTACGACAACCCCCTGCCCCAATGGTGGTTCCTGTTGTTCGCCGGCACCCTGGTGTTTGCCGTCGGCTACCTGATCCTCTATCCCGGCCTGGGCAACTGGAAAGGCGTCTTGCCGGGCTATGAAGACGGCTGGACGCAAAACAAGGAATGGGACAAAGAAATGGCCAAGGCCGACGCCAAGTTTGGGCCGATCTTCGCCAAATTTGCCGCCATGCCCGTGGAAGAAGTGGCTAAGGACCCGCAAGCGTTGAAAATGGGCGGCCGCCTGTTTGCCTCCAATTGCGCGGTGTGCCACGGCTCTGACGCCAAGGGTGCCTATGGCTTCCCGAACCTGGCGGACAACAACTGGCGCTGGGGTGGTTCGGCCGATGCAATCAAGCTGACCATCATGAACGGTCGCCATGCCGCCATGCCGGCCTGGGGTGAAGTACTGGGCGAAGACGGAGTGAAAAACGTCGCCGCCTATGTACGCCAAGACCTGGCCAAGTTGCCGCTGCCGGCTGACAGCAAAGTCGACCTGGCCGCTGGCAAGCAAGCGTTCGACACCACCTGCGTGGCTTGCCACGGCCCAGAGGGCCACGGTGTCGAAGCCATGGGCGCGCCGAACCTGACGCAACCTGCCGGGTTCATCTACGGCACCAGCCTGGCGCAGTTGCAACAGACCATCCGCCACGGCCGCCAGGGCCAGATGCCGGCGCAGGAAGCCCTGCAAGGCAATGACAAGGTTCATCTGTTGGCGGCTTACGTTTACAGTCTGTCGCAGAAGGAGCAGAAGTAAGCTACAAGCTGCAAGCTGCAAGAGAAGGGTTCTCAACTCGGCTCTTGCAGCCCTCTCCCTCCCCGCTCCAAACTTTCCGCTTGCCGCTTGCTACTCACCACTGCGCCCTGCGCCCCATTGTCGCACCCTTCCAAAGCACACCTTTCCCCTCTCGCCATTCGGGTCTACGCTTGTTTCGACAGTGGGCCGGCGTTGGTCGGTCGCAGCTCGACTTGCACTCGACGAGTCAAACGCTCCAGCAGGGTGACAGGCGCAAAGGCTGGCAGTGACCGGCTATCGCGCCATTGACCGCTCATCCCCCCGCCAGCGTGTTTGCACTGACCTCGGCGCAAGGACCTGCGTCCGCTCAAAATTCCTGTCCAACCCGTCAGCTTTTCATTTTGGATTTTGTCCTTACGCCAAACATGGAAAGGGCGCAGAATCTGGTTTGTAAAGCATTGACGCAGGTCAGCGTTACGTTGCAATGGCACCTCGCTTTCTCCATACTTGCGACCGATTTTTATCCTAATAAAACACCTAAACCGTGGAACCTTAGAATGAGCACAGCAATCAGTCCGACTGCTTATAACTATAAGGTAGTCCGCCAGTTCGCCATCATGACGGTGGTCTGGGGGATCCTTGGCATGGGGCTCGGTGTCTTCATCGCCTCGCAACTGGTCTGGCCGGAGTTGAACTTCGACCTGCCATGGACGACGTTTGGACGCCTACGCCCACTGCACACCAACCTGGTGATCTTCGCCTTCGGCGGATGTGCACTGTTTGCCACTTCCTACTATGTCGTGCAGCGAACCTGCCAGACGCGACTGATTTCCGATGGCCTGGCTGCCTTCACCTTCTGGGGCTGGCAAGCGGTCATCATCGGCGCCATCATCACCCTGCCAATGGGTTTCACCACCACCAAGGAATACGCGGAATTGGAATGGCCCCTTGCCATCCTTCTGGCGATTGTCTGGGTGGTCTACGGCATTGTGTTCTTTGGCACCATCGTCAAGCGCAAGACCAAGCACATCTACGTCGGTAACTGGTTCTACGGCGCATTCATCGTCGTGACGGCGATGCTGCACATCGTCAACCACGCGTCCTTGCCGGTGAGTTTCTTCAAGTCCTACTCGGCCTACGCCGGTGCGACCGATGCGATGATCCAGTGGTGGTACGGCCACAACGCCGTAGGCTTCTTCCTGACCACCGGTTTCCTGGGGATGATGTACTACTTCGTGCCAAAACAGGCCGAGCGTCCGATCTACTCCTATCGCCTGTCCATCGTGCACTTCTGGGCGCTGATCACCCTGTATATCTGGGCCGGTCCTCACCACCTGCACTACACCGCGTTGCCGGACTGGGCACAGTCCCTGGGCATGGCCATGTCGATCATCCTGCTGGCGCCCAGCTGGGGCGGCATGATCAACGGCATGATGACCCTCTCGGGCGCCTGGCATAAGCTGCGCACCGACCCGATCCTGCGCTTTTTGGTGGTGTCGCTGGCGTTCTACGGCATGTCGACCTTTGAAGGCCCGATGATGGCGATCAAGACCGTCAACGCCCTGTCCCACTACACCGACTGGACCATCGGCCACGTACACGCCGGCGCTCTGGGCTGGGTAGCGATGATCTCCATCGGCGCGCTGTACCACATGATTCCCAAGCTCTACGGCCGGGCGCAGATGCACAGCATCAGCCTGATCAATACCCACTTCTGGCTGGCCACTATCGGCACGGTGCTGTACATCGCCTCGATGTGGGTCAACGGCATCACCCAGGGCCTGATGTGGCGTGCGATCAACGACGACGGCACCCTCACCTACTCCTTCGTCGAAGCGCTGCAAGCCAGCCATCCTGGTTTCATCGTGCGTGCCTTAGGCGGCGCGTTCTTTGCCAGCGGCATGCTGTTCATGGCCTACAACGTGTGGCGCACCGTGCGTGCGGCAGACCCTGTAGCCGCTGAAGCCGCCACCAAGATCGCTGTTGTGGGAGCCCACTGATGAAGCATGAAGTAGTCGAGAAGAATATCGGCCTGCTGGCCTTCTTCATGGTCATCGCCGTGAGTATCGGCGGCCTGACCCAGATCGTTCCGCTGTTTTTCCAGGACGTGACCAACAAGCCGGTCGAAGGCATGAAGCCGCGCACCGCCCTTGAACTGGAAGGCCGCGACATCTACATCGCCAACGGCTGCGTACAGTGCCACTCGCAGATGATCCGCCCGTTCCGTGCCGAAACCGAACGCTACGGCCACTACTCGGTCGCCGGTGAAAGCGTGTGGGACCACCCGTTCCTGTGGGGTTCCAAGCGTACCGGCCCGGACCTGGCCCGGGTTGGCGGTCGTTACTCCGATGACTGGCAGCGTGCGCACTTGTACAACCCGCGCAACGTGGTGCCCGAGTCGAAAATGCCGGCGTACCCGTTCCTCGTGGAAAACAAGCTCGACGGCAAAGACACTGCCAAGAAAATGGAAGTCTTGCGCACCCTCGGCGTGCCTTACACCGACGAAGACATCGCCGGTGCCCAGGCAGCCGTCAAGGGCAAGACCGAAATGGACGCGCTGGTGGCCTACCTGCAAGGCCTGGGCACCATCATCAAAAGCAAACGGTGATCTGAATGGATATCGGGATGATTCGAGGCCTGGGCACCGTTGTCGTGATGGTGGCCTTTATCGGCCTGGCCTTGTGGGTGTTCAGCCCCAAGCGCAAGTCAGAGTTTGAAGACGCGACCTTGTTGCCTTTTGCGGATGATCCCGAAGCCATCAAGCACGTCGAGCAAGCTTCTAGGAGTAACAAAGAATGACTACGTTCTGGAGTCTGTACGTCACAGTCCTCAGTCTGGGTACCATTTTTGCCCTGACCTGGCTGCTGCTGTCGACCCGCAAGGGCCAGCGCGCCGAACAAACCGACGAGACCGTTGGCCACTCGTTCGATGGTATCGAGGAATACGACAACCCACTGCCCAAGTGGTGGTTCATGCTGTTCGTCGGCACCATCGTGTTTGCCCTGGGTTACCTGGTGCTATACCCCGGCCTGGGCAACTGGAAAGGCCTGCTGCCGGGCTATGCCTACCTCGATAACGACAAGCAAACCCAGTTCGCCAACGGCCAGAGCGGCTGGACCGGCGTGCACGAGTGGGAAAAGGAAATGGCGCGCTCGGACGCCAAGTTCGGGCCGATCTTCGCCAAATTCGCAGCCATGCCCATTGAAGAAGTGGCCAAGGACCCGCAAGCCCTGAAGATGGGTGGCCGCTTGTTCGCCTCCAACTGCTCGGTCTGCCACGGTTCCGACGCCAAGGGCGCCTATGGCTTCCCCAACCTGACCGACGCCGACTGGCGCTGGGGCGGCGAGCCGGAAACTATCAAGGCCACCATCATGGCGGGCCGCCATGCGGTGATGCCAGGCTGGGCTGAAGTCATCGGTGAACAAGGCGTGGCCGACGTGGCCGGCTTCGTGCTGACCAACCTCGATGGCCGCAAACTGCCGGAAGGCGCCAAGGCCGACGTGGCCAACGGCGAGAAGTTGTTCGCCACCAACTGCGTGGCCTGCCACGGCCCGACCGGTAAAGGCACCCCTGCCATGGGCGCGCCGGACCTGACCCACCCGGGCGCGTTCATCTACGGCTCCAGCTTCGCGCAACTGCAGCAGACCATCCGTTACGGCCGCCAGGGCCAGATGCCTGCACAAGAGCACCTGCAAGGTAACGACAAGGTGCATTTGCTGGCGGCGTATGTTTACAGCCTGTCGCACAAAGAGCAGCCAGAGCAGAAGTAAGCTTTAGGCTGCAAGCTGCAAGAAAAAGCTCCGTACAGTGCATGCTGGCGGGGCTTTTTTGTATCTGGTGAAGCGCATCGACCGCTTGAAGCTCGCCACTTCAACGTAGTAACGTAACTACATTCACCCATCCCGCTGGGAGGCGCTCCATGACAATTACGACAATCTCCAGCCGCGAATTTAACCAAGACACAAGCGGTGCCAAAAAAGCCGCGCGCCAAGGACCGGTTTTTATCACCGACCGAGGCAAGCCTGCCCATGTACTGCTAAGTATTGAGGACTACCAAAAATTGACAGGCCTCAACGCCGATATTGTTGACCTGTTGATGATGCCAGAGGCGGCGGACATCGAGTTTGAAACCGAGCGCGCCGTGATCATTGATCGACCCGTGGACCTCTCTTGATGTATCTGCTCGATACCAACGTCATTTCCGAGTTACGCAAACCCCAGGCCGACAAAAATGTGGTGGCCTGGGCCAAAACCGTCGCCGCGCCGCGCCTGTATATTTCGGCGATTACCTTGAAGGAACTGGAGACCGGGGTGCTGCGCATGGAGCGCCGTGACCCCGTACAAGGCAAGGTCTTGCGCACCTGGCTCAAACGCCATGTCATGCCGGCCTTCGATGCCAGGATCCTGCCGATTGACGCGGCCGTGGCACTGCGCTGTGCCAGCCTGCATGTACCGGATCGAACCAACGAAAGTGATGCACTGATCGCCGCAACCGCTCTGGTTCACGGCCTGACCGTGGTCACCCGCAATGTCGCCGACTTCCAAGGCAGTGGTGTGACACTGATCAACCCATGGGACGAATGACCTTCAGGCCCTGAAAAAACGTCCATACTCATCCTGTCAATTGATTCAAGTCACGTACACCATCAATTGATTTCCCCCAACGCGACCAAAGGTCGCACCCGTTCATCGGTACTACAGGCGTATCATTACGCCACTGCAAGACCCCTATTTTGACCCTGGCCGGCACGTACTGGCCAAGGCAAATCTCCACTGCCGTGGGATGCAATGATGAGCAACCAGATTCCGGTACATGACGTTACCCCGCCTGCCAAAAAAACCAGCGACACCGTCGATCTCTACGCCTCGCGGGAGAAAATCTACACCCGTGCCTTCACCGGGATGTTCCGCAATCTGCGGATGCTCGGCGGCGCCGGGTTGTTCCTGCTGTACTTCGGTACGGTGTGGCTGAACTGGGGCGGGCACCAGGCTGTCTGGTGGAACCTGCCGGAGCGTAAGTTCTTTATTTTCGGTGCGACATTCTGGCCCCAGGATTTCATCCTGCTGTCGGGCATCCTGATCATCTCGGCCTTCGGCCTGTTCTTTATCACCGTGTACGCCGGGCGTATCTGGTGCGGCTACACCTGCCCGCAAAGCGTGTGGACCTGGATCTACATGTGGTGCGAAAAGGTCACCGAAGGCGACCGCAACCAACGGATCAAGCTGGACAAGGCGCCGATGAGCGCCAACAAGTTCCTGCGCAAACTCAGCAAACACACGCTGTGGCTGTTGATCGGCTTTGTCACTGGCATGACCTTTGTCGGCTATTTCTCGCCGATCCGCGAGCTGGTGTTCGAGTTCTTCACCGGCCAGGCCGATGGCTGGTCGTACTTCTGGGTCGGCTTCTTCACCCTCGCCACCTACGGCAACGCCGGCTGGCTGCGCGAGCAAGTGTGCATCTACATGTGTCCGTATGCGCGCTTCCAGAGCGTGATGTTCGACAAGGACACCCTGATCGTGTCCTACGACCCACGTCGTGGCGAAGTGCGTGGCCCACGCAAGAAAGGCGTCGACTACAAGGCCCAGGGCCTGGGGGATTGCATCGACTGCACCATGTGCGTGCAGGTCTGCCCCACCGGGATCGACATCCGTGACGGCCTGCAGATCGAGTGCATTGGCTGCGCCGCCTGCATCGACGCCTGCGACACCATCATGGACAAGATGGACTACCCTCGCGGGTTGATCAGCTACACCACCGAACATAACCTGTCGGGGCAAAAAACCCATAAGTTGCGCCCACGCCTGATCGGCTATGCGCTGGTGCTGCTGGCGATGATCAGCCTGCTGGCCACGGCGTTCTTCATGCGCTCACTGGTGGGTTTCGATGTCAGCAAGGACCGCGTGCTGTACCGCGAAAACGCCGAAGGGCGGATCGAGAACGTCTACAGCCTGAAAATCATGAACAAGGACCAGCGCGACCACACCTATGTGCTGGACGCCAGCGGCCTGCCGGACCTCAAGCTGCAAGGCAAGCGCGAGATCAAGGTTGCCGCCGGGGAAATCTTCACCCTGCCGGTGGAGCTGTCGAGCGCGCCAGAACAAATGCCGTCGAGCACCAACGAGGTGAAATTCATCCTCAAGGATGCTGACGATGACAGCATCCACGTAGAAGCCAAGAGCCGGTTCATCGGCCCACAAATTCGTTAAAAGAGAGCAGAACAATGCCCGTAGCAACTGCCGCAAGCCCCTGGTACAAGCACCTCTGGCCCTGGATCATCATTGCCATCCTGGCCTGCTCGGTGACGCTGACCCTGTCCATGGTGACCATTGCGGTGAACCACCCGGTCAACCTGGTCAACGACAATTACTACGAGGCCGGCAAAGGCATCAACCGCTCCCTGGACCGCGAATTGCTGGCCCAGACCCTGCAAATGCGCGCCAACATGCATTTGGATGAACTGACCGGCGAAGTGGAACTGTTCCTCACCGGCAACAGCGGGCCGACCACCCTGGAACTGAACCTGATTTCGCCGACCCAGCCGGAGAAGGACCGCAAGGTCGTACTCACCCGCAGCCAGAGCGAGCCGGGGCGCTATATTGGCCAGGTGACCGACAAGGTCGAGGGCCGGCGCTTCGTCGAACTGCTGGGGGTGGAAGGCGACCGCACCTGGCGCATGTTTGAGGAAGAAGACGTCAGCCACGGCACGGACCTGAAGCTGGGTGACGAGCCGTTGCAGGGTGCTGAAGACCTGAAGAACTGACAGCCGCGCTTCGCGCATCGCGAGCAAGTCGAATCGTCGCACCGCCGCTCCCACAGGAGATCGCGATCAAATGTGGGAGCGGCGGTGCGACGATTCGACTTGCCGGCGATGCGGCCCTCCCCGCCCACACAGATCCAGAACCATGACCAGCCCAACCCCCTGCTACCACTGCGCCCTCCCCGTCCCGCCCGGCAGCCGCTTTACCGCGGTGATCCTCGGCGAGCCCCGCGAGCTCTGCTGCCCGGGTTGCCAGGCGGTGGCCGAGGCGATTGTCGCAGGCGGGCTGCAAAGCTATTACCAACACCGCAGCGAGGCCTCGGCCAACCCCGAAGCCCTGCCCGTGCAGTTGCTGGACGAACTGGCACTGTACGACCGCGCCGATGTGCAAAAACCCTTCGTGCGCCACGACGGCGACCTGGCCGAAGCCACCCTGTTGATGGAAGGCATCAGTTGCGCCGCCTGTGGCTGGCTGATCGAGAAACACCTGCACAGCCTGCCCGCCGTGGCCGAGGCGCGGCTGAACCTGTCCAACCATCGCCTGCACGTGCGCTGGGCCGACGGGCAATTGCCGTTGAGCCAGGTGCTCAGCGAGTTGCGCCAGATCGGCTACGCCGCCCACCCGTATCAAGCCGACCGCGCCGCCGAACAACTGGCCAGTGAAAACCGCCTGGCCCTGCGCCAACTGGGCGTGGCCGGCCTGCTCTGGTTCCAGGCGATGATGGCGACCATGGCCACCTGGCCGGAATTCAATATCGACCTGAGCCCCGAGCTGCACGAGATCCTGCGCTGGGTCGCGCTGTTTCTGACCACCCCCATTGTGTTCTACAGCTGCGCGCCGTTCTTCAAGGGCGCCATGCGCGACCTGCGCACCCGCCACCTGACCATGGATGTCTCGGTGTCGCTGGCCATCGGCGGCGCTTACCTGGCGGGCATCTGGACGGCCATCACGGGGGTGGGCGAGCTGTATTTCGATGCCGTGGGCATGTTCGCCCTGTTCCTGCTGGCCGGGCGTTACCTGGAGCGCCGCGCCCGGGAACGCACCGCCGCCGCCACCGCCCAACTGGTCAACCTGCTGCCCGCCTCGTGCCTGCGCCTCAAACACGATGGCCAGAGCGAACGTATCCTGCTCACCGAACTGGCCCTGGGCGACCGGGTGCTGGTGCATCCGGGTGCCATCCTGCCGGCCGACGGGGTGATCCTGGAGGGACAGTCGAGCATCGATGAATCCCTGCTCACCGGCGAATACCTGCCACAACCGCGACAGGCCGGCGACAGCATCACCGCCGGCACCCTCAATGTCGAAGGCCCGTTAACCGTGCAAGTGCGCGCCCTGGGCCACGACACCCGCTTGTCGGCCATCGTGCGCCTGCTGGAACGGGCCCAGGCCGAAAAACCACGCCTGGCCCAAATCGCCGACCGCGCCGCACAATGGTTCCTGCTCTGCTCGCTGATCGCCGCCGCGGTGATTGGCCTGTTGTGGTGGGAGCTGGATGCGTCGCGGGCGTTCTGGATTGTCCTGGCGATGCTGGTGGCAACCTGCCCGTGCGCCCTGTCCCTGGCAACCCCCACCGCACTGACCGCCGCCACCGGCACCCTGCACAAACTCGGCCTGCTGCTGACCCGTGGCCATGTGCTCGAAGGCTTGAACCAGATCGACACGGTGATTTTCGACAAGACCGGCACCCTCACTGAAGGCCGCCTGGCCCTGCGTGCCATCCGGCCACTGGGCGCGATGAGCAGCGACCTGGCCCTGGCCCTGGCCGCCGCCCTCGAAAACCGCTCCGAACACCCGATTGCCCGGGCTTTTGGCCGTGCCCCGCTGGCGGCTGATGAGGTGCTCAGCACCCCGGGCCTGGGGCTCGAAGGCCGGGTCGGCGAACGCCTGCTGCGCATCGGCCAGCCTGGTTTCGTGTGTGAATTAAGCGGCTGTGCGATGCCCGATTCGCCGCAAGATTCCGGCCAATGGCTGCTACTGGGCGATACCGGCGGCGCCCTGGCCTGGTTTGTCCTGGATGATCGCCTGCGCAGCGATGCGCCGGCACTGCTGGCCGCGTGCAAGGCGCGGGGCTGGCGCACCTTGCTGCTGTCGGGCGACAGCTCGCCGATGGTCGCCAGCGTGGCCGCCGAATTGGGCATCGATGAAGCCCGTGGCGGCCTGCGCCCGGATGACAAGCTGCAAGTGCTGCAACAGCTGCACAAGGAAGGCCGCAAGGTATTGATGCTCGGTGACGGCGTGAATGACGTGCCGGTCTTGGCCGCCGCGGATATCAGCGTGGCCATGGGCTCGGCCACTGACCTGGCGAAAACCAGCGCCGATGCGGTGCTGTTGTCCAACCGCCTGGATGCCCTGGTGCAAGCCTTCAGCCTGGCCCGGCGCACGCGCCGGGTCATCATTGAAAACCTACTGTGGGCCGGGCTGTACAATGGCCTGATGTTGCCGTTTGCCGCCCTCGGTTGGATCACGCCGATCTGGGCCGCGATCGGCATGTCCCTCAGTTCGTTGACCGTGGTGCTCAACGCCCTGCGCCTGACTCGCCTGCCGCGTGCCAGCGCCGCGAGCACCACCCCACAGCCCCGCCCGCTGCCGGCTTGAGCCGCGCGGGCCTGGAGTAGCGATGCCAGCTCTTTACGTAATGATTCCTGCGGCGCTGCTGATCGTCGCCATCGCCATCTACATCTTCTTCTGGGCGGTGGACAGCGGCCAGTATGACGACCTCGACGGGCCAGCCCACAGCGTGCTGTTCGATGACCAGGACCCCAAGCACCTGGCCGCTGTCGACGAGGCCAGCAGCCACCCGCAGCCACCGGCCAAGCCAGACGAACCGGCGCCGCCCCATGCTTGACCTCGCGCCCCTGCTGGTTTCCGCGCTGATCCTCGGCCTGCTGGGCGGCGGCCATTGCCTGGGCATGTGTGGCGGCCTGATGGGCGCGCTGACCCTGGCCATCCCCCCGGAACAGCGCAGCCGGCGTTTTCGCCTGCTGCTGGCGTACAACCTGGGACGCATCCTCAGCTATGCCACCGCTGGCGTCTTGATCGGCCTGGCCGGCTGGGCCGTGGCCAACAGCCCGGCGGCGATGTTCATGCGTATCCTCGCCGGCCTGCTGTTGATTAGCATGGGCCTGTACCTGGCCGGCTGGTGGAGCGGCCTGACCCGTATTGAAAGCCTCGGGCGCGGCCTGTGGCGCCATATCCAGCCGTTTGCCAACCGTTTGCTGCCGGTGTCCAGCCTGCCCCGCGCCTTGCTGCTGGGCGCACTGTGGGGCTGGCTGCCCTGCGGCCTGGTCTACAGCACACTGTTATGGGCCGCCAGCCAGGGCAATGCACTGGACAGCGGGCTTTTGATGCTCGCCTTCGGCCTCGGCACCTGGCCGGTATTGCTCGCCACCGGGCTGGCGGCAGAGCGTGTCACCGCGCTGTTGCGCAAACGTAGCGTGCGCATGGCCGGCGGCCTGCTGGTGATCCTGTTTGGCCTGTGGACGCTGCCCGGCCCCCATCAGCACTGGCTGATGGGCCATTAAAAGGCCATGTGGCATAGCGCCGCTCCCCGTTGATACAAATCAAGATGCCCCGCCAGCCATGCCCCTAGACTCGGCCCACTAGCCAATCCGGGGAACGCCCGCATGCTCGACGCCATTCGTTGGGACACTGATCTGATTCATCGCTACGATTTGGCGGGGCCGCGCTACACCTCCTACCCCACCGCCGTGCAATTCACCAGCCAGGTCGGCACCTTCGACCTGCTACACGCCCTGCGCGACAGCCGCAAGGCCGTGCGCCCGCTGTCGCTGTATGTGCACGTGCCGTTCTGCGCCAATATCTGCTACTACTGCGCCTGCAACAAAGTCATCACCAAGGACCGGGGCCGCGCCCAGGCCTACCTGCAACGCCTGGAGCAAGAGATTCAACTGGTCGCCTGCCACCTGGACCCCAACCAACAGGTGCAGCAACTGCATTTTGGCGGCGGCACCCCGACCTTTCTCAGCCACGACGAATTGCGCCAGCTGATGGCGCAACTGCGCCAACACTTCAACCTGCTGGATGACGACTCTGGCGACTACGGCATCGAGATCGACCCACGGGAAGCCGACTGGGCCACCATGGGCCTGCTGCGTGAACTGGGTTTCAACCGGGTGAGCATCGGCGTGCAGGACCTGGACCCCGAAGTGCAACGGGCGGTCAATCGCCTGCAAAGCCTGGAAGAGACCCGCGCGGTGATCGATGCCGCGCGCACCCTGCAGTTTCGCTCGATCAATATCGACCTGATCTATGGCCTGCCCAAGCAGACACCCGAGCATTTCGCCCAGACGGTGGCCGAGGTCATCAGCCTGCAACCGGACCGCCTGTCGGTATTCAACTATGCCCACCTGCCGGAACGTTTCCTGTCCCAGCGGCGGATCAACAGCGAAGACCTGCCGACCCCTGCCGTCAAGTTGCAGATGCTTGAGCAAACCATTGAGCAGCTGACGGCGGCCGGCTACAACTACATCGGCATGGACCACTTCGCCCTACCCGATGACGAGTTGGCCATTGCCCAGGAAGAATCTACCCTGCAACGCAATTTCCAGGGCTACACCACCCACGGCCATTGCGATTTGATCGGGCTCGGGGTCTCGGCCATCAGTCAGATTGGTGACTTGTACTGCCAGAACAGCAGCGACCTGAATCATTACCAGAACGCCTTGGCCGGGGCGCAACTGGCCACCAGCCGCGGCCTGCTCTGCAGCGCAGACGATCGTTTGCGGCGGGCGGTGATTCAACAGCTGATCTGTCACTTCAGCCTGGACTTCGACAGCATCGAGCAGGCCTTCACCGTGGATTTTCGCGGCTATTTCGCCCAGATCTGGCCACAACTGGAAGTGATGGCCAGTGACGGCCTGATCGAACTCGACGCCAAGGGGATCCGGGTGCTGCCGGCCGGGCGCCTGCTGGTACGCTCGGTGTGCATGGTGTTCGATGCCTATCTGGAGCAACACAATAGGCAACGATTTTCACGGGTGATCTGAGCCGGGCTACTTGGCCATCAACGAGGCGGTCTTCACCGCGTCCCCAGCACTCAGGTTCTTCATTGCTTCGTTCAACGACGCATAGGCGGCGGTCAGCGCGGCTTGCAAGCCGCCCAACGCCGACTGCACGCCGCTCAGTTTCGCCAGGGCCTGCTCCGGGCTCAGGCGCTTGTCGGCCATGACCGCCGACATCTCTGCCATCTTTTCCGCGATCTGCTGCTTCAACTGGCGAATCATTTTCAGCAGTTTCTGCACGTTCTCGTCCAGCCCGCTTTCTTCAATATCGTTGTTGGCCGTTTTCTCGGCGTTGGCGGCCCTCAGCGACGCACCGGAAAAGGTCACACTCACGCCTTCGGCAGGCTTGGTTTCACCGAGCGCCGTTGTCTCGGCCCCCGCGCCCACGGCGCTGGTTTTTTTCGGTTCAAGCAGCGTCGGCACTGTGGTGCGGGACGGAAGATTGCCGTCGATGGAAAGCATATCGTGAGCCTCCAAGCTCTTGGTCGTTAGCAGTCCATCGGCCGCCGTGCAAAATTCTTTATACCCCTGCCGGTTTTTTGTACAGGCTGGCCGGATAGTCCCTCAGTGCGGTACCCTTACGGCTTATGTGTGTTTTCCCACAAGGATTTAAGAAATGTCCGAGCCAGTTAAACTGCGCGCTCATAGCCAGGCTCACTGCAAGGATTGCAGCCTGGCACCCCTCTGCTTGCCACTTTCGCTGAATCTGGAAGACATGGATGCGCTGGACGAAATCGTTAAACGTGGCCGCCCCCTGAAGAAAGGCGAGTTTCTGTTTCGCCAGGGTGACAAGTTCGATTCCGTCTATGCGGTGCGCTCGGGCGCCTTGAAGACATTCAGCCTCAGTGATGGCGGCGAAGAGCAGATCACCGGCTTCCACCTGCCCAGCGAGCTGGTTGGCTTGTCGGGCATGGACAACGAGATCCACCCGGTATCGGCCCAGGCCCTGGAAACCACATCGGTGTGCGAGATCCCGTTCGAGCGCCTGGACGAACTGGCCCTGCAATTGCCCCAGTTGCGCCGCCAACTGATGCGGGTCATGAGCCGGGAAATCCGTGACGACCAGCAAATGATGCTGTTGTTGTCGAAGAAAACCGCCGACGAACGGATTGCCACCTTCCTGGTCAACCTGTCGGCACGCTTCCGCGCCCGTGGCTTCTCGGCCAACCAGTTCCGCCTGAGCATGTCGCGCAACGAAATCGGCAACTACCTGGGCCTGGCGGTGGAAACCGTGTCCCGGGTATTCACGCGCTTCCAGCAGAACGAACTGATCGCCGCCGAGGGCAAGGAAGTGCACATCCTCGATCCGATCCAGCTCTGCGCGCTGGCCGGCGGCTCCCTCGACGGCTGATCGCCGGACAAGGGGCGCGACACTTGCGGCCAAGCCAACCGGCGAGGCCGCAGGTATACTGCCGAGTCTTTGCGCCCAGGACTCCCGACGATGACTTTCGACGCCTTCGACATCAAATCCCTGATTCGCCCCGTCATCGACTTCCCCAAGCCTGGGGTGATCTTTCGTGATATCACGCCGCTGTTCCAGTCGCCCAAGGCCATGCGCCTGGTGGCCGACACCTTTATCCATCGCTACGTCGAAGCCGAGTTCAGCCATATCGGCGCCATGGATGCCCGCGGTTTTTTGATCGGCTCGATCATTGCCTATCAGTTGAACAAGCCGCTGATCCTGTTCCGCAAACAGGGCAAGCTGCCGGCGGACGTACTGTCCGAGGGCTATCAGACCGAATACGGCGAAGCCTTCCTTGAAGTGCACGCCGACAGCCTGTGCGAAGGGGATTCGGTATTGATGTTCGATGATCTGATCGCCACCGGTGGCACCCTGATTGCTGCGGCCAACCTGGCGCGGCGCATGGGCGCACGGATTTTCGAGGCGGCGGCGATTATTGATCTGCCGGAGTTGGGGGGGTCGCAGCGTTTGGAGGATATGGGGATCGCGACCTTCTGTTTGATGCAGTTTGGCTTGGCTGAGCGGTAATTTGCGCTGGTCTTGCGGGCCTCATCGCGGGCAAGCCCGCTCCCACCTTGGACCGAGTTCCAACTTTGGAATGCGGGCGAATGTGGGAGCGGGCTTGCTCGCGATGAGGCCCGCAAGAACGACATCCATTACAACCCCATCTGCTTACTGATGATCTCGTTCATCACCTCGCGAGTCCCGCCGCCAATCGACAAAATCCGGTTGTCCCGGTACAGCCGCTCCACCAGGCTGCCGCGCATATAACCCAGGCCACCGAGAATCTGCACCGCGTCATATGTCACCCGGTCGGCGGTGTCGGTGGCGAGGTTCTTGGCCATGGAAATCTCCTTGATCACACTCTTGCCCGCCGCCATCTTCGCCGCCTGGCGGTAAGTGAACTCCCGGGAAACCTCGACCGCCGTGGCCATCTCCGCCAGGCGGTGCTTGAGCACCTGGAACTTGCCAATCGGCTTGCCAAAGGCCTCGCGCTGCGCGGCCCACTTCAGGCTCTCTTCCAGGGCCATCTGCGCCGTCATGTTGGCCATCAAGGCCAGGGCCAGGCGTTCGCTCTGGAAATTGCCCATGATGCAGGCAAAGCCCATGTTTTCGGCGCCGATCAGGTTGCCTACCGGCACCTGGCAATCGTCGAAGAACAGCTCGGCGGTGTCCGATGCCCACCAGCCCATTTTCTTCAGCGGCTGGCCGACGGTGAAGCCTGGTGTGTCCTTTTCGATCAACAGCAGGCTGATGCCGGCAAAACCCGGCCCGCCGGTACGCACGGCGACGGTGTAGTAGTCGGCGCGCACGCCGCTGGTGATAAAGGTCTTGCTGCCACTGACCCGATAACAGTCGCCATCACGCACCGCACGGGTTTGCAGGCTGGCCACATCGGAGCCGCCACCGGGCTCGGTGACGGCCAGGGCCATGATTTTCTCGCCGGACAAGACTTGCGGGGCCACGCGCTCGCGCACTTCGGGGCGCGCCCATTTGACGACGGGCGGCAGGCCGATATCCAGCGAACCCAGGCCCGCCACTACGCCGCCAGAACCACAGCGCATCAGCTCTTCGCTGGCGGCAACCTTGGCAAACAGGTCACCTTCATGACTGCCGCCCAGGGCTTCGGGGTAGCCAATGCCGAGAATCCCTGCCGCGCCGGCCTTGAGGTACAGCTCACGGGGGAAGTGTTCGGCCTCCTCCCATTGCTCGATGCCCGGCAGCATCTCGCGCTCGACAAAACGGCGCACACTGTCGCGGACCAATTGGTGACTGGGGTCGAAGTATTCCTGATAGGCAGACATCGGCAAGCTCCATGCAGAGATGGAGCGAACTTACCAAGCGCTTGCTTGGTTATCAAGCAGTACGCAAAAGCAATGTGTGTCGCTTATGTGGGAGCTGGCTTGCCTGCGATGCAGGCACTGCGGTGTATCAGGGGGACCGAGGCGATGCCATCGCAGGCAAGCCAGCTCCCACACAAGCCAGCGTGCTACAGGATATTAGGCTTAGAGGGCGATAGGTTTACGCCCGGCAAACGAGTGCGCCAGGGTGCCGCCGTCCACCAGCTCCAGCTCGCCCCCCAACGGCACGCCATGGGCGATGCGCGAGGTGATCAAGCCTTTGTTGGTCAGCAGTTGCGCGATGTAATGTGCCGTGGCTTCACCTTCCACCGTCGGGTTGGTGGCCAGGATCACTTCGGCAAAAGTGCCCTGCTCTTCAATGCGCGCCACCAGTTGCGGGATACCAATGGCTTCCGGCCCCAGGCCGTCGAGCGGCGACAGGTGGCCCTTGAGCACGAAGTAGCGCCCGCGATAGCCGGTCTGTTCCACCGCGTACACGTCCATCGGTCCTTCGACCACACACAGCAGTGTGTCGTCGCGACGGGGATCGGCGCATTGCGGGCACAGTTCTTCTTCGGTCAGGGTACGGCACTGGCGGCAATGGCCCACACCGTCCATGGCCTGGCTCAAGGCCTGGGCCAGCCGCGAGCCACCGCTGCGGTCACGCTCCAGCAGTTGCAGCGCCATGCGCTGGGCGGTTTTCTGGCCCACGCCCGGCAGGGTCCGCAGGGCATCGATCAGTTGACGAATCAGAGGGCTGAAGCTCATGGGGCAAAGGTCCGACAAAACAACGAGACGCGGTTTATACCCGCGCCTCGGATAAGCGTCAAATACGCACGACCAACTTGCCGAAGTTGCGCCCTTCCAACAGCCCGATAAAAGCCTCGGGGGCCTGCTCCAGGCCGTCGACCACGTCTTCGCGGAACTTGACCTTGCCGTCACGCACCCAGGGCGCCATGGCGCTGATAAATTCCGGGTGACGGTCGCCATAGTCGTCGAACACGATAAAGCCCTGGATGCGCACGCGCTTGGTCAACAAGGTGCGTTGCAGCGCCGGCAGCCGATCAGGGCCGCTGGGGGCCTCATGGGCGTTGTAGCCGGCAATCAGGCCACACAGAGGGATCCGCGCCTTGGGATTGAGCAGGGGCAGTACGGCGTCGAAGACCTTGCCGCCGACGTTTTCATAATAGATGTCCACCCCGCTGGAACAGGCCTGGGCCAGTTCATCGGCAAAATCCGCGCTTTTGTGGTCGATGCACGCATCAAAACCCAACTCCTCCACCACATAGCGGCACTTGTCTGCCCCGCCCGCGATGCCAACCACCCGCAAGCCCTTGAGCTTGGCCACCTGGCCGACCACCGAGCCCACCGCACCCGAGGCTGCCGCGACCACCAGGGTTTCCCCGGCCTTGGGTTGGCCGATATCCATCAGGCCCATGTAGGCCGTCATGCCGGGCATGCCCAGCACGCCAAGGGCCATGGACGGGCTCGGCAAGCCCTTGGGCACCGGCATCAGGTTGCGCCCATCGCTGATGCTATGGCTTTGCCAGCCGGTGGCGCCGACCACCAGGTCACCCACCTCGAACCTGGGATTGCGCGACTGTTCGATACGGCTGACAGCGCCGCCGGTCATTACCTCGCCGATTGCTACCGGCGCGGCGTAGGACGGCGCATCACTCATGCGCCCACGCATGTAGGGGTCTAGGGACAGGAACAGGGTCTTGAGCAGGACCTGGCCGTCCTCCAGGTCTGGCAGCGCCACGCGCTCCAGGCGAAAGTTCTCCGGCACGGGCGCGCCTTGCGGGCGGGAGACCAGGACGATGCGCTGGTTAAGGGTCATGGCTTGGGTCATCAGCAAGGCTCCTTTATATCGGTGATTGAATTCAGCGGTATAGGGTGCAGACAGCTGTTGCAAGGCTAACGTTCGATTGTGCCCGACACACACAAAAATGCCAGGCGCTAGGCCTGGCATTGTCAGTGTCGCGCTAGCCGATCAGAACGGCAGCTTCATGCCCGGCGGCAGTTGCATGCCCGCAGTCACGCCGGACATTTTGTCCTGGCTGTTGGCTTCGATCTTGCGCACGGCGTCGTTGACGGCCGCGGCGAACAGGGCTTCGAGCATTTCCAGGTCGTCTTCGCCAACGCCCGGCAATACGCTTGGGTCGATGCTCACGCGCTTGATGTCGTGACGACCGGTCATCACCACGCTGACCATATCGCCACCGGCTTTACCGGTGACTTCGGCGTTGGCCAGCTCTTCCTGCATCTTGGCCATCTTTTCCTGCATCTGCTGCGCCTGCTTCATCAGGCCGGCCATGCCACCTTTCATCATGGGAATCACCTCAAAAGTACGTGGATCAATACGGCGCCGTGCCTTGGGGCACGGCGCCTGCAATTATCAGCCCGCTGCAACCTGGGCTTCGACAGGTTCAATAGTATCGTGTCGCACCACCGCGCCAAACTGCGCCATCATCTGCTGGATCAGCGGATCGGCCTGGATCGACGCCTCGGCCTCGCGCTGGCGGTTGAGCCGGCGACGGGTGGCCGCCTGGGCCGGGGTTTCCTGTTCGGGCTTGATCAGCTCGATGGTCACCGTCAGGGTGCGCTCGTGGAACTGGTTCAGGGCATCGTTGAGCCGGCGCTGCTGGGTCGCGTTGAACAGGGCGCTGTGGGCCGGGTCCAGGTGCAACAGCCAGTGATCGCCCTCGACCGCCATCAGCGTGCAGTTGGCGGCGATGCTGCCGGTCATGCCGGAGATCGGCAATTTCGGGAACAGCTCCAGCCATTGCAGGGCCAGACCGGTGGCCGGCATGGCGGCAGGTTCCGCCTCCGGCTCGGGCGCCGGCTCAGCGGCGTGCTCGCTGGCCAGGTCGTCCAGGTAGCTGTAGGCCGAATCCATGTCCGGCTCAATGTAGTCTTCATCCAGCGGCGGCTCATCATCGTCCAGGTCGATACCCGGCGTGGCGGCGTCCACCTCGGCGATGGTCGGTTCAGGCACGGGAGCCGAGACCCACTCCGGCGCATCCGGCACTACGCTGTCGGGAGTCGGCGTCGGCATCGGCGTGAGCTCAGGCTGCTCGCCGGTGGTTTCCAGTACGGGCTCGACGGCAGGTGCCTGCTCGGCCACGACCTCTACCGGCTCGTTCCAGGGCAGATCGACCACGGGCGCAGGCGCGGGCTCGACAACCGGCTCCGGCGCCGCCACAGGCGCTACAGGCTCAACCGCGACCGGGGCTGGAGCGGCGGCCACAGGTTGCGGCGCGATCACTGGCGCGACCACGGCCGCGCCAGCCACTGGTTTGGCGGAATCAACTGTGGCCTGGCTGATCCCCACTGGCTTTAGCGGCTGTCTCGGCGCATCGGCGGTGTCTGCGGGGCGGAATGCCAGCATGCGCAACATGACCATTTCAAAACCGCCGCGCGGGTCTGGCGCCAACGGCAGGTCGCGGCGCCCGATCAGGCCCATCTGGTAGTAGAACTGCACATCTTCGGCCGGCAGCGCCTGGGCCAGGGCCAACACGCGGTCGCGGTCGCCGTGGCCGTTATCGACCCCTTCAGGCAGTGCCTGGGCGATGGCGACGCGGTGCAGCACGTTGAGAATTTCCGAAAGCACGCCATTCCAGTCCGGGCCCTGCTCCGATAAATGGCGCACGGCTTCGAGCAGCGCCTTGGCGTCGCCTTCGATCAGCGCATGCAGCACGTCAAACACTTGGCCGTGATCGAGGGTGCCGAGCATGGCGCGCACGTCGGCGGCCATCACCTTGCCTTCGCCGAAGGCTATCGCCTGGTCGGTCAGGCTCATGGCGTCACGCATCGAGCCATCGGCGGCGCGGCCGAGCAACCACAGCGCGTCATCTTCAAACGGCACGTTCTCCACGCCCAGCACATGGGTCAAGTGCTCGACCACCCGCTCGGGGGTCATGTTCTTGAGGGAGAACTGCAGGCACCGCGATAAAATCGTTGCAGGAAGTTTCTGCGGGTCGGTGGTGGCCAGGATGAATTTGACGTAGGGCGGCGGTTCCTCCAAGGTCTTCAACAGCGCGTTGAAGGAGTGGCTGGAGAGCATGTGCACTTCGTCGATCAGGTAGACTTTGAAGCGGCCACGGCTGGGGGCGTACTGCACGTTGTCCAGCAGTTCGCGGGTGTCCTCGACCTTGGTGCGGCTCGCGGCGTCGATCTCGATCAGGTCGACAAAGCGCCCCTCGTCGATCTCCCGGCATACCGAGCAGGTGCCGCAGGGCGTGGAGGTGATGCCGGTCTCGCAGTTCAGGCACTTGGCAATGATCCGCGCAATGGTGGTCTTGCCCACCCCGCGCGTGCCGGTGAACAGGTAGGCGTGGTGCAGCCGTTGGCTGTCCAAGGCATTGATCAGAGCCTTGAGCACATGGGTCTGGCCGACCATTTCGCGGAACGAGCGCGGGCGCCATTTACGTGCAAGAACCTGATAACTCATCGAAAACCGTCGCGACTGGGAAGCGGAAGACGGTAATGCTAGCGGAGCAGGGGGGAAATTGCATCCGGCACGCTCGTCTAATCTGACTAAGCTGTCTTAGCACGCCCGTACCAGGGCGGATCCCGGAGAGTTTATGCGCGTAGTCCTGGGCGCTTTATGGATGATCAGCACACTGAGCCTGGCGGCGCCTGCGCCGTTGCGCTTCGCCATTTCCGACAGCTGGGCCATGCCTCTGGTGCAGATCGAGCGGGACCAACCGACCCAGGGCATTTTATATGACCTGATCTTGAGCCTGGCGACCCAGGTCGGCCATCCGGCCCGGTTCCAGGTATTGGCCCGGGCCCGCATCGCCCCGGCCATGAAAAATGGCGAGGTCGACGTGCGCTGCTACGTCGCACAGGCGTGGCTCAATGACCAGCCCGGCGATTATGTGTGGAGCATCCCGTTGCTGGTACAGCGCAATGTGCTGGTCAGCGCCCACGTGCCGCCGCTGTCGGTCATTGTGGACAAGCTGTCGACACAGAATATCGGCACCGTGCTCAACTACAACTACCCGACCCTTGATCCCCTCTTCGCCAAGGGCCAACTCAAGCGCGACGACGCCCGCAGCGAAGCGCAAGTGCTGCAAAAACTGGTGGCCGGGCGTTTCAAGTACGCGGTCACCAACGAGTGGACCCTGGAGCGCTTCAACCAGCAATTGCCGGTGGACCGCCGCCTGCACGTGGTGGCCGTGGTCGAAGAGCAAAGCCTGGGCTGCTATGTGCGCAACGACCCGGCCCTGCCCGTCCAGCAGATTTTGCGCACCTTGATGCGGATGAAGATGTCAGGGGAAATTGACGGCATCGTCCAGCTCTACACCGGCAACGGTGGGCGCCAGCCTCAATCTTCATCAACGCCATAGTTGAGCAGATCGAACCCCGCCGCCCAGGCCGGCACTTCGGCGGCGGGCATGGGCTGGGCAAAATAATAACCCTGGGCCACTTCACACCCCATGCGCAGCAGTAACTGGCCATGCTCCAGGGTTTCCAGGCCCTCGGCGATCACTTCGCGGCCAAAGGCCCGGGCCAGGCCGATCACCGCCTGGGTCAGCGCCAGGTCGTCCTTGTCATGCAGGATGTCGCGCACAAACGACTTGTCGATCTTGATGGTCTGGGTCGGCAGGCGCTTGAGGTAGCTGAGGGACGAATAGCCGGTGCCGAAATCATCCAGGGAGAACCGCACCCCCAGCGCCTGGCATGCCGCCAGGTGCTCGGTAACGCGCTGGATATGATTGATGGCCACCGATTCGGCGATCTCCAGGTCAAGCATGTGCGGCGCAACATCAGGATGCTGGGCCAGCAGCTGTTGCAGGCGCTCGACAAAATCCGCGCGCTGGAAATGCCGCGCCGCGATGTTCACGCTGACCGGCCAGCAATGCCCGGCCTCTTGCCACTGGCGTATCTGCGCCAGCACCTGGTCCATCACCCATTCGCCGACGTCGACGATCAGGTCGGTCTGCTCGATCAGCGACAGGAAATCCTTGGGCGACACCAGCCCGCGTATCGGGTGCTGCCAGCGCAGCAACGCCTCAAACCCCACGACCTGGCCGTGGCGCAGGTTGATCTTGGGGTGGAAGTGCAGGCACAACTCCCCCGCCGCCAGGGCCTGGCGAATCTGCTGGACGGTCTGGTGGGTGGCCTTGACCTCTTGCTCCAGGGACACGTCAAACAGCTGGTAGCGGTTACGGCCGCTTTGCTTGGCCACATACATCGCCTGGTCGGCATGGCGCAGCAAGGTGTCGGCATCCTCGTCATCCAACGGGAACAGCGTGACGCCAATGCTGGCAAACACGTTGATCTGCGCCCCCAGGATCGAGTACGGCTCGGAAATGGCCGTGAGGATGCGCCGCAAAGCGCGGTTCAACTCCTCGGCATCGCGCACGTAACGCAGGATCAGCACAAACTCGTCACCGGCCAGCCTGGCGACCACGTCTTCGCCGCGGATGATGTCCCGCAGGCGGCTGGCGACCTCCACCAGCAACAGGTCGCCGGAGGCATGGCCGTAGCCGTCATTGACCGCCTTGAAGCCATCCAGGTCGAGCATGCACACCGCCAGGGGAATGTGCTCGCTGCGGGAAAATTCCAGGGATTGCACAAGCAATTCCGAAAGGTAGGCGCGGTTGGGCAGCCCGGTCAGTACATCGTGGCCGACCCGCCATTGCAGGGTTTGCAGCAACTGGCGCTTTTCGCTGACATCAAACCGAATCGACACGTACTTCTGCACCTGGCCGGTACGCTCATCGACCAGCGGCACCATGGTGCTGTCGACCCAATACAGCGACCCATCCTTGGCGCGGTTGCAGATTTCCCCGCGCCAGACCTTGCCCTCGGTGATGGTGCGCCACATGCCCTGGAAAAACCCGGCAGGGTGCAACCCGGAGCTGAGGATCCGGTGGTTGCGCCCCAGCAACTCGTCGCGGCTATAGCCGGACATGCCGCAGAATTGGTCGTTGACGTAGGTGATGCGGCCGGTGAGATCTGTCTCGGAGAAAATGGCGGCGGCATCCACGGCCCTGCGGTATTTCTCATCCATGAATGAGGCTCTAGGTGGCTAGCGGTTGAACCGCTCGACCAGGGCACGCAACCCGGAAGAGATGCTTTCAAGTTCCCGGCCCCGGGTGACTGCAGCGTTGGCATTGCCCGCTGTCTTTTGCACCGTGGCCGCGACGTTATTGATCTGTTGTGAAACATCCTCTGCGACGTGGGATTGTTCCTGTGAGGCAGCAGCCATTTGCTGGCTCATGCCGGTAATGCGCTCCACCGCCTGGCGAATGCCCAGCAGTGCCTGTTGCGCCTGCAATACCTGTTGCACGCCCTGCTCGGCTTCGTGAATGCCGGTGCTGGCAATGTTCACCGCTTCGTCGGCGCCTGCGCGCAAACTCTGGATAATGCCCTGGATCTGCTCGGTGGACTCGCGGGTCTTGCCCGCCAGCGCCCGCACTTCATCGGCCACCACGGCAAAGCCGCGACCCTGCTCGCCGGCCCGCGCCGCTTCGATAGCGGCGTTGAGGGCCAGCAGGTTGGTCTGGTCGGCGATGGCCTGGATCATGCTCGCGGCCACGCGGATTTCCTGGGTCTGGCCGGCCAGATGGCCCACCGCCTGGTTGATCTGGGTGACGGTGCTCGCCAGCAACTGGATCGCCTCGCGGGTGCTGCCGACCACCTGGCTGCCATGCCCGGCCAGGTCATTGGCGGTGCGGGCTTCGCTGGCGGTCTGCTGCACATGCGTCGCCACTTCGGCGATGGACGCGGCCATTTCGGTCATGGCGGCGGCGGTCATATCGGTCTCGGCGCGTTGCTCCAGCAGCGCCGACTCGGTCTTGCCCGACAACACACTGGAATCGGTCGCCGCCTCGGCCATCTGCGTGGCCAGGTCGCTGAGCCGCGTGAGGGCGGTTTTCAAGCGCGCCTCCTCGCTGATCAGGATCATTTCCAGCTGCGCCGCCGGGCCCAGTGCATCGCTGTAGGTCATGGCGCTGATGGGGTCGGAAAAGGTGTTGGGCGTGTGTTCGACAATCTGCTTGAGCTGCTGCCCCAGACGCCGGTGTGCCCAGGCCCCCAGGCCGAGAAACAGCAGCGCGGCCGATGCCTGCGCCCAGCCGGTGGGCAGCCATTGCACCGCGCCACCAGCGACCAGCGCCGCCAGGGCGGGCACGGCCAGGGCATTGCCGAGCTGGCCCAGGCGCTGTGGCAGCGACACCGCCGAGCGCCCGGCACGCAAGCGTGCGTAGAGCGCTTCGGCACGCCGCACCTGCTCGCGCGTCGGCTTGACCCGCACCGACTCGTAGCCCACCAAGCGGCCCTTTTCGAGGATCGGCGTGACATAGGCGCTGACCCAATAGAAGTTGCCATTCTTGCAGCGATTCTTGACCACGCCCATCCAGCTGTGGCCGGCCTTGAGGTAGCGCCACATCAGTTCAAACACCGCAGGCGGCATGTCCGGGTGGCGTACCAGGTTGTGGGTACTGCCGATCAGTTCGGCCTGGGTGAAGCCACTCATGGCCGCAAACTCGGCGTTGCAGTAGGTAATATGGCTATTGATGTCCGTCGCGGAAATGAGCCGTTGCTGCTCCCCGAAAG
The DNA here is from genome assembly GCF_059422465.1 of Pseudomonas sp. GW821-FHT01D09. NCBI lineage: Bacteria > Pseudomonadati > Pseudomonadota > Gammaproteobacteria > Pseudomonadales > Pseudomonadaceae > Pseudomonas > Pseudomonas sp. GW821-FHT01D09. The sequence continues at coordinate 27,723 of NZ_JBWKWY010000019.1, forward strand.
TCTGTTCAACTGTGGTGACCGGCAAATTGACGCGCACTTTAAAGCTCCATGGACAGCATTCGATCTACCGGCCCGGGATCGGGTAGATCCGGCAGGTAGAGGGGTATTTCCAGACGGGTAAACCGTCAATCGGCTGGCTGGCCCCATTCAGCGGGCAAACCAGGTTTTACCCAGCACCTGACCTTCGGTTCGACGAAGATCAACTAGGCTTTAATTCGAGCGTCTGGTACGAAAGACGGGTGCTGCAGGGCCGTGCTAGAGCGCCCCTGGCGCTGCGGCCAAGCAACTTTCAGCGGTCACCTTTATGAAAGTGAGGAGAAAGCGATGATTTCCTGTTTCATAAAGCTGCCCTGTGAAACAAGCCCGTCAAATACTTGTCCTAAACGCCGATTCTACGAATTACATCACACTTTGCAAGAAAAGGTGATGGTGCGTGCCGTTGCCTAATGCCAATATTTATCGTTAAGTTCTTGATTCTAAATGGGAATTGAGCGATGCAAATTTCAAGTTTGGGTCCAGCCATCAGACGCTACCGAAAGGTAGCGGGGCTTACTCAGGCTGAACTAGGTGAGAAAACCGGTTTTGACCCTAAAACCATCAGCCGCTTCGAAACCGGCACCTATACACCCAGCGTTGACGCTCTCTTCTTGTTTGCAGAGGCCCTGGGAGTGAAGCTGAAAGTCTTTTTTGCCGATCTGGGCGATGAGGAAGAACAGCGCGCTTATCTGTTCGGTGTCATTCATAAAGCCACCCCGAAGGATCTGGGAAAGCTGATAGCGGCGGTAGACCAGGCCTTGTCCAAGCCTTAGAGCTCGCACGACATAAAAAGAGCAGGCCGCTGATGTTGCCTGCCCTTTGCCTCCAGACATGATCCAACCGGACAGCCCCTCTTTTGGCAGGCGCTGGGCCACGCCTTTTGTCAACATGGTCGCGCGGCCCAGGTGGATTCGGTATCCTTTTGCGCAATTATTTCAAAATGTAAAGGACTACCATGAACTACCTCCGCCTACTGGTGGCGGCTGCCGTCTTGAGCCTGCCTGTCGCGCCGGTCCATGCCAGCACCGCCCCGGCGCCGGTCGAAACCAGCGCCCCCGCCGAAACCGCCGAACACTTCCTCGCCTCCCTCAAACAGCAAACCGGCACCATCACCCTGCCCGGCGGTATCGCCACGCTCAAGCTCAACGACGAGTTCTACTACCTTGACCCCAAGGACAGCGAACGCCTGCTCACCGACGGCTGGGGCAACCCGCCGGGCTTCAGCACCCTGGGCATGATCGTGCCCAAGGCCGTCAGCCCACTGTCGGCACGCGGCTGGGGCGTGATTGTCAGCTACAAGGACGACGGGCATATTTCCGACGAAGACGCGGCCAAAATCGACTACGCCGAACTGCTCAAGCAGATGCAGGAAGACGATGCCGAGGACAACCAGGAACGCCAGAAACAGGGCTACGCCGGCCTGCACCTGCTGGGCTGGGCCGAACCACCGCACTACGACCAACAGTCCCACAAGATGTACTGGGCCCGTGAACTGAAAGCCGACGACGCCGAGCAGAACACCCTCAACTACAGCATCCGCGTGCTGGGCCGCGAGGGCGTGCTGGAACTCAATGCCGTCGCCGCCATGGCCGACCTGCCCACCATCAAGCAGGAACTGCCCAAGGTCCTGGCCTTCACCAACTTCACCGATGGCAACCTCTACACTGACTACAACCCGGGCACCGACAAGCTGGCGTCCTACGGCCTGGCCGCACTGGTCGCAGGCGGGATCGCCGGCAAGGCCGGGCTGTTCGCCAAGATCGGCATCTTCCTGCTGGCGGCGAAGAAGTTTCTGGTGATTGGTGTGATTGCCCTGCTGGCCGGCGCGCGCAAATTCTTCAACCGTCACAAAGGCTGATTGCCAGACACGCAAACGCCGCGGGAAACCGCGGCGCATGGATAGCTTCGCCCGCTGCACAGGAGTGCATGGCAAAGTAAAAATACGGATGAGTTGCAGAGTTGTTGCAAGGAGAGCGTTATGGAGGCAACCCCACCAGCCACACCCCGGCACACAATGTTCCCGCTGTGGCTGCTGCCTTCCGGCTCTGACCAGGTTCACGGGTAATCGTTGCGGGGGGACCGATGGGGTCACCATAACGACGCTGGCCTCTCGGCAAGCCGCGCCATTGTACCGATCTCATCGGAAGTTACAACCGTTGACGCAGGATTAAAAAGCCAAGAGGTTCAAGTACTTGCCATAGCCCTCAGGAACACCCGCCCCCACATTTCGATTATTGGGCGTTCAATGCCTCATCCGCCCGGCCACCCTCCTCCTGGATCACCAGGTGGATGAAGTGCAACTTGGCAATCACCGCCGGGGGCAGCACAAAGGGATAGAAATCCGGCTGCCCCATGCTGCGGGACAGTTCGTTGAGCATGCCGGCCAGCTCGATCCAGGCATTGACGAAGGACAGGAACGCCGTGCCGCCAGGGTGCTGCGGGTCATAGAGGGTGGTGAGGGGAAATGACGGGTAGTCCAGGTCCATCTCCCGCGCGCTCATGCCAAACCCCAGGGCGGTGTCGACCGCGTCCATCATGTGCAGGTAATGGGCCCAGGTTTCCGCCCAGTCTTCCCAGGGGTGCATGGTGGCATAGGCGCTGACGCTGGTTTGCTGCCAATCCGGGCGCGGGCCGTTCTGGTAGTACTGGTCGAGGGCGTCGGCATAACTGGCGCGCTCATCGCCGAACAGGTTGCGAAACGGCTGCAGCCAATGACTGCCGGCGATCAGGCGATCCCAATAGTAGTGGCCGACCTCATGGCGGAAATGACCGAGCAAGGTGCGGTACGGCTCGCGCATCTGCACGCGGATTTTCTCACGATGCTCGTCGTCGGCTTCCTTGATATCGAGGGTGATCAAGCCGTTGGCGTGGCCCGTGGTGGGGGCCTTGCCTTCCAGGTCGATACCCACGAAGTCAAAAGCCAGGCCGTTGGTCTCGTCGACTGTTTTGGGAATCACCTGCAAACCCAGGCTGATCAATTGCGCCACCAGCCGGCGCTTGGCGGTTTCGACTTTGCGCCAGCGTTCGGGGTTTTCCGCGATCGACAGGTCGGGGATGGTGCGATTAAGGCTGCACGCTACGCACAGCGGCGCAGTGCTGTAGGCCGGGATCAGCCAGTTGCAGGCCGCCGGGGTGTCGAGGTTGGCGCAACGGCGAAAGGCGCCGGCGTCGAGGTTGTCGTCCTGCAGCCAGGTATCGACGACAGGCCCCGGTTGCAGGGATGACAGCCGGCTTTGCTGAGGCAGGTAGCCCAGCAGCGCCGAACAGGCCAGGCACTGGCTGTTGCGAAAGAACAGGGATTGCCCGCAACGGCACTGCCAGACCTTGCTGTTGCGCGCAGCCCCGGCCACGAACGGTGCGGCGATGCGCGAACTGAGCTGCTCGAAGAAGCGGTACATGGCGATCTCTCCAGGGGCGTGCCCAAGACTAGATCATTTACTACCCAAGATCGTTCCCACGCTCTGCGTGGGAATGCATCCCAGGACGCTCCGCGTCCCAACAGCGGACGCAGAGCGTCCATGGCGGCGTTCCCACGCAGAGCGTGGGAACGATCAGCAGAGCGTGGGAACGATCATCAGAGGGGGATGTTGTGGCTGGCCAGGAAGGCGACGAATGCCTCTTCGTCCAGCACCTTCAACCCCAGCTCACTGGCCTTGGCCAACTTGGACCCGGCGCCCGGCCCGGCGACCACGCAATGGGTTTTCGCCGATACCGACCCCGCCACCTTGGCGCCCAGGCTTTCGAGCTTTGCCTTGGCCACGTCGCGGCTCATCAGTTCCAGCGAGCCGGTCAGCACCCAGGTATGCCCTGCTTCGGGCAAGCCCTCGACCACTTTCTTCTCGCTCTGCCAGTGCATGCCGAAGTCCTTGAGCTGCTGCTCGATGGCCAGGGCACGACGGGCATTGTCCTGATCATCAAAGAACTCGCGCACGGCCTTGGCCTGCTTCTCCGGCAGCGCCTGGCGCATGTCCAGCCAGTCGGCCTGGATAACCCCCTCCAGGGAGCCAAACTTGTCCGCCAGCTTTTGCGCAGCCCCCGGCCCCACGGAAGGCACGTGCAACTTGTCGAGCAAGCCGCCCAGGGTGGTGCTGGCGGCGAACTCGGCACTCAGCTCGCCCTGATCCTGCAAGACCAGTGCGCATTCGTCCGGCGACAACAGCGCGCCAATCACTTGCTGGTTGTGGCTGTCCTCAAAGAAGCTATGGATCTCGTGAGCCACTTCCAGGCCCACATCCGGCAAGTACGTCAACACTTCCGGCAACGCCTGCTGCACACGCTCAAGGGAGGCCAGCGAGCGCGCCAGCACCTTGGCGGTTTCCTCGCCCACATCGGGAATGCCCAGGGCGTAGATAAAGCGGGCCAGGGTCGGGGTCTTGCTGTTTTCGATGGCGGCGATCAGTTTTTTGCTGGAAACATCGGCGAAGCCTTCCAGGTCGATGATCTGCTCGTACTTGAGCTTGTACAGGTCAGCCGGCGAGCCGATGAGCTTTTCGTCGACCAACTGCTCAATGGTCTTGTCGCCCAGGCCGTCGATATCCATGGCCCGGCGCGAAACAAAATGGATAATCGCCTGCTTGAGCTGCGCGCCACAGGCCAGGCGCCCGACACAGCGATACACCGCGCCTTCGCTGACGGTTTCCCGACCCTTGCTGCGCTTGACCAGTTGCGTGCGCTCCACATGGGAACCGCACACCGGGCAGTTTTCCGGGATCTGTACGGCGCGGGCATTTTCCGGGCGGCGCTCGGTAACCACCGACACGACCTGTGGGATCACATCACCGGCACGGCGGATGATCACCGTGTCGCCGATCATCAGGCCCAGGCGCGCCACTTCGTCCATGTTGTGCAACGTCGCATTGGACACGGTAACGCCCGCCACCTTGACCGGCTTCAGGCGCGCCACCGGCGTCACGGCGCCGGTGCGGCCGACCTGGAACTCAACGTCGAGCAGCTCGGTGAGCTCTTCCATCGCCGGAAACTTATGGGCGATGGCCCAGCGCGGCTCGCGGGCGCGAAAGCCCAGTTCGCGCTGGTACGCGATACTGTTGACCTTGAACACCACACCGTCGATTTCATAGGCCAGGCTGTTACGCCGCTCTCCGATATCGCGGTAGTACGCCAGGCAATCCTCAATGCCCCTGGCCAGCTTCAGCTCGTGGCTGATGGGCATACCCCACTGCTGCAGCTGCTGCAGGTTGCCGATATGGGTGTCGCTGATATCGGTGGTCACGCCGTAGCAGCAGAACTCCAGGGGGCGGCTGGCGGTGATCTTCGAGTCGAGCTGGCGCAGGCTGCCGGCGGCGGCGTTGCGCGGGTTGGCGAAGGTCTTGCCGCCGACTTCCAGTTGCGTGGCATTCAAGCGCTCGAAACCGGCCTTGGACATAAAGACTTCGCCGCGCACTTCCAGGGTCGCCGGCCAGCCCGTGCCGTGAAGCCTCAAGGGGATATTGCGCACGGTGCGTACATTGACGCTGATGTCTTCGCCCGTGGTGCCGTCGCCACGGGTCGCGCCGCGTACCAACTCGCCATCCTGGTACAGCAGGCTGACCGCCAGGCCATCGAGCTTGGGTTCGCAGCTGTATTCCACCGCCACGCCAGCGCCAAACAGATCGCCCACCGGCAGGTCGAGGCCCTCGGTGACCCGGCGATCAAACTCCAGCAGGGTGGCTTCATCAAAGGCGTTGCCCAGGCTGAGCATCGGGATCTCGTGACGCACCTGGGTAAACGCCGACAACGCCGCGCTGCCGACCCGCTGCGTGGGTGAGTCGCGGGTCACCAGGTCCGGGTGCTCGGCTTCCAGCGCCTTGAGTTCGTGGAACAACCGATCGTACTCGGCGTCCGGGATGCTCGGCTCGTCGAGTACATGGTAACGGTAGTTGTGCTGATCCAGTTCAGCGCGCAGTTCGAGGATGCGGGTGTGGGCGGCGGTCATGGGTGTTCTCTCATAAAGCAAAAGAGCAGCCGAAGCTGCTCAATATGTAGTGCACGGATTCTACAGGCAACGCTTAGGATTAAACCTTAGCGCTTCTGTGTCAGGGCGCGACGCTCGAACTCGACGATGCGCTGACGGTAATGCTCGATGGTCTGGGCGGTCAGCACGCTGCGCTGGTCGTCCTTGAGCTCGCCGTTGAGTTCCTGGGACAGCTTGCGGGCTGCGGCCACCATGACGTCGAACGCCTGTTTCGGGTGACGCGGGCCTGGCAGGCCGAGGAAGAAGCTCACCGCCGGGGTGCTGAACAGGTCGATATCGTCCAGGTCGAAGGTGCCCGGCTTGACCGCGTTGGCCATGGAGAACAGCACTTCACCGTTGCCGGCCATGCTTTCGTGACGGTGGAAAATATCCATCTCGCCAAAACGCAGGCCGCTTTCCAGGATGTTCTGCAACAGCGCCGGGCCCTTGAAGCCGGCCGCGTCGCGGCAGATCACGCTGATCACCAGCACTTCTTCAGCCGCGGGTTGATCCTTGGCGGCCTCACGCGATGCGCTCTTGGCCGGGCGCTCATCGGGGAAGTCGCCGTCACGGCTGCTGAAGCTCGGGCCTTCATCCACGTCAAGGTTCAGGTCCCCCTGATGCGGCTCGGCCACGGCAGCGCTGCCACGCTTGCCGCGCTTGGACGACGGCTCGCGGGCTTCACGCACCGGCGCGCTCATCGACGGCAGGTCGTGCTCGTCCAGTTGCGGTTCTTTATGGGTGTCCAGGACACGGGGCGGCCCCAGCAGCTCGGCGGCGCCGTCGTCGTCGGGCAAATTGGACAGGTTGCGGTCCAGACGGAATTTCAGCTTGCCCTTGCCGCCGCGCATCCGGCGCCAGCCATCAAAAAGAATACCGGCTATTACAATAATGCCGATGACGATCAGCCACTCGCGCAGACCGATTTCCATGTAATCCCTTGCCTCTATAAAAAATGCTGAAAAATAAGGGGTTTAGCACCGTGCAAACCGCTTTAAAACGTGGCGCCAACTCTATGTTCTGACTGACGTTTTGCCCACGCATACGAAAAATTGACATTAAACTAGCACGACCAAAGATAACTTTACACAGTTGGCGCAAAATGTGTCGGCTGACGCAGGAATTAAGCTACAAGCCATACGCTTCAAGCCGACACTCTTGCCGCTTGAAGCTAGCAACTTGCCGCTAACTTTCCACCATCGCCATCGCCTCTTCCACATCCACCGCCACCAGTCGCGAACAGCCCGGTTCATGCATGGTCACCCCCATCAATTGATCGGCCATTTCCATGGCGATCTTGTTGTGGGTGATATAGATGAACTGCACCGTCTGGGACATCTCTTTAACCAAGCGGGCATAGCGTCCAACGTTAGCGTCATCCAACGGCGCGTCAACTTCATCGAGCATGCAGAACGGCGCCGGGTTCAACTTGAAGATGGCAAATACCAGGGCCAATGCGGTCAGGGCCTTCTCGCCACCGGACAACAAATGGATGGTGCTGTTCTTCTTGCCCGGGGGCCGCGCCATGATCGTTACCCCTGTATCGAGTAGATCTTCGCCCGTCAGTTCCAAGTAAGCGCTGCCACCACCGAAAACTTTTGGAAATAAGGCCTGTAAACCGCCATTAATCTGATCAAAGGTATCTTTGAAGCGGTTACGGGTTTCCTTGTCGATCTTGCGAATGACATTTTCCAAGGTGTCCAGGGCTTCCACCAGATCGGCGTCCTGGGCATCCAGGTAACGTTTGCGCTCGGACTGCTGCTGGTATTCGTCGATGGCCGCAAGGTTGATCGCGCCAAGTCGTTGAATACGCGCAGCAATGCGCTCAAGTTCTTCCTCGGCGTCTTTCTCGTTGGCCTGGGCGGTCAGGGTATTGAGTACGCCGTGCAGGTCGTAGCCATCTTCGAGCAACTGGTCCTGCAGGGTTTTGCGGCGCACCGTGAGGGCCTGCCATTCCATGCGTTGCTGTTCGAGCTGGCTGCGGATCAATTGGGATTGCTGCTCGGCCTGGGTCCGGCGCTTTTCTGCGTCGCGCAGTTCACGGTCGGCGTCTTCCAGGGCGATTTGCGCGGTCTTGAGTTCTACGTCGACGCTCATGCGTTTATCGAGCAACTCTTCGAGCTTCAAGCGCAGCTCTTCCAGGGGCGCCTCGCCCTCCTCCAGGTTGAGGCTCAGTTGCTCGCGCTTTTCCGTCAGGCGCTCGGACTGCATCTCCAGGCGCTCCAAGGCCTGGCGCGTGGAGTCGTGCTGGGCGCGCAACGAGCCCAGGCGCACCGCCAACTGGTGGGCGTGATCCTTGTGCTGGCGCGCTTCCTGGCGCACCCGGTCGAGGCGCTCGCGCAGGCTGTCACGCTGGGCCAGCAGCAGTTCGCGCTGCTCGGTGTCCAGAGCCATGCTGTCGAGGGCATCCTGCAACTGCAGGCGCGCTTCGCCGACTTGTTCGTGTTCGAGGGCGCGCTGCTCGCCCATCTCGGCCACTTCTTCATCGAGACGGGTACGGCGCAGGGTCAACTGTTCGGCCTTGGCCTTGCTGGCCGAGAGCTGGGCTTTCAGTTCGCCCTGCTGGCGCGCTTCGTCCTGCAACAGGCGGCGCAAATGTTCGCGACCGGTCTCTTGCTGGCGCTGGGTGGCGCGCAGGGTTTGCAGTTGGGTTTCCAGGGACTCCAGGGTCGCCTCGCGCTCTTCACGCTCGGCGCTCAGGTTGACGATTTCCTGGCCACGGGCCAATACGCCACTTTCGGCTTCACTGGCGCGGCGCACCCGCAAAAAGTGCCGGCCCACCCAATAGCCATCGCGGCTGATCAGGCTTTCGCCAGAGGCCAATTGGCCACGCAGCGCCAGAGCCTGTTCCAGCGAGTCCACCGGCTTGACCTGGCCCAGCCAGGGCGCCAGGTCAATCGGCGCCTCGACTTTATCCAGCAGGCTGCCCGGCACGCGGGTGCCATCGGCTGCCGGGCTGAGCAGGCGCAAGTCGCCCTGGGTAAAGCCCGCCAGGTCAAGGCCGCCAAAATCGTCCACCAGCACCGCTTGCAGGTCTGCACCGAGCACGGTTTCCACAGCCAATTCCCAACCAGCTTCAACCTTCAAGCCTTCGGCCAGGCGCGGACGCTCGGCCAGGTGCTGGTCGCGCAGCCATTCGGCGGTGCCGGTGCCGGGGTCCAGTGCGGCTTGCTGCAAGGCCTCAAGGGAGGCCAGGCGCCCGTTGAGGCGCTGCAAATCGCCTTGGGCCTGCTGCTGCGCCTGGGTCGCCTGCTGCAGTTCCTGGCGCAATTGCTCCAGGCGCTCCACTTGTTGTTCTTCGCTGGCCTCCAGCTCTTCCAGGGTCATTTCGCTTTCAGCCAGTTGCTCGCTCAACGCCATGATCGCCGCGTCTTCCGGGGCAGCAGCCAGCAAGGCGCGCTCCTCCAGGACCCGGCGCTGGCGCTCGGCCAGGCGTTCCATGCTGGTTTCCAGTTGCTGGATGCGCGACTGCTGCACCTCAGCCTGGCGCCGCGGTTCGGCGGAACGCAGGTTGAACGCGTCCCACTGCTCCTGCCAGCCGTGCATGGAGGTTTCCGATTCTTCCAGGGCCGCGGCGGCTTCTTCGGCGGCGGCGCTGGTGATTGCCTGCTCGGGGGTGAGCATGTCCAGCTCCTCCCCAAGGGTCAGCAGCAAGGTGCGGTCGTGACCCAGGTGCGACTCGGTTTCCAGCCGCGCCCGTTCCGCTTCCTTGAGGTCATCCTGCAACTGGCGCAAACGCTGCTGGCCGTGCTGGATGCTCTGTTCGACCCGCGCAATATCGCCGCCCACCGAATAGAAGCGGCCCTGCACCAGATTGAAGCGCTCGGACAGGTCATGGTGACCGTCACGCAGGCGCTCGATGCTGGCGTCGGCATTGCGCTGCTCGGCCACCAGGGCCTCGAAGCTGATTTCCTGGGTGCCGATGATCGCTTCGCGCTGGCCCACCTGGTCATTCAAGGCCTGCCAGCGCAGCGCCGAGAGTTGCGCCTTGAGCTGGCGTTCTTCGCCTTTGTATTCCTGGTACTTCTCGGCCGCCTGGGCCTGGCGGTGCAGGCGCTCCAACTGGCGCTCCAGCTCTTCACGCAGGTCGGTCAGGCGCGCGAGGTTTTCGTGGGTGCGGCGGATGCGGTTTTCGGTCTCGCGGCGGCGCTCCTTGTACTTGGAGATGCCGGCCGCTTCCTCGATAAAGTTGCGCAGGTCCTCGGGCTTGGCTTCGATCAGCTTGGAGATCATGCCCTGCTCGATGATCGAGTAGCTGCGCGGGCCCAGGCCGGTGCCGAGGAAGATATCGGTAATGTCCCGGCGCCGGCACTTGGTGCCGTTGAGGAAGTAACTGTTCTGGCTGTCGCGGGTCACTTTGCGGCGGATGGAGATTTCCGCGTAGGCGGCGTACTCCCCCACCAGGGTGCCGTCGGAGTTGTCGAACACCAGTTCGATGCTGGCCTGGCTCACCGGCTTGCGGCTGGTGGAGCCGTTGAAGATGACGTCGGTCATCGACTCGCCACGCAGGTTTTTCGCCGAGCTCTCGCCCATCACCCAGCGTACGGCGTCGATGATGTTCGACTTGCCGCAGCCATTGGGCCCGACCACTGCCGCCATATTACTGGGGAAGTTGACCGTGGTCGGGTCGACGAAGGATTTGAACCCCGCCAGTTTGATGCACTTGAGCCGCACGCTTAGGCGTCCGCCAGGGCTGCGATGACCAATGAGGCACTGCGCTGGCAGTAAGCCGAGAGCACCTGGCGGATCTGCGGCAGGTCACGGGCGAGGACGGCGGCGAGCAGTTGCTCGAACAGCGCCAGGTACTCGCTCATGGAGGCCTTGCGCTGATCCAGGGCCAGGTAATAGGCGCGGTTCATCGCCGGTTGCAGGTTCTCGACGGTTTCCTGCAGGTACGGGTTATTGGCAAAGGGGTACGCGGCGCGCATGACATTGAAGCATTCTTCGACAAAGGCGCGGATGTCCTGGCGTTCAAAATTGCTCACCAGCCGTTGCTGGATCTGCACGAACGGCGCCATGTCGGCCTGGGTCTGCCAACCCTTGGCCACCGCATCCCCCAGCAGAATGTACAACTCGCTCATCAGCGTACACAGGCTCTGCACCTTGTGCGCGGTGAGTTCGGTAACGTGGGCGCCACGGCGCGGCAGGATGGCGATCAGGTGCCGGCGCTCAAGGATCAGCAAGGCTTCGCGCACGGAGCCACGGCTGACATTGAGTGCCAGCGTGACTTTCTGTTCCTGGATCCGTTCCCCAGGCTTGAGATCGCCGCGAATGATGCGTTCGGCGAGGTGGTGAGCGATTTGCTCGGCGAGACTGTCCGGCGCCTTGAACGTCATGTTTTCCCTTCAAAATCTGCTATCGGTACAAGGGCGGCAGTGTAGCGCAATCGCTGGGCCGACAACGCCGAATTTGGCATGAAATACGCAGACGATAAAGCCCAGGCGCCCCTGAAAACGGCGGTTACAGGGATCTGAACCATAATCAAAGGGGTTGCAACCGCACTTTCTTGACCTTTCGGTCAGAAAATCGTTGACCGAAAAGTCAGACATGACTAGATTCGGCGCAAAGCGGTTAACAACAATAATGAGTCTGCGAGGCCTTCCGTGATCCAGTTTTTACTCAACCAGGAGCTCCGTAGCGAGCATGCCCTGGACCCGAACCTGACAGTGCTCAACTACCTGCGTGAGCACCTGGGCAAATCCGGAACCAAGGAAGGCTGCGCCAGCGGCGACTGTGGTGCCTGCACCGTGGTGGTCGGCGAGTTGCAGACCGACGAGCAAGGCGCCGAGCAGATTCGCTATCGCAGCCTCAATTCGTGCCTGACGTTTGTCTCGTCCCTGCACGGCAAACAGCTGATCAGCGTCGAAGACCTCAAGCACCAGGGCCAACTGCACAGCGTGCAACAGGCCATGGTCGAGTGCCATGGCTCGCAGTGCGGTTTCTGCACGCCGGGCTTTGTGATGTCACTGTTCGCCCTGCAAAAGAACAGCGACGCCCCGGACAGCGCCAAGGCCCACGAAGCCCTGGCCGGCAACCTGTGCCGCTGCACCGGCTACCGGCCGATCCTCGCCGCTGCCGAACAAGCCTGCTGCAACAAGCCCCAGGACCAGTTCGACAGCCGTGAGGCGCAAACCATCGCCCGCCTCAAGGCCATCGCCCCGACGCAAACCGGTGAACTGAACAGCGGCGACAAACGCTGCCTGGTGCCCCTGACCGTCGCCGACCTGGCCGACCTTTACGACGCCTACCCCCAGGCCCGGTTGCTGGCCGGCGGCACCGACCTGGCGCTGGAGGTCACCCAGTTCCACCGCGTGCTACCCGTGATGATCTATGTCGGCAACATTGAAGCCATGAAGCGCATCGAGACCTTTGCCGACCGCCTGGAAATCGGCGCCGCCACCGCCCTCTCCGACTGCTACAGCGCACTGCACCACGAATACCCGGACTTCGGCGACCTGCTGCACCGCTTTGCCTCCCTGCAAATCCGCAACCAGGGCACCCTTGGCGGCAATATCGGCAACGCCTCGCCGATCGGTGATTCGCCGCCGCTGCTGATCGCCCTCGGCGCGCAGATTGTGCTGTGCAAAGGCAGCGTGCGCCGCACCCTGGCCCTGGAAGACTACTTTATCGACTACCGCGTCACCGCCCGCCAGGACAGCGAGTTCATCGAGAAAATCATCGTACCCAAGGGCCACACGCTGTTTCGCGCCTATAAGGTGTCCAAGCGCCTGGACGATGACATCTCGGCGGTCTGCGCGGCGTTCAACCTGAAGATCGACAACGGGGTGATCAGCGCTGCCCGCGTCGCCTTCGGTGGCATGGCCGCCACGCCCAAGCGCGCGCAACATTGCGAGGCGGTGCTGATCGGCGCCACCTGGAACGCCGCCACCGTGGAGCAGGCCTGCGCGGCCCTGGCCGAGGACTTCACCCCGCTGTCGGACTTCCGGGCGAGCAAGGAATACCGCCTGCTCAGCGCACAGAACCTGCTGCGCAAATACTTTATCGAACTGCAAACGCCGCACATCGAGACTCGGGTGACCGCTTATGTCTAACCATCACGCCGTGGTAAAAACCCAAGCCGAAATGGCCGCGCTGTTTGCCCAGGACCTGACGTCCGGGGTCGGGCGCAGCGTCAAGCATGACAGCGCCGCCAAGCACGTGTCGGGCGAGGCGCAGTACATCGATGACCGCCTGGAATTCCCCAACCAGTTGCACCTGTATGCGCGCCTGTCCGACCGCGCCCATGCCCGGATCCTCAGCATCGACACGGCGCCCTGCTACGCCTTCGACGGCGTGCGCATCGTCATTACCCACGAAGATGTGCCGGGCCTGAAAGATATCGGCCCGCTGATGCCCGGCGACCCGTTGCTGGCCATCGACACCGTGCAGTTCGTCGGCCAGGTGGTACTGGCCGTCGCCGCCCGCGACCTGGAAACCGCACGCAAGGCCGCCATGGCGGCGGTGATCGAATACGAAGACCTGGAGCCGGTGCTGGATGTGGTCGAGGCCTTTCGCAACAAGCATTTTGTGCTGGACAGCCACACCCACCAGCGCGGTGATTCGGCGCTCGCCCTGGCGAGCGCGAAACACCGCATCCAGGGCACCCTGCATATCGGCGGCCAGGAACACTTCTACCTGGAGACCCAGATCTCCTCGGTGATGCCCACCGAAGACGGCGGCATGATCGTCTACTGCTCCACCCAGAACCCCACCGAAGTGCAAAAGCTGGTGGCCGAAGTGCTCGACGTGTCAATGAACAAGATCGTGGTCGATATGCGGCGCATGGGCGGCGGTTTTGGTGGCAAGGAAACCCAGGCCGCCAGCCCGGCCTGCCTGTGTGCGGTGGTGGCGCGCCTGACCGGCCAGCCGACCAAGATGCGCCTGCCCCGGGTCGAAGACATGCTGATGACCGGCAAGCGCCACCCGTTCTATATCGAATACGACGTGGGCTTTGACGACAACGGCCGCCTGCACGGGATCAATCTGGACCTGGCGGGTAACTGCGGCTGTTCGCCAGACCTGTCGAACTCGATTGTCGACCGCGCGATGTTCCACTCCGACAACGCATATTACCTGGGCGACGCCACCGTCAATGGCCATCGCTGCAAGACCAACACCGCCTCCAACACCGCCTACCGTGGCTTCGGCGGCCCGCAAGGCATGGTTGCCATCGAGGAGGTGATGGACGCCATCGCCCGCCATCTGGCGCTGGACCCGCTGGCGGTGCGCAAGGCCAATTACTATGGCAAGACCGAGCGCAACGTCACCCACTACTACCAGACCGTCGAGCACAACATGCTCGAAGAGATGACTGCCGAGCTTGAGGCCAGCAGCCAATATGCCGAGCGCCGCGCAGCGATCCGCCTGTACAACGCCCACAGCCCGATCCTGAAAAAGGGCCTGGCGCTGACCCCGGTCAAGTTCGGTATTTCGTTTACCGCCAGCTTCCTCAACCAGGCCGGCGCCTTGATTCATATCTACACCGACGGCAGCATCCACTTGAACCACGGCGGCACCGAGATGGGCCAGGGCTTGAACATCAAAGTCGCGCAAGTGGTGGCCGAGATTTTCCAGGTGGACATCGACCGGGTGCAGATCACCGCGACCAACACCGACAAAGTGCCCAACACCTCGCCGACCGCCGCCTCCAGCGGTGCCGACCTCAACGGCAAGGCCGCGCAGAATGCCGCCGAGACCATCAAGCAGCGCCTGGTGGAATTTGCCGCGCGCAAATACGACGTCAGCGAGGCCGATGTTGAGTTCCACAACGGCCATGTGCGGGTGCGCGAGCTGATCCTGACGTTCGAGGAACTGATCCAGCAGGCGTATTTCGCCCAGGTGTCGTTGTCGAGTACCGGCTTCTACAAGACCCCGAAAATCTTCTACGACCGCAGCCAGGCGCGGGGCCGACCGTTCTACTACTTCGCCTTCGGCGCGGCCTGTTGCGAAGTGATCGTCGACACCCTGACTGGCGAGTACAAGATGCTGCGCACCGATATCCTCCACGATGTGGGCGCCTCGCTGAACCCGGCCATCGATATCGGCCAGGTGGAAGGCGGCTTTATCCAGGGCATGGGCTGGCTGACCATGGAAGAGCTGGTGTGGAACAACAAGGGCAAGCTGATGACCAATGGCCCGGCCAGCTACAAGATTCCGGCGGTGGCGGACATGCCCCTGGATTTGCGGGTCAAGCTGGTGGAAAACCGCAAGAACCCGGAAGACACGGTGTTCCACTCCAAGGCGGTGGGCGAGCCGCCATTTATGCTCGGGATTGCCTCGTGGTGCGCGATCAAGGATGCGGTGGCGAGCCTGGGTGACTATCGCCATCAACCGAAGATCGACGCACCGGCGACCCCGGAGCGGGTGTTGTGGGGCTGTGAGCAGATGCGCCAATTGACCGCTGCGAAGGCTGTTAAAACCGAAACCGAGTTGGCTTCGCTCTAGACCGAGGCGCTGCTATCGCGGGCAAGCCCGCTCCCACAGGGGAATGCATTCCATATGTGGGAGCGGGCTTGCCCTAATGCCAGTCAGTTAAGCGGATTCTGCTTTCTGTAGGAGCGAGCTTGCTCGCGAAGGACGTCAACGATAACGCGTGTTTGCTAGGTAAACGCGGCGCTCTCAAGTTCTTCGCGAGCAAGCTCGCTCCTACAAAAAGGCTTAACTGACTGGCATTAGGGCTTGCCCGCTCCCACACAAAGCCCGTTCCTACAGTTTTTTGGGGGAGTTATGGAGCAGTCCACTCAGCCACACGCTCAGGGTGCTTGGCCACCCAATCCTTGGCCGCCACATCAGGCTTGGCGCCTTCCTGGATGGCCAGCATCACTGCGCCGATTTCATCCTTGGAGGCCCACTGGAATTTCTTCAGGAACGCCGCCACTTCCGGGGCTTTCTTTTCCAGGCCCTTGCTGCCAATGCTGTTGACGGTCTCGGCGGCGCCATAAATGCCCTTGGGGTCTTCAAGGAAACGCAGTTTCCATTTGGCGAACATCCAGTGTGGCACCCAGCCAGTCACCGCGATGGAGTCCTGCTTGTCTTCGGCACGGGTCAATTCCGCGATCATCGCCGCCCCGGAGCTGGCTTGCAGCTTGTAGTCCAGGCCATATTGCTTGATGACTTCGTCCGTCTTGAGCATCACGCCTGAACCGGCATCGATGCCCACGATCTTGTTCTTGAAGGTGGTATCGGTCTTCAAGTCCTCGATGGACTTGGCCTTGACGTACTCCGGCACGATCAAGCCGATCTTCGCCTCCTTGAAGTTGGGGCCGTAGTCGACCACCTTGTCCTTGTTCTTGGTCCAATACTCGCCATGGGTCGCTGGCAGCCAGGCCGAGAGCATGGCGTCGAGCTTGCCGGTGGCCACGCCCTGCCACATGATCCCGGTGGCGACCGCCTGCAGTTTCACCTCATAACCGAGCTTTTGCCTGATCACTTCGGCGGCCACATGGGTGGTGGCGACGCTGTCCGACCAACCGTCCACATAGCCGATGCTCAGGGTCTTGCTGTCGGCGCTGGCCAGTGTGGCGCTCATCGCAACTACCAAGGTGGCAGCTGCGCCCAAAAGTCGTCGCATCTTCATAGTGCATCCCCGAAAGTGCTGCGCCCGACGGATGCCGAGCGACGTCAACCTGTTGCTCTGTGGTGCCATTGGATCATCAACCTGCCGCCCCTGCGGACCTGCTCTGGCTACGACCTCGGTTGAGCAAGAAACGACATCACAAAGCCAGCAAGCCGTTTCATCGGAAAAACCGTAAAAATTCCGCCCGGACTTTGCATGTCAAAATTATGCGGTCGCCCTGAAAACCGGCAAATACAGGTAAGATGCGCGGCTTTGCTCCCTGACGGCGTGACCATGACCACGACTGCCCGCTTCCCCTTCCTGCCTTATATATTCGCCCTGTTGCTCGGCCTGTTTGCGCTCGGTGGCTACTGGTACGGCCTCGGCCAACCGGTGCTGCTGCCGGATGTGGCCAGCGCCAGCCACAAGCTGCAATGCGCGTCCTACACGCCCTTCGACAAGGACCAATCGCCGTTCGACCAACCGTTCAAACTGCGCCCCGCGCGCATGGACGCCGACCTGGCCCTGCTGGCCACACGCTTTGAGTGCATCCGCACCTATTCCCAGGCCGGCCTTGAGGCCTTGCCCGAGCTGGCGCGCAAACACGGCTTGAAGTTGATGATCGGTGCCTGGGTCAACAGCAACCCGGTGGACACCGCCAAGGAAGTCGACCTGCTGATCGCCTCGGCCAATGCCAACCCCGACGTGGTCACATCGGTGATCGTCGGCAATGAAGCCCTGCTGCGCAAGGAAATCACCGCCACGCAGTTGGTGAAGTTGATCGAAAAGGTCAAAAGCCAGATCCAGCAGCCGGTCACCTATGCCGATGTCTGGGAGTTCTGGCTGCAACACCCGGAAATGGCCCCGGCGGTGGATTTCCTGACCATTCACTTATTGCCCTACTGGGAAGATGACCCGGCGGGGATCGACCAGGCCCTGCGCCATGTCGGCGATATCCGCCAGACCTTCGGCAATCGTTTTGCCCCCAAGGACGTGATGATTGGTGAAACCGGCTGGCCCAGCGAGGGTCGCCAGCGGGAAACCGCCGTGCCGAGCCGGGTCAACGAAGCCAAGTTCATTCGCGGCTTCGTCGCCATGGCCGAGGCCAACGGCTGGCACTACAACCTGATCGAAGCCTTTGACCAACCCTGGAAACGCGCCAGCGAAGGCGCGGTCGGCGGCTACTGGGGGCTGTTCGATGCCGATCGCCAGGACAAGGGCATCCTGGCCGGCCCGGTCACCAACGTGCCGTACTGGCCAGTATGGCTGGGCGTTGGCGGGCTGATCCTGCTGGGCACCCTGGTGCTCGGCGGGCGTGTGCGCAGCACCCGCGCCGCGTTATTGCTGCCGCTGTTGGGCGCAGTGGCGGCGGGCTCGATTGGCAGTTGGGCCGAATTGACCCGGGTGACGGCACGCTTTACCGATGAATGGATCTGGGCCGGGCTACTGCTGGCCCTGAACCTGCTGGTGCTGGCCCATGGGGCCTTGGCCTTGAGCGCTCGCCAGAGTTGGCGCGCCCGGGCCTTCGCCTGGCTGGAGCAGCGGGCCGGCTGGCTGATTGCAATGGCCGGGTTCGCTGCGGCGGTGATGATGCTGGCGCTGGTGTTCGACCCACGCTACCGCAGCTTCCCCAGCGCCGCCCTGCTGCTGCCGGCGCTGGTCTACCTGCTGCGCCCGGTCAGCGGGCCACGGCGGGAAATCGCCCTGCTGACCTTCATCATTGGCGCCAGCATTGCACCGCAGCTGTACCAGGAAGGCTTGATGAACCAGCAGGCGCTGGGTTGGGCGCTGGTCAGTGTGTTGATAGTTGCAGCCTTGTGGCGTTGCCTGCGGGTGCGCAAGGCTTGAGATTGCTATCGCGGGCAAGCCCACTCCCACATTTTGATCTGTGAATACATTCAAATGTAGGGGTGGGCTTGCCTGCGATTGACCCTATCAGACAGCCCGAGGCGCCCTGACCAACCGCAACCCGGCAATCACCAGCGCAAACACCGCAAAATTGGTGTTGTACAACGCCAATGCCGGGATCCCGAACGCCAACCCCAGCACCGCCAAGCCCCAACCGGCACGGCCTGGTACAAAAAACGCCAGGACCGACGTGGCCAACGCGGCCCAGCCCAACACCCGAAAGTGAATCATCAGGCCCAGGTTGGCCCGCAACTGGCACTCCCAGCGGCTGGCATCGCCAGCGCAGAGGCCCACCCACTGTCCATCCTCCATAAACCCATAACGGGCGCCATAACTGGCGGCCAGCCATAACGGCAAGGCCAACAGCAGCAGGATCAGCGGCAAACGAGGGGACATACGGGCACTCCGATAGGCGAAAACGGCGCCCAGCTTAATCTCCCCGGGGCCATTGGCAAGGGTTGCACACAGATAACTATTCATCAAAGCGTGCCAAAGTGTATCGTCTGCCTACTATTACCTCGATTCCTACGTTTTTTTCCGATATTTAGTGCCGATGGCTGGCACTTCGGCGATAACGCGGTGGTCATAGCCTGCGAACTTCATTAAGCACGTTTCCTCTTAGGGATTTAGTCATGCTCCGTTCCTTGCGCTGTGCTGCCCTGTTGGGTAGCCTTTTTTTGAGTGCGTCAGCACTGGCGGTTGATGTCGACCCGGCCAGCTATGGCTACCCTTTGACCAACCCGTTTGAAGCGACCATCGCCACGACGCCCCCGGATCTGCGGCCGGATTTGCCATCCATCGATGACATCAACCAGTCCGACTACAGCCTGACCATGCGCCCGGAGCGTGAGTTCAGCCTGCCCGCCAACTTCTGGCCGGTGAAGAAGCTCACCTACCGCATTGCCAAACAAGACCGCGCCGCACCGCTGATCTTCCTGATCTCCGGCACCGGTGCGCGCTTTGACAGCACCCTCAACGAATACCTGAAAAAGCTGTACTACAAGGCCGGCTACCATGTCGTCCAATTGTCGTCGCCCACCAGCTACGACTTCATCAGCGCCGCCTCGCGCTTCGCCACACCCGGCATCACCCAGGAAGACGCCGAGGACATGTACCGCGTGATGCAGGCCGTACGTGCACAAAACGCCACGTTGCCAGTCACCGACTTCTACCTCACCGGCTACAGCCTGGGCGCGCTGGACGCGGCATTCGTCAGCAAGCTGGACGAAACCCGGCGCAGCTTCAACTTCAAGAAAGTGTTGCTGCTCAACCCACCGGTCAACCTCTACACCTCCATCAGCAACCTCGATAAGTTGGTGCAGACCGAGGTCAAGGGCATCAATAACAGCACCACGTTCTATGAGTTGGTGCTGAACAAGCTGACCCGCTACTTCCAGCAAAAAGGCTATATCGACCTCAACGACGCCTTGCTCTACGATTTCCAGAACTCCAAGGAGCACCTGACCAACGAGCAGATGGCGATGCTGATCGGCACCTCGTTCCGCTTCTCGGCCGCCGATATCGCCTTCACCTCGGACCTGATCAACCGCCGCGGCCTGATCACTCCGCCCAAATACCCGATCACCGAAAGCACCAGCCTCACGCCGTTTCTCAAGCGTGCGCTGCAGTGTGATTTCGACTGCTACCTCACCGAACAAGTGATCCCGATGTGGCGCGCCCGCTCCGACGGCGGCAGCCTGTTGCAACTGATCGACCAGGTCAGCCTGTACGCCCTTGAGGACTACCTGCGCGACAGCCCGAAAATCGCGGTGATGCACAACGCCGACGATGTGATCCTCGGCCCTGGCGACCTGGGTTTCCTGCGCAAGACCTTCGGCGATCGCTTGACCGTCTACCCCTTGGGCGGCCATTGCGGCAACCTCAATTACCGCGTCAACGCCGACGCCATGCTGGAGTTCTTCCGTGGCTAAACATCTCCTGCTTCTTGCCGCCTTACTCTGTGCAGGCGTTGCCAACGCGGACAACAGCAAGGCTCACGCACCGACCGCGGTCGACCCGGATGGCTTCAAGGAGCCCCTGAGCAAGCTCAAGTTCAACCCCGGCCTGGACCAGCGCGAATTCGAGCGCTCGACCCTCAATGCCCTTAACGTCTATGACCCGCTGGAGTCGTGGAACCGCCGGGTGTACCACTTCAACTACCGCTTCGACCAATGGGTATTCCTGCCGGTGGTCGACGGCTATCGCTACGTCACCCCCAGTTTCCTGCGCACCGGCGTCAGCAACTTCTTCAACAACCTGGGCGATGTGCCCAACCTGCTGAACAGCCTGCTGCAACTCAAGGGCCACCGCTCCCTGGAAACCACTGGCCGGCTGCTGGTCAACACCACTCTCGGCATCGCCGGGCTGTGGGACCCGGCCACCGCCATGGGCCTGCCGCGCCAGAGCGAAGACTTCGGCCAGACCCTGGGCTTCTACGGCGTACCCGGCGGCGCCTACCTGGTCCTGCCGATCCTCGGCCCGTCCAACCTGCGCGACACCGGCGGCCTGCTAGTGGACTACACCGCCGAATCCCAGATCAACTTCCTCAACGTTGCCGAAGTCAGCTCCAACCACCCGGAAATCTGGGCCTTGCGCGCAGTAGACAAGCGCTATCAGACCAGCTTTCGCTACGGCCAGATGAACTCACCGTTCGAGTATGAAAAAGTGCGCTATGTGTATAGCGAGTCGCGCAAGTTGCAGATTGCCGAGTAGCGTGTAACCACTGCAGCCCGGCCTTGCGGCAAATGCAAGCCCGGGCCCAGAACCCTGCCCACGTCCAGATTCCCTTATCTGGATACCTTTACTCGTACAAACTTTATCGACTATTCCAACACTATATTTAACCCTTTCCAAAGACCGGTATATTTTTATAATCAAGTACTGCATTGCGGCCGGGTTAATATCAGAAACATGAACATATGGAACCACCCACCCCTCACCACCACTTAAATCAAGAGTGGTTGGCGTCTTCGCACTTTTTACTTAAATAGAAACAATGATAAACATCCAATAAAAAGGATCCGTTTATGGATATCAGAGCCTTTACCGTAACTGGCAGCCCTAATCTCGGACAGCGCAACCCGTCCAACCGCAGCGACAGGCCGGCCGGCAGGTGATCGCCGGACGGCTGAACAGATCATCAATGCCAACCCTACCCTTAAAAACCTGGAGATGCGCCAGAGCATTTACAGAGGTGGTCCAGAGAGCAGGCCCCTGCCCGACGCCTATAAACAAGGCATCTACAAACGCACCGGCGACTGGGCAACCGCCAACAAGAACCCGGACGCCCGCGCCGATGCGGCCTATAACGCCGCACGTCTGTTCAACTTTATTGACTCAAAAAATGCGCATGCCGTAGTGGCAAGCCAACACAATGATGGTTTTCTCAGTGGTTATTCAGGTAACGAACAAGTTCTGCGGCATGAGCAAAGCGGCCTTCCATTTCGTGGTCAATCCATCCGAAAGGACTCCGAACATGCGCTGCTCAAAAAATTTATCGAGCATGGCTACTCCAGCCTGGAGTTTAAAGGTGAGCAACAGGTTTATGTAAGGCCAACTTTTGCCAGAGGACACCCCCTTGGCGATCAACGAAGCGCCGAGGATATCTTTAGAGACAATCCATTACTTGCCGTAGCAGAATATTCCGTCAACGAATTTGTTAAGTTTGGCGACGCCCTTGAAGACCTTCAAAAAGAAACGGGAGATTGGAGTAAAAAAAAAAAAAACAAAAACCCTGAAGCGCGGGCAGATGCTGCCTATAACTTAGCCTATCTAGCTAACTACATTGATAACTTAAATACCCCCACAACAGAGGTAAACCTACAATCCCCATCTTTTAATAAAGCTATGGTGTCGTTCTCAGGGAAACACGTAAACAAGTCGTATTTGCTTCATACCATCCTGTCATTTGGCTATCAAGAGCTTCTGCACTCAACAGAATAGAACCTCCTTTAAACACCCTTCACACCTTACCGAACAACACCCCCATCACTAGGAACCCTTTCGCACATGCTTACCACTTAAAACCCAGGCACACCCGCAAGTCAGCCTGACACACAACAGGCTGACTTCCCGTTGCCCCCCCTCAAACTCTCCAGTGGAACGCCAGCATGACGATATCGGTTTCCCAGCCCCCCATCACAGCGCAAATCCCCTCCGGCTCCGCAACGGCAGAAGCCCAGGCCTCAATAAAACCCGGCCTGAGTGCGCCCCCGGAAAAATCTACCCGGCCTGCCGGCGATCATCGCAGCGCCGAACAAATCTTCAAGGACACGCCGATCCTCAAGGACATCCTCAAACAAGACGGTCCTTTCGCAAGCAACTTCATCAATCAGCTCAAGCAACATACCGGCGATTGGGGGGCAGCCAACCACAATTTCGATTCACGCGCCGATGCCGCCTACAACCTGGCGCAAGTGGCAACCTATATTGATAGCCGCGAAAACCTGAAGCGTCAGGGCCCAACCCAGCAAAACGATCAGCACATACAGGGCTTCGGTTCATTTGGCAGTGTTTCAGGCGGCTCGGAAGCACAGTTGTTCAAGGCATTCAGCGAAAAAGGCTACAGCGCACTGCGATAATTTCAGCCTCTAGCCCCTCAAAGCGTGCCAGACCTTGCTCGCCACCGACACCAACGCCAGCACCACCGCCCCGGCGATGATCCCTGCGATGGCATTGAGCAAGGTCGGCATCAACCAACTGATACCACCGATGCTCTGGCTCACGCTTTCAATCCAGCGCGACACCGCAGGCACGCCGTGGGTCAGGATGCCGCCACCGACCATAAACATCGCCGCCGTGCCGATCACCGACAGGCTTTTCATCATGTACGGCGCGGCGCGCAGTAGCCCGTTGCCAATATCCCGTACCCACTGGCCGGGCTTTTGCGCCATCCACAGCCCCAGGTCGTCGAGCTTGACGATGCCAGCCACCAGGCCGTACACGCCAATGGTCATGACCAGGGCGATGCCCGACAGCACGATCACTTGCTGCATCAACGGCGCATCGGCCACGGTGCCCAGGGTGATGGCGATGATTTCAGCCGAGAGGATAAAGTCAGTGCGGATCGCGCCCTTGATCTTGCCTTTTTCAAAGGCCACCAGGTCCGTTGCCGGATCGGCCACGGCCTTGACCAACTGAGCATGCTCGGCCTGAGCTTCGGCCTGGCTGTGCAGGAATTTATGGGCGAGCTTTTCAAAGCCCTCGAAACACAGGTAGGCGCCCCCCAGCATCAACAACGGCGTGACGGCCCATGGCGCAAAGGCGCTGATCAGTAGCGCCGCGGGCACCAGGATCAGTTTGTTGATAAACGAGCCCTTGGCCACGGCCCATACCACCGGGATTTCCCGCTCGGCGCGCACACCAGAGACTTGCTGCGCATTCAGCGCAAGATCGTCACCCAACACCCCGGCGGTTTTCTTGGCGGCCATTTTTGTCATCAGGGCTACATCGTCGAGAACGGCGGCGATGTCATCGATCAGTACCAACAAGCTGCTTCCTGCCATAAGCCGGATGTCCTTAGTGATGTGAGATTTTTCGCAGCATAGCGTGGTACAAAGCGTCGCGGGCAGATTCTTGAGACGCGCGGATCGCCGGTGCTACCATGCGCAACCGCCTGTCCTGGCAAGGAATCATCTGGTCTATGAGCACCATTCGCGAGCGCAACAAAGAACTGATCCTGCGGGCTGCCAGCGAGGAGTTTGCCGACAAGGGCTTCGCCGCGACCAAAACCAGCGACATCGCCGCCAAGGCCGGGCTGCCCAAGCCCAACGTCTATTACTACTTCAAGTCCAAGGACAACCTCTACCGCGAGGTGCTCGAAAGCATCATCGAGCCGATCCTGGCCGCCTCCACCCCCTTCAACCCGGACGGCGACCCCAAGCAGGTACTGAGCAGCTATATCCGCTCGAAAATCAGCATCTCCCGCGACCTGCCCTTTGCCTCCAAAGTATTCGCCAGCGAAATCATGCACGGCGCGCCGCACCTGAGCCCCGAGCAGGTGCAGCAACTCAATGCCCAGGCCAAGCACAACATTGATTGCATCCAGAGCTGGGTCGATCGCGGCCTGATCGCCGCCATCGACCCCAACCACCTGATGTTCAGCATCTGGGCGGCAACCCAGACCTACGCCGACTTCGACTGGCAGATCTCGGCCGTGACCGGCAAGGCCAAGCTGGATGAGGCCGACTATGAAGCGGCGGCGCAGACGATTATTCGGTTGGTGCTCAAGGGGTGTGAGCCGGACTGATGGACCGTGGTGTGGCTATCGCAGGCAAGCCAGCTCCCACAGATCCCGTACCTGACACAGATTGTATAAACACCGCAAAACCACTGTGGGAGCGGGCTTGCTCGCGATAGCGCCCTCCCAGACACATCTTGCCAAAAGCCAGGCCCTCAATGCCTGCTTCTCAGATCTAGCCTCTCAGAACACCACCTGAAGAGAGGCCAAGGAATGCCTGATCTCCCTGCTTCACACCGCCTGCGCATTGGCCGTTTCAGCGAAACCGACCACATCTACCTGATCACCACCAACACCCACGAACGTGTGCCGATCTTCAGTGACTTCTACCTGGGCCGCCTGGTGGTCTGGCAGTTCAGGCTCGCCCACTATCAAGGGCTGGCGCACTCTCTGGCCTGGGTGGTGATGCCCGACCATTTCCACTGGTTGATCCAACTGCAAAAAGGTTCGCTGGGCGACTTGATGTGCCAGGTCAAATCCAAAAGCACTCGATCGGTCAATGGCGCCACTGGCCGCAAGGGAAGGCTTTGGCAAACCAGCTTTCATGATCGAATGCTGCGCAAGGAGGATGATCTGGTGAAGATGGCCAGGTATGTGGTGGCCAATCCGTTGAGGGCGGGGTTGGTGGAGAGGATTGGCGACTATCCGTTGTGGGATGCGATTTGGGTATAGGTTTAGGACCGAGGCGCCCCTATCGCGAGCAAGCCCGCTCCCACATTTTGACCGCGTTCACAGGTCAAAAGCGGGCTTGCTCGCGATGGGGCCATGACAATCGCTACCACCTCAAGCAGACACCCCCGCATCCGCCAACAACCCCACCCCCTCAATCGCCGTAATCGCACACTGCTCATCAATATCCGACGTATCCCCACTGATCCCGATCGCCCCCAGCACCAACCCCGCCGGATCCCGAATCAGCACCCCACCCGGCGCCGGCACCACGCCGCCCTGCCCCAGGCTGTTGAGCGCGGCAATAAATGCCGGGCGTTGCTGGGCATCCAGCGCCAGCAAGCGCGAGCCCTTGCCCAGGGCTATCGCGCCCCAGGCCTTGCCGATGGCAATTTGCGGGCGCAGCAGGCTGGCGCCGTCTTCCCGTTGCAGGGTGATCAGGTGCCCGCCGCTGTCGAGCACCGCGATGGTCAGCGGTGCAGCGGCAATGGTGCGACCTGCGGTGATGGCCTGGCTGACCAGGTTGATTGCGACTTTCAAGGTGAGAGCGCTCATGGGTGCCGTCCTTATCTTGTTATTGAGAAAGCCTTGGGGCTCTGCTTGAGCAGAAGCCGGATGCAACAAATAGAACACAATAGATTTACTTTTTGTATACAATATTTTCAAATATACGCACCACACGTCGAAATACTCCCGCTAAAAAGCCTTCCGACGAATGCACAGGCGTAAGAAGAAAATGGATTGACCTGCGCAGCTCGCCGTGAATACACTTTGAAGCAACACAACTTGTATACAATTACAAAAAGCAAGAGGCACCAAAACCATGAGCAAAATGAGAGCAATCGAAGCCGCCGTTCTGGTGATGCGCCGTGAGGGTGTAGACACCGCCTTCGGTATCCCGGGCGCCGCGATCAACCCGTTGTATTCGGCCCTGCAAAAGGTCGGTGGCATCGATCACGTCCTCGCTCGCCACGTGGAAGGCGCTTCGCACATGGCCGAGGGGTATACCCGCACCAAGGCCGGCAATATCGGCGTGTGCATCGGCACTTCGGGCCCGGCGGGCACCGATATGGTCACCGGGTTGTACAGCGCCTCGGCCGACTCGATCCCGATCCTGTGCATCACCGGGCAAGCGCCCCGCGCCCGGATGCACAAGGAAGACTTCCAGGCCGTGGACATCACCAGCATCGTCAAGCCGGTGACCAAATGGGCAACCACCGTGCTGGAACCTGGCCAGGTGCCGTATGCGTTCCAGAAAGCCTTCTATGAAATGCGCTCCGGCCGCCCCGGCCCAGTGCTGATCGACTTGCCATTCGACGTGCAGATGGCCGAGATCGAGTTCGACATCGACGCCTACCAGCCACTGCCCTTGGCCAAGCCCCTGGCCACGCGCATCCAGGTCGAGAAAGCCCTGGCCATGCTCGATCAGGCCGAGCGCCCGTTGCTGGTCAGCGGTGGTGGCGTGATCAATGCCGACGCCAGCGAACTGCTGGTGGAATTCGCCGAACTGACCGGGATCCCGGTGATCCCGACCCTGATGGGCTGGGGCACCATCCCCGACGATCACCCGCTGATGGTGGGCATGGTCGGCCTGCAAACTTCGCACCGTTACGGCAACGCAACCCTGCTCAAGTCGGACGTGGTGCTGGGCATCGGCAACCGCTGGGCCAACCGCCATACCGGTTCGGTAGAGGTGTACACCGAGGGGCGCACGTTCATTCACGTTGACATCGAGCCGACACAGATCGGTCGCGTGTTTACCCCGGACCTGGGCATCGTGTCCGACGCCGGCGCGGCGCTGACGATGTTTATCGAAGTGGCCCGCGAGTGGAAAGCCGCCGGCAAGCTCAAGGACCGCAGCGCCTGGCTGCATGATTGCCAACAGCGCAAAGCCACCCTGCACCGCAAGACTCACTTCGACAACGTACCGGTCAAGCCGCAACGGGTGTACGAAGAGATGAACCAGGTGTTCGGCAAAGACACCTGCTACGTCAGCACCATCGGCCTGTCGCAGATTGCCGGCGCGCAGTTCCTGCACGTCTACAAGCCGCGCCACTGGATCAACTGCGGCCAGGCCGGCCCGTTGGGCTGGACCATCCCCGCTGCGCTGGGCGTGGTCAAGGCCGACCCAAGCCGCAAGGTGGTGGCGCTGTCCGGCGACTATGATTTCCAGTTCATGATCGAAGAGCTGGCCGTGGGCGCGCAGTTCAAGCTGCCGTATATCCACGTGGTGGTGAACAACTCCTACCTGGGGCTGATCCGCCAGGCCCAGCGCGGGTTTGATATGGACTACTGTGTGCAGTTGTCTTTCGACAACCTCAACGCCCCGGAACTCAACGGTTATGGCGTCGACCACGTCGCCGTCGCCGAAGGCCTGGGGTGCAAGGCCCTGCGGGTGTTCGAGCCGGGCCAGATCCAGCCGGCGCTGCGCAAGGCCCAGGCAATGATCGAAGAATTCAAGGTGCCGGTGATTGTCGAGATTATTCTGGAGCGTGTGACCAATATTTCCATGGGCACCGAGATCAACGCCGTCAACGAATTTGAAGATCTGGCACTGGTGGGCAACGACGCACCGACTGCCATTTCATTGCTCGATTAAGGAGAACCCCATGCCGCGTTTTGCCGCCAACCTGTCCATGCTGTTTACCGAACAGGACTTTCTCGCCCGCTTCAAGGCCGCCGCCGATGCCGGTTTCAGTGGGGTGGAATACCTGTTTCCCTACGAGTTCAGCTCCGCCGAAATCAAGGCGCAACTCGACGCCCACGGCTTGACCCAAGTGCTGTTCAACCTGCCGGCCGGTGACTGGGCCAGCGGCGAGCGCGGCCTGGCCTGCCACCCGGACCGGGTCGAGGAGTTCCGCGCCGGGGTCAACCTGGCCATCGCCTACGCCCAGGTGCTGGGCAATACCCAGGTCAACTGCCTGGCCGGGATTCGCCCGGCCGGCGTGGATGACGCCACCCTGGAAAAAACCTTCGTCGCCAACCTCAAGTACGCGGCCGACAAGCTGCAAGCGGTGGGTATCAAGCTGGTGATGGAAGCGATCAACACCCGTGACATTCCCGGCTTCTACCTGAACAACACGGCACAGGCCCTGGCGATTCGCGAACAGGTGGGCAGCGCCAACCTGTTCCTGCAATACGACATCTACCACATGCAAATCATGGAAGGCGACCTGGCGCGCACCATGGCCACGCACCTGGAGCAGATCAACCATATTCAACTGGCGGACAACCCTGGGCGCAACGAGCCGGGCACCGGTGAGATCAACTACCGGTTCCTGTTCGAGCATCTGGATCGTATTGGCTACCAGGGGTGGGTCGGCTGTGAGTACAAGCCGTTGACCACGACCGAGGCCGGCCTGGGTTGGCTCAAGAGCCATAACGCGATCTAAGCCACACCACACAACCCCATGTGGGAGCGGGCTTGCTCGCGATGGTCTGACATTCAACATTTATGTCGGCTGACACACCGCTATCGCGAGCAAGCCCGCTCCCACATTTAGATCTCCTGTGTCTGGCAAACCGCGCCAGACCTGCACAACGAATAAAAAGAGGATTTCTCCATGGCTAAAATCGGCTTTATCGGCACCGGCATCATGGGCCAACCCATGGCCGCCAACCTGCAGAAAGCAGGCCACCAACTGTTCCTCTCCGAGCACCATGGCAAGGCGCCCGCCGAGCTGGTCGCCGCCGGTGCCGTGGCCCTGGCCAACCCGCAGCAAGTGGCCCAGGAAGCGGAGTTCATTATCGTCATGGTGCCCGACACCCCCCAGGTCGATGACGTACTGTTTCGCGCCGACGGTGTGGCTGCCGGCCTGTCGCCGAACAAAGTGGTGATCGACATGAGTTCGATCTCGCCCACCGCCACCAAGGCCTTTGCCGCCAAGATCAACGCCACCGGCGCGCAGTACCTCGACGCCCCGGTATCGGGTGGTGAAGTCGGCGCCAAGGCCGGGACCCTGAGCATTATGGTCGGCGGCCAGCCACAGACCTTCGAGCGCGCGTTGGCGCTGTTCCAGAGCCTGGGCAAGAACATCACCCTGGTGGGTGGCAATGGCGATGGCCAGACCGCCAAGGTGGCGAACCAGATCATCGTCGCCCTGAACATCCAGGCGGTGGCCGAGGCGCTGCTGTTCGCCGCGAAAAACGGCGCCGATCCGGCCAAGGTCCGCGAAGCGCTGATGGGTGGCTTTGCCTCGTCGAAAATCCTCGAAGTGCATGGCGAGCGGATGATCAAGGGCACCTTCGACCCGGGTTTCCGCATCAACCTGCACCAGAAGGACTTGAACCTGGCCCTGGCCGGCGCCAAGGAACTGGGGATCAACCTGCCCAACACCGCCGGGACCCAGCAAGTGTTCAGCACCTGCACCGCGCTGGGTGGTGGCAACTGGGACCATTCAGGCCTGATCAAGGGGCTGGAGCATATGGCGAATTTCTCGATTCGCGATAAGTAACCGCCCCTTTTTCAATGCAATACCGTGTGGGAGCTGGCTTGCCTGCGATAGCGGTCTTTCAGTGACAGATGAATCGCCTGACACACCGCCATCGCAGGCAAGCCATAATGCCAGTCAGTTAAGCGGATTCTGCTTTCTGTAGGAGCGAGCTTGCTCGCGAAGGACGTCAACGATAACGCGTGTTTGCTAGGTAAACGCGGCGCTCTCAAGTTCTTCGCGAGCAAGCTCGCTCCTACAAAAAGGCTTAACTGACTGGCATTAAGGCAAGCCAGCTCCCACAGGTTGATGGCATTTCAAGTCTCCACTCCAATAACAAGAACCCGGGAGCCCGCTTATGTCGGTCGATCCGCAACACCTGCTTCGCGAGCTGTTTGCCACAGCCATCGACGCTGCCCACCCCCGGCAAGTCCTCGAACCTTATCTGCCCGCCGACCGCAGCGGCCGGGTGATCGTGATCGGCGCCGGCAAAGCCGCGGCGGCCATGGCCCTGGTCGTGGAAAACAGCTGGCAGGGCGAGGTTTCGGGCCTGGTGGTCACCCGCTACGGCCACGGCGCGCCCTGCCAGAAAATCGAAGTGGTCGAAGCCGCACACCCCGTGCCAGACGCCGCCGGCCAGGCCGTGGCCAGGCGCGTGCTGGAACTGATCAGCAACCTGGACGAAGACGACCGCGTGATCTTCCTCCTGTCCGGCGGCGGTTCGGCTCTGTTGGCGTTGCCGGCGGCGGGTATCAGCCTGGCCGACAAACAAGCCATCAACAAAGCCCTACTCAAGTCCGGCGCGACCATCGGCGAGATGAATTGCGTGCGCAAGCACCTCTCGGCGATCAAGGGCGGGCGACTGGCCAAGGCCGCCTGGCCGGCCACGGTCTACACCTATGCGATTTCCGATGTGCCGGGCGACCAGGCCACGGTGATTGCCTCCGGCCCGACCGTGGGCGACCCGAGCACCTCGCAACAGGCCCTGGCGATTCTCAAGCGTTACCAGATCCAAGTGCCGGGCTCGGTGCGCAGTTGGTTGCAGAACCCGGAGTCGGAGACCGTCAAACCCGGCGACCCTAGCCTTGCGCGCAGCCATTTCCAATTGATCGCGCGACCGCAACAGTCCTTGGAAGCGGTGGCGGTGAAAGTGCGCCAGGCCGGTTTCAGCCCGCTGATCCTCGGCGACCTGGAAGGCGAAGCACGGGACGTAGCCAAGGTCCACGCCGGCATTGCGCGGCAGATCGTGCAGCACGGCCAGCCGCTGGCGGCGCCCTGCGTGATCCTCTCCGGCGGCGAGACTACCGTGACCGTACGCGGCCATGGCCGGGGCGGACGCAACGCCGAGTTTTTGTTGAGCCTGACCGACAGCCTCAAGGGCCTGCCCGGCGTGTATGCCCTGGCCGGCGACACCGACGGCATCGACGGCTCCGAAGACAACGCCGGGGCAATCATGACCCCCACCAGCTACGCCCGCGCCGAGGCCCTGGGCCTGTCGGCCAGCGATGAGCTGGACAACAACAATGGCTACGGCTATTTCGCGGCACTCGACGCGTTGATCGTCACTGAGCCGACCCGTACCAACGTCAATGACTTTCGTGCCATTTTGATACTTGAGACTGCTGCCCATGACGCCTGACAAGAAGGTCAAAATCCTCGCCACCCTGGGACCGGCCACCGACGGTATCGATGACATCCGCGAGCTGGTGCAAGCCGGGGTGAATATCTTCCGCCTGAACTTCAGCCATGGCGAGCACGCCGACCATGCCCAACGCTACCAATGGATCCGCCAGGTCGAACGCCAGCTCAATTACCCGCTGGGGATCCTGATGGACCTGCAAGGGCCCAAGCTGCGGGTCGGGCGCTTCGCCGAAGGCAAGGTGCAACTGCTGCGCGGCCAGGCCTTGCGCCTGGACCTCGACCCCACCCCGGGCGATCAGCGGCGGGTCAACCTGCCCCACCCGGAAATCATCAAGGCCCTGGAACCCGGCATGGACCTGCTGCTGGACGACGGCAAGCTGCGCCTGCGGGTGATCACCAAGCACGCCGATGCGATCGACACCACGGTGCTAAATGGCGGCGAACTGTCCGACCGCAAAGGGGTGAATGTCCCACAAGCCTTGTTGGAGCTCAGCCCACTGACCGCCAAGGACCGCCGCGACCTGAGCTTTGGCCTGGAGTTGGGCGTGGACTGGGTGGCGCTGTCGTTTGTGCAACGCCCCGAAGACATCCGCGAAGCCCGCGAGCTGATCGGCGACAAGGCATTCTTGATGGCCAAGATCGAGAAACCCTCGGCGGTGCGCCACCTGCAGGAAATCGCCGAGCTCAGCGATGCGATCATGGTCGCCAGAGGCGATCTGGGCGTGGAAGTGCCGGCCGAAAGCGTGCCGCAAATCCAGAAAGACATCATCAGCACCTGCCGCCAGTTGGGCAAACCGGTGGTGGTGGCCACGCAGATGCTTGAGTCCATGCGCTTCTCGCCGGCCCCGACCCGCGCCGAAGTCACGGATGTGGCCAATGCCGTGGCCGAGGGCGCCGATACGGTGATGCTCTCGGCCGAAACCGCCTCCGGCGAATACCCGCTGGAAGCCGTGCAGATGATGAGCAAGATCATCCGCCAGGTGGAAAACGGCCCGGACTACCAGAGCCAACTGGATGTGAGCCGGCCCAAGGCCGAGGCCACGGTGTCCGATGCCATCAGCTGCGCGATCCGCCGGATCAGCAGCATCCTGCCGGTGGCAGTGCTGGTGAACTACAGCGAGTCGGGCAGCTCCAGCCTGCGCGCGGCGCGGGAACGGCCGGCGGTGCCGATCCTCAACCTCACGCCGAACCTGTCCACCGCCCGCCGCTTGAGCGTGGCCTGGGGCGTGCATTCGGTGGTCAATGACCGCTTGCGCCAGGTGGACGAGGTGTGTTCCACGGCGCTGGAAATCGCCCAGGCCCAAGGCATGGCGCAGCGTGGGGATACGTTGTTGATCACGGCGGGGGTGCCGTTTGGGCAGCCGGGGTCGACCAACTCGCTGCGTATCGAGACGTTGATCTAGCGTCTGTTCGGGCCTTATCGCGGGCAAGCCCGCTCCCACATTTGACCGTGTTCGCAGATCAAAATGTGGCTTACCTGCGATAAGGACAACTCGGTCTCCCTGACTCCCTCACCATGCCCAACCCAACCTGCCCCGACTGGGCCGAAGCCCTGCTCAACGGCTTCAGCCAGATCTTCCTGCAACGCCACCCGTTGTGTGGCTTGCTCTGCCTGCTGGCGATCCTGGTCTGCGCCCCGGCCCTGCTCGGCGGGGCGCTGCTGGGCGGGGTCGCCGGCTTGCTCACGGCCCAGCGCCGCGACTATCCCAAGGCCGAGCGCCAGGCCGGGCTCTATAGTTACAACGGTGTCTTGCTGGGGTTGCTGATCAGCCAACACTTTGCCTGGTCGCTGCTGTTGCCGCCGCTGATCCTGGCGTGTGGCGGCCTGAGTGCGATCCTGACCCGCCAATGGGTCAAGCGCATGGCCCATGGCGATGCCTTGCCCGCCTACACCGCACCTTTCGTCGGCATCGGCTGGTTGTTGCTCGGCACCGTCTCGCCTGCCACGTTGCCCCTCAGCACAGCGCACACCCTCGACTGGCTCAGTGCGCCGCTGACGGGCCTGGGGCAGGTCGTGCTGCTGGACCAACCGCTGGCCGGCCTGCTGATCGCCCTTGGCCTGCTGCTGGCCAGCCCTCGTGCAGCGCTGTGGGCCATGCTCGGCGCCTGTTGCGGCGTGGTCCTGGGCCTGCTGCTCGACGACCGCGCCGGCGCCCTGCTCGGCCTGCACAGCTATAACCCGGCGCTTGCCGCCCTGGCTCTGAGCCATTATCGGCGCCAACCCTGGCTGCCCTTGCTCGGGATCCTCCTGGCAGTCCTCCTCACCCCGGGCTTCGCCAGCCTGCACCTGGCGCCGCTGACCGCGCCGTTTATCCTGGCCTGCTGGCTGGTGCGCGCCACCCTGCGCCTGCGGCACAGGGCCAATATGGACAGCCCGCTTGAATCCCCCTAGGCTTCGCAGATCTTCGATTCAGGCGGACTTCATGGACAGCAACAACGACTGGCGCCAGCGGCTCTATGTGATGATCTTCCAGAGCGACACGGCAGCCGGGCGCCGCTTCGACGGCCTCCTGTTGCTGATCATCCTCGCCAGCCTGGTGGTCGTGATGCTCGACAGCATCGACCAAGTGCACCAGAACTACGCCAACGTGCTGGCCTATATCGAATGGGGCTTCACGCTGATCTTCCTCATCGAGTACGGCCTGCGCCTGTATTGCTCGCCCAAACCGCTGCGCTACGCCTTCAGTTTCTACGGGCTGGTGGACTTGCTGGCCATCGTCCCCGGCATCCTGGCCCTGTACTACAGTGATGCCCAGTACCTGCTGATTATCCGCATCATCCGCATGTTGCGGATCTTCCGGGTACTCAAGCTCGGCCCGTACCTCAAGCAGGCCAACTACCTGATGTCGGCGCTGCGCGGCAGCAAGCAGAAGATCGTGGTATTCCTGCTCAGCGTCTGCACCCTGGTGACGGTGTTCGGCACCCTGATGTACGTGATCGAGGGCCCGGAGCATGGCTTTACCAGCATTCCCAAGGGCATCTACTGGGCCATCGTGACCCTGACCACCGTGGGCTTTGGCGACATCGTGCCCAAGACCCCGCTGGGCCAGGTGATCTCGTCGCTGGTGATGATCACCGGCTACTCGATCATTGCCGTACCCACCGGGATCTTTACCGCCGAACTGGCCAACGCCATGCGCGGCGAGCAGTTGCAGCACGACTGCCCGGTGTGCAAGAAAAGCAGCCACGAGTCCAACGCGGCCTTCTGCTCACGTTGCGGTAACGGGCTCTATAAAAAAGTGGAATAAGCAAAGTACTTTTTAATCTTTAAGCGTCTATGCCGCCCCGGCTATAGTCGTGGGCTATAAGCCACTACCTTTGCGAACAACAAGGAATGAGCAGTGAAAAAACTCGTTAGCGCTTCTCTGCTGGCCGCCGGCCTTGCACTGTCTGCCGGCGCCCAGGCCGCCTCGACCACCCTGCTCAACGTCTCCTATGACGTGATGCGCGACTTCTACAAGGATTACAACGCCGCGTTCCAGAAGCACTGGCAAGCCGAGCACCCGGACGACAAGCTGACCTTGCAGATGTCCTTCGGCGGCTCCAGCAAACAGGCGCGCTCGGTCATCGATGGCCTGCCGGCTGACGTGATCACCATGAACATGGCCACCGATATCAACGCCCTGGCGGACAACGGCAAACTGGTGCCGGACAACTGGGTCACCCGCCTGCCCGACAACAGCGCACCCTTCACCTCTGCCACCGTGTTTATCGTGCGCAAGGGCAACCCCAAGGCCCTCAAAGATTGGCCGGACCTGCTCAAGGACGGCGTACAGGTGATCGTGCCCAACCCCAAGACCTCCGGCAACGGCCGCTACACCTACCTGTCGGCCTGGGGCTACGTGCTGAAGAACGGCGGCGATGAAAACAAGGCCAAGGACTTTGTCGGCAAGCTGTTCAAGCAGGCACCGGTGCTCGATACCGGTGGCCGTGCCGCCACCACCACCTTCATGACCAACCAGATCGGCGACGTGCTGGTGACCTTTGAAAACGAAGCAGAAATGATTGCCCGTGAATTCGGCCGCGATCAGTTCGAGGTGGTCTACCCAAGCGTTTCTGCCGAAGCCGAACCACCGGTGTCGGTGGTCGACAAAGTGGTCGATAAAAAAGGCACCCGCGCGGTGGCCGATGACTACCTCAAATACCTGTGGTCGGCAGAAGGCCAGGAAATTGCGGCCAACAACTACCTGCGTCCACGGGACCCGAAGGTGCTGGCCAAGTACACCGACCGCTTCCCGAAAGTCGACTTCCTGTCGGTCGAGAAGACCTTTGGCGACTGGCGCACCGTGCAGAAGACCCACTTCAATGATGGCGGGGTGTTTGACCAGATCTACAACGGCCAATAACTGACCGAGCACGGTCAAACATGTGGGAGTGGGCAAGCCCGCTCCCACATTGGGTTCTGCGCAAGGCATCAATGCCAGGCATGACTGAAATCATCAGTAACACTTTACCCTCTCCCTCGCCTACCCTTTACCTTTCACGCCCTCCTTCCCCGTTTTAACGAGAACACCATGACCGCTACCCCACCCACCACCGCCACCCTGACCCGTGGCATGGTGCTGCTGTTCGCGTTCTGCTGTGGCGCCATCGTCGCCAACCTCTACTACGCACAACCGATCATTGAACTGATCGCCCCAGACATTGGCCTGACGCCGGCCATGGCCAGCCTGATTGTGTCCCTGACCCAGATCGGCTATGCCCTGGGCCTGTTCTTCCTGGTGCCGCTGGGCGACCTGTTGGAAAACC
Source organism: Pseudomonas sp. GW821-FHT01D09 (assembly GCF_059422465.1). NCBI lineage: Bacteria > Pseudomonadati > Pseudomonadota > Gammaproteobacteria > Pseudomonadales > Pseudomonadaceae > Pseudomonas > Pseudomonas sp. GW821-FHT01D09. The sequence goes on from NZ_JBWKWY010000019.1 coordinate 63,899, forward strand.
GCCGGTTGATGATCACCACCACCGTGGTCGCCATCGCCAGCCTGTTGGGCGCAGCCTTTACCGAGCAGCCGAACCTGTTCCTGCTGGTGTCGTTGCTGATCGGCTTCAGCTCGGTGTCAGTGCAAATCCTGATTCCCCTGGCCGCGCACCTGGCGCCTGCCGAATCCCGCGGCCGGGTGGTGGGCAGCATCATGGGTGGCCTGTTGCTGGGCATCCTGCTGGCACGGCCGGTGTCCAGCCTGGTGGCAGACCACTTCGGCTGGCGGGTGATGTTCATGGCCGCCGCCGCGATGATGGCGATTATCAGCGTGGTGCTGTTGTTGACCATGCCCAAGCGCCAGCCGGATCACAGCGCCAGCTATGGCCAATTACTGCGCTCGTTGGGCACCTTGCTGCGCGAACAACCGTTGCTGCGCCAACGGGCGTTCTACCAGGGCTGCCTGTTTGCTGCCTTCAGCCTGTTCTGGACCGCCGTGCCCGTGGAGTTGTCGCGTAACCACGGCCTGAGCCAGAGCGAGATTGCCCTGTTTGCCCTGGTCGGTGCCCTCGGCGCCATTGCCGCCCCTATCAGCGGGCGCCTGGCCGATGCTGGGCATACCCAACGCGCCTCGCTCCTGGCGATGCTGTTTGCCGCGCTGAGTTTTCTGCCGGCGTTTATCCACCCGATCTACAGTGTGATTGGCCTGGCGGTGACCGGCGTGGTCCTGGACTTCTGCGTGCAGATGAATATGGTCCTCGGCCAGCGGGCCATCTACGCCCTCGACGCCCACAGCCGCAGCCGCTTGAACGCGCTGTACATGACCAGCATCTTTATCGGCGGCGCCTTTGGCTCGGCGATTGCCAGCAGTGTGTATGAACACGGCGGTTGGCTTGGGGTGATACTGGTGGGCAGCGCGTTCCCGCTGGTGGCCTTGCTGCGTTTTGTGCGGGTATCCAGGGCCGCGTTGGCAGTGAGCGCCTGACCCTCCGTCAGCACGCTCAGAGTCCTGCCTGTGGCTTACCTGCGGCCCAGCCCCGACGGGCTTTTTTCAAACAACCGCAAGAGCCCCTGCAACATCATAAGGGTCGCCTGGAGGACCCCTGTCAACGTCGCGAGCAGCGAAGCCTTGGTGTCTGGGGCTGGCGTTGGGGCTGGATCAGGGGCCGGCGCAGGAGTAGGAGTAGGGGTGGGTGCCTGCTCTTGCGTGACAATATCGGAGTGCTGGATTTTGCCAACGGTGTTCAACAGCAAGTCAGCCTTGCCATTACCACTCATATCGATCGCCAAACTGCCACGCCCTGTCTTCGCGTCATGGCTCAACACTGCCTCGCCTCGCTGCCCTTTGAATTGAGAGGTGAAGTTGAGGTCTTTGATACCGGTGTTTTTCAAGGCTTTGGAAACATCGATCTTATCGGTGCCGCTGGTGAAATCCTTGATCAGGTCAGGGTTCTGCGGCGTCGAATCACTGGCTTTGTCGTACTCGAAGGTGTCAGCGCCGCCGCCCCCCAGGAATACGTCTGCCCCACCTCCCCCCTTGAGGCGGTTATCCGCGTCATTGCCCGTCAACGCATCATTACCTGAACCGCCGATGGCGTTTTCCATCGTTACCCCTTTGGCGATGGAAACATTCCCGCGCATCCCTCCAACGTCCGAGAAGGACTCCGCCTTGAGGTTGATGTTCTGGTTCTGCGAATACCCGGAAAAATCCAGGGTGTCGTTCCCGCCACCATCCCACACACAAAAAAGGGCTGAATCACGAGCACTTTTCAAGCTCATGACGTCACGCCCGGTGTTGGAATTAAAACCATAGGTAGTGTCCGTGTTGCGGGTATTGCGGTTGACACCATACATACGCTGAATCGACGCAATGTCATGCATCATAGGCGCCGATGGCAGCTTATTCTTGAAGTTGTGGCCGGCGTTCTCGCTTTCGGCCCAATAACTCATGACCGAGTTGGCCCGTGTATCCTGCGCATACTTTGCATTCCGATCGTAGGTGCCTCCGCCGTTGTAGTCAGAGGGATGCGCCAACCCAAGGCAGTGCCCGATCTCATGCACCATCGTGGTATGAAAATGGCTGCCCTCCCTGGGTGTAGAGGGCACCCCTTGCGTACCGATCTGGGCACTTGCTGCCGGGTTCTGATGCGTAGGCCCCCAAGCCACGCCCCGGTTCGACCCGTCGTTACCTTTTACCTGAATAGATCCGTCCGGAACGCGGGCATTTTCATGAAAACTGATATTGGCCACGTCTTGCCAAGCCTGAAAGGCCCGACGGGCACAGGCCTTCTGTGGCTCGGTGAACTCCTGCAGATTGAAGGAAATCTGCGTCTTGCCGTTCTTGTCCCTGTCATAAAAGCGCATACCGCTTCGCGTAATCTGCTGGGCAGCCTGATCAGTGGTGAGGGAGCGTTTCTTACGGGAGTAAGACGGCTGCTTGTGCTGCCCAGCCGTTTTTGCCGGGTAATAATCAGGGCTTACAGAGGTATTGTTTATTTGACTCATGGCGTTCTCCAAATCGATTAAGGGCTGGGACAGCAGCGTCCAACGGCTTGCCTTCATCACGAAAGCCGTCTCGCTCACCGTCATCCCCCTTTAATCTTCCATGCAGGAAATCACCTCGCCACTTGGGCTTTGAGTCTTATTGAAACGCTTTGGCCTCCAGTTTGTTTTGCTGACAAAACACATGAATTCTGACAATCCTCATCCGTTACTGCGTCTCGAAAATGTGTGCCCAACCCTCTGACCGCGATTAAAAAACACAAAAAAGAACAGCTTGTTTCAATCCAAATCGTCAGCGTTATAAGAAATATCCGCTCTACATTTTCAGATTCAACGCAACCTCAGCGACACTAAGAACGCACCAACTTCTCCAACGCCGCATCCGCCAGGAATGACGAACGGCTTTTGACCTTATGCTCGCGTACATAACGGTCAATACGCTGGATCACATACCCCGGCAACGTCACATTGACCTTCTCGGTCTTGCCCAGGTAGGGCGAGATATCGAGCTCCAGCATGCCCCAGCCCATCCCGGCGTACTCCTCATGGCTGTGATAGGCCGCGACCGAGGTCGGCATGGGAATCGCCTGGCCTTCGCTCGCCATCTCCTGCAACAGGATGTGGGCCACTTCGACAGCGGCGTTGTAAGCCTCTTCAAAACTGTCCCCGGCGGTCACCGCGCCTGGAATATCGGGGATCTGGATACCGGTGGCGGTAAAGTCATCGCCCCATTCGATACAGATTGGGTATTGCATGAATAGTCTCCTTAAAAAACCGACCTAGAACGAAAACAGCCCGGCACGCTGCCGGATACTTCGCACGGTGCCCAAGGGCAGGTCCTTCTTGGGATGGGGCACCGGTATCGTGTACGGGTTATAGCGATGGGTGAAAAGATGATGGCTGCCCGTGACCCGATCCAGCACCCAGCCCGCCTCTTGCAGTTCCTTGATCAATAGCCTGCTTTGCACCACAGCCTCCTTGCTCCGGCCTGAATAAAAATAACCCTAGGGTTACCTTTACTCAAGCACAGATTTATCGGAGCAGACTGGCGGTTGTTTTGCCGGATATTGAAAAGCCGCAGGCATTGCGCTAAAGCACGCGCCCATCCCAGCCCACCGTCACCTGCGGTGGCAGTTCAGCGCGATGCTGCAACAGCCAGGCATCCAGGGTGTGCCCGACGTGGGTCAGCACCCCAAGCTCAGCACCGCACGCGTCGATGCATTGCAAGGCCAATGTCAGGTCATTGTGATTGCGCGGCGCCTGGGGTTGCGGTGGCATGGAGCAGTCGATGACCAACACGTCCAGGGGCTCGCGCCGCAACCAGTCGACGGTGGCCGGGGGCAGGCCCGTGGTGTCGGTCAGATAGGCCAGGCGCCGTCCCTGCCCTTGCAGCAGGTAGCCGAAGGTCGGCTTGGAATGTTGCAGGGGCAACGCGGTGACCGCCAGTTCGCCAAACTGCCGGGTCTCGAACGCGGCAAAGGGCTGGCTGAAATCAAGGATGCCGGGGTGTTTGTAGAGGTCCGACAGGCCCTCGGGGTCTGCCGGGCCATGCACCGGGATAATCAAGCCCTGGCCCCAGCGCAGGTGCAGCAGGCCCTGGGCATGATCGGCGTGATAGTGGGTCTGCAAAATGCCGTTGAAACTGCGGGGCGGGAAACGCGCGGTCAGGTCCGTCAGCCCGCTGTCGATCAACCAGCGCTGGTCGCCGCACTCGATCAGCGCGCTGCACTCCCGGCGGCGCAAGCGTTCATCGCTGCGCGCCAGGGTGCAGGCCGCGCATTCGCAGCCGTACACCGGGACTTGGCGGGCGTCGCCGGTGCCCAGCAGGGTCAGGCGCATGCCGAGTGCCCCTCCTCCAGACAATCGAGTAAGCGGGCGACGGTGTGCGCCAACAGCCCGGAGTTATCCAGCAGGAACACTCCGGGCGCGGCCTGCAAGCTGTCGCGAAACTGCGCATTGCGTGCCAGGCGCGCGTCGATTTCTGCCACCGACTCACGGCCCCGCACCAGCAAGCGCTGGCGCAACACCGCCTGGTCCACCGTCAGCAGCACCACTAACAGCGTCGGATAACGCGCGCGGGTTTGCGCCAGGTGGCCACGGGAGCCATTGACCAGCACATCGTCGCCGGCCGCCAGCCAGTCGTCGATCTGCCGGGGTATGCCATAAGACAAACCATTGGCCTGCCAACTGAGGGCAAAGCCGCCCTCGGCTTGCAGCGCGGCGAATTGCGCGGGGCTCACGCCCTGGGCGGCCTCGCCCACCGCTTCGGCCGAACGGGTGATCACCCGCCGCACAATACGGCAACCGCGCTCGGCCAATGGCCCGCGCGCCGCCTCCAACAGGCTGTCCTTGCCCGAACCCGATGGCCCGATGAGATAGATCAACCTGCCCGCCATCAAAACACCCTCTTGGCTTGTCGCCAGACTTGTTGGACTACCGGCAGCCCGCCCTGGGCCCTGGCTTGCACCAGGTCCGCACGCAGGCCCAGGGCAATTTCCCCGCGATCCTTGAGGCCCGCCGCCTGCGCAGGGGCCAGGCTGATCATTTGGATCGCCTGGGGCAGCTCGCAGTCATTGTCCTGGGCCGCCAGGGCAAAGGCCGCCGGCAGCAGGCTGGCCGGGTAGTAGTCACTGGAAAGTATATCCAGCAATCCTTCGGCAGCCAGGCCGGCGGCGGCCACATTACCCGAGTGGGACCCGCCGCGCACCACGTTCGGTGCGCCCATCAGCACTTTCATCCCCAGTTGCCGGCAACCACGCGCCGCTTCCAGGGTGGTGGGGAACTCGGCGATGTTCATGCCATAACGCGCCGACTCCTCGACATGGGCCAGGGTCGCGTCGTCATGGCTGGCCACCGACAGGCCACGCGCCAGGCAATGCTCGACGATGGCGGCGCGGTAGCGGTCGCTGTAGGCCTTGGAGTTGGCCATTTGCAGCACCACGAACGCATCCATGGTGGCCTCGTCCAGGTGGTACTTGCCCATGTAGTACTCGCGGTACTTGGACTCCAGCACGAACTGGCGCTGGCCCGGCGAGTGGTCCATCACCGACACCAACTGCACCAGCGGGTTTTCCACCAGGTCGCGGAACACGCTCAAGGTGTCCGGGTGGCATAGCTCGCAACGCAGGTGCAGGCGGTGTTCGGCGCGGGTCAGGCCGGCTTCCTGCGCCGAGGCGATGGCATTGAGCATCGCCGGCAGTTTCTGCATGCGATTGCCCTTGGGGTTCACGTCGCCGATGGACACCGCATCAAATACCGTGGTGATGCCCGCCGCGATGATCTGCGCATCATGGCTGAGCACCGCCGAGGTCGATGGCCAGTCCACGCCGGGGCGCGGGGTCATGTGTTTTTCCAGGTTGTCGGTGTGCAACTCCACCAGCCCCGGCAGCAGGAAATCACCGCCCAGGTCCTGGGCCTGGGGCAACTGGCTGCGGCCTTCGGCGAGGTCGACGATCACCCCGTCACGCAGCACCAGGCTGCCAAGAAATACACGATCAGCGGTCACCAGTCGGGCATTGCTAAGGATCTGTTCAGCGGGCATCGGCGTAGTCCTCATCGGTGATCACAGCGGGCGTCATGTCCAAATGGCGGTCGGCCACCGCCTCACGGGCGGCACGGTCATGGAAGATGCCGATCAGTGCGGCACCGCCGGCCTTGGCTTCGTTGATCAGCTCCAGGACGACCTGGCGGTTGTGGTCATCCAGGGATGCTGTCGGCTCGTCGAGCAACATCACCGGCCAGTCCACCATGAAGCCGCGCGCGATATTGACCCGCTGCTGCTCGCCCCCGGAGAACGTGCCCGGCGCCAGCGACCACAGGCGCCGGGGGATATTCAGGCGCGCCAGTAACTGCTCGGCACGCGCCTGGGCGTCGGCTTTCGTCCAGCCACGGGCCAGCGCGGGCTCCATCACCACTTCCAGGCAGGCGACCCGTGGGATCACCCGCAAAAACTGGCTGACATAGCCCAGGGTCTGCTGGCGCACCTGGAGAATGTCCCGGGGTTGCGCGCCCACCAGCTCCAGCCATTGCCCAGCGTGACGGATGCGAATGCTGCCGCCCGCGGGCAGGTAGTTGCCGTACAGGGTGCGCAGCAAGGTGCTTTTACCGGCGCCGGACTGGCCGTGCAGCACCAGGCACTCACCGCCCTGCACGCGCAGGTCCACGCCGCGCAGCACGTTGAGCACTACCCCATGTTGTTGGTGCAGGGTGAAGGTTTTCGAGAGGTCACGGACCTCGATCAGGGCATTTGTCATGGCTGCAATACCGAAGACACCAGCAGTTGAGAGTAAGGGTGCTGTGGATCGTCGAGGATCTGGTCCGTCAGCCCGGTTTCCACCACCCGCGAGCGGCGCATCACCACCAGGCGATCGGCCAGCAACCGTGCGACCGCCAGGTCATGGGTGACGATCACCACCGCCAGGTCCAGCTCGCGCACCAGGCCGCGCAGCAGGTCGAGCAGGCGCGCCTGCACCGACACATCCAGGCCCCCGGTGGGCTCGTCCATAAACACCAGGCGCGGGCTGGAAACGAGGTTGCGCGCGATTTGCAGGCGCTGCTGCATACCGCCAGAGAAAGTGCGCGGCAGGTCGTCGATACGCTGCGGGTCGATCTCCACCTGGCCCAGCCAGTCCAGGCCGGCACCACGCAATTGCGCGTAGTTGCGCACGCCCTGGGCCATCAGGCGCTCGCCAATATTGGCGCCAGCGGACACGCCCATGCTCAGGCCGTCGCGGGGGTTCTGTTCAACAAAGCCCCATTCGGTGCGCAACAAGGTGCGGCGCTCGGCTTCGCTGGCGCTGTAGAGGTCCAGCCATTCGCCGTCCTGGCTGCGATAGCCGATGCTGCCGGCCTGGGGCGGCAAGCGCCCGCTCAGCAGCGAGAGCAAAGTGGATTTGCCCGAGCCGGACTCGCCGACAATCCCCAGCACTTCGCCGGGGTACAGATCAAAACTCACGGCCTGGCAGCCCTTCTCGGGGCCGTACAGCAGGGACAGGTCGCGCACTTGCAATAATGGCTGGCTCACTGGTTGTTCTCCTTGACCCGTTGGGCGCAGTACCAGGTGTCGGAACACACGAAACTCTGGGTCCCGGCATCGTCGAGAATCAGCTCATCGAGGAACGATTCATGGCTGCCACAGATGGCGCAGTGGTGGTCCCACTTCTGCACTTCAAAAGGGTGATCCTCGAAGTCCAGGCTGCTGACCTGGGTATACGGCGGCAGCGCGTACAGGCGCTTTTCGCGACCGGCACCGAACAGCATCAGCGCCGGGCTCATGTCGAGTTTCGGGTTGTCGAATTTGGGGATCGGCGAGGGGTCCATCACATAGCGCTCGTCGACCATCACCGGGTAGGCATAGGCGGTGGCGATATGGCCGAAAGTGGCGATGTCCTCATACAGTTTGACGTGCATCACCCCGTAGTCGTTGAGGGCGTGCATGGTGCGGGTCTCGGTTTCCGAGGGTTCGATAAAGCGCAGCGGCTCGGGGATCGGCACCTGGTAGACCATGATCTGCCCGGCCTGCAGCGGGGTTTCCGGGATGCGGTGGCGGGTCTGGATCACCGTGGCGTCGGGGGTGGCTTCGGTGGTGGCGATACCGGCGGTGCGCGCAAAAAAGCGGCGGATGGACACGGCATTGGTGGTGTCGTCGGCGCCCTGGTCAATAACCTTGAGCACATCATCAGCCCCCAGGATCGCCGCCGTCAGTTGCATGCCGCCGGTGCCCCAGCCATAGGGCAACGGCATCTCGCGCCCGCCAAAGGGCACCTGGTAGCCGGGAATCGCCACGGCCTTGAGCAAGGCACGGCGGATCATGCGTTTGGTCTGCTCGTCGAGGTAGGCGAAGTTGTAGGCGGCATCATTCATGGCGAGTGCCCTCGGCCGGTTGGCGCAGTTTGCGGATCAGTTCCAGTTCGGCCTGGAAGTCCACGTAGTGCGGCAATTTAAGGTGCGAGACAAAACCGGCGGCCTCGACGTTGTCGCAGTGGGCCAGCACGAACTCTTCGCGCTGGGCCGGCGAGACAATCTCTTCGCTGTACTCCTCGGCCCGCAGCGAGCGGTCCACCAGGGCCATGCCCATGGCCTTGCGCTCGGCATGCCCGAACGCCAGGCCATAGCCGCGGGTGAACTGCGCCAGCTCGGTGGCCGAGCCGACGAACTGGTTGACCATCTCGCACTCGGTGACTTCGATGCTGCCCAGGCAAATGGCAAAGCCCAGTTCTTCGGGATCGATCCAGACCTCGACGTCACCGATGCGAATCTCCCCGGCAAACGGGTGGTTGCGCCCGTAGCCACGCTGGGTCGAATAACCCAGCGCCAGCAGAAACCCTTCATCGCCACGGGCCAGGGCTTGCAGGCGTTCGGCACGGCTGGCGGGGAATGCCAGCGGGTCGCGGGTGATATCGGCGACGCGGGCGTGGTCGTCGGCCTCGTGCTTGATCAGGCCTTCCTTGGCCAGCAACCCCAGCACCCGTGGGCACGGTTCGAGTTGCGCGTCCGCCGTGGTCTGCGGGCCTGGATACGAACCTTCGGCCAGCAGCGCAAAATCCAGCAGGCGATGGGTGTAGTCGAAGGTCGGGCCCAGCAGTTGGCCACCCGGCACATCCTTGAAGGTGGCCGACAACCGCCGGCTCAACGACATTTGCGCGGTGTCGATCGGCAGGCTCGGGCTGAAACGCGGCAACGTGGTGCGGTAGGCGCGCAGCAGGAAGATCGCTTCCACCAGGTCCCCCGCCGCCTGCTTGATTGCCAGCGCGGCCAGTTCGGTGTCGTACAACGAGCCTTCGCTCATCACCCGCGCCACGGCCAGGGGCAGTTGCTGGCGGATCTGCTCGACACTCAGTTCGGGAACCGCCGTATCGCCCCGGCGTTTTTTCGCCAGCAGGCGGTGGGCATTGTCGATGGCCTGTTCGCCACCTTTGACGGCTACGTACATCAGGCGTGCTCCTGTGTGATGCGGCTGCTGCGCGGCAGGCCGAGCAACTGATGGCCGGCGCTGAACAACACGTCCAGGCCACGGGGGAAGGCTTCACGGCGCTGGCGCTCCAGCCAGAACGCCGGCGGCACCGGCACCTGCACCCGGCGCTGGGCCTGGATGCCCGGGCCGCGCCAGAGCAAGGCGTGCCCGGCGTCGAGGGCGGTAAGCTGGACCAGCAAGGTGCAGGACTGGTCCGGGTAGCGGTCATTGCCATGGTCGAAGCCGCTCAGATCGAGCAGCTCCGGCTCGCCGAGCAGGGCAAACGCGGCCTCCTCCCGACCCGCGACCAACGGGCAGCCACAGTGGAAGGCCAGGTTGGCGCGGATCAGCGGCGTGTCGAACGCCGGTGCCAGCCACAGCGGCGTGTCCACATCCAGCAGCGCCAGGCACAAGGCATAGGTGGCGGGCGCCAGGCCATCGAGGTACGGGGCTGCCGGCAGGTGCTGGATCACACCCGGTTCAGCCAAGGCCTTGAGCGCTGCGCGAAAACTGCGTTGGGCATCCAGCACCGGGTCGACAAACGCCGGTTGCAATAATTGAGCGTTCATCCGTTTTCTCCTCGCACCAGGGTGAAGAACTCGACCTTGGTCGCCGCGGTGTCGGCCTCTTTTTGCGCGCGGCGCCGGGCCTGGGCCCGGGCCAGTGCGCTGATCAAATCCGTGAGCCATGGGCTCGGCGGCGTGTTTTGCAGATGGGCATCGGCCAGGGCCGCCAGTTCGGCGTGGGCCTTGTCGCGCCCCGCCAGGTAGCTGTAGCCGGTGCGGCCATCGGCCAGGCGCACCACACAGCGGGTCACCGTCATTTCGCCGACGTTGAACGGCGCGCCATTGCCGCCCATGCGCCCACGCACCAGGGTCATGCCGATTTCCGGGGCGCGGATCAGTTGGTACTCGGCATCCTTCAACGCGGCTTCGTGGGGTTGCAGTTCATTGAGCTGGGCGCGGGCAAGTACGCCAATCCAATGCTGACGCGGGGACAGATTCATCGGGGTCTCCATCAAGTCACCACCTGGTACTGGAAGCGATCCGAACGGCTGGTGGACTGCGCCAGCTCCACCGGGCGGCCATCGCGATCGCGGGAAAGGGTGAATACGGTCAAGGCCGGCAAGTGCCGGGGCATCATCAGCAGTGCGGCTTCGTCGCGGTTGGGCAAGCGCGCACCGATCAGGCTCTGGGTGCGGGTCAACGACAGGTCGCGCTCACGCAGGTATTGGCGCAGGGAGCCGCCGTTGTAGTGCGCCAGCAACGGCGCGTGGCTGGCGCAGTAGCGATGGCGGATCAGGCTGACGGGCTGCTGGTCGAGCTTGCGCAGGGTTTGCAGCTCGATCATCGGCGCCATTTCGGCGATGCCCAGGTGCTGCGCTTCTTCGCGGCTGGCGTAGCAGTAACGACGCTTGAGCAGCAGCGCCTGCACGCCATGCCCCAGGGCCGACAGCGACTGGCTGTAGGCGGTGTCGGCGCCCATCGGGTAGATCAGCGGCCGGTCCAGCACCTGCGTGCCCTTGCCCTGCTGACGCAGCAGGCTGCCTTCAAACACCAGCTCATCAATGGCCCGGCGCAGGGTGTGGCGGTTGACGCCAAAGCGTTCGGCCAATTGCACCTCGCCCGGCAGGAACTCCCCGGCCTGGTAGCCGCTGAGTTCACGACGCAGGATATCGGCGAGTTCGCGGTACACCGGCTCATCTTGTCTAGACAACTGCATGCTTAAAAAAAGCGCCCGCAGGCACCCCTCCAAGGTCAGATAAACCGCTTGCGCAGGCGCTGGGACAGCACGTCGATCAGGCTCACCACCACGATGATCACCAGCAGCACCGCGCAGGTCTGCACGAACTGGAAGGCGCGGATGTTCTCCCACAGGATCACGCCGATGCCGCCGGCGCCGACCATGCCCACCACCGTCGCCGAACGCACATTGGCCTCGAAGCGGTACAGCGCGTAGCTCACCCACAGCGGCATGACTTGCGGGATCACGCCGTAGATCACCTCTTGCAAGGCGCTGGCACCGGTGGCGCGCACCCCTTCCACGGGGCCGGGGTCGATGGCCTCGACGGCTTCGGCAAACAGCTTGGCCAGAACCCCGGTGGTGCTGATCCACAGGGCCAGTACCCCGGCAAACGGACCAAGGCCGACCGCCACCACGAACAACATGGCGAACACCATTTCGTTGATCGAGCGGAAGGCATCCATCACCCGGCGCAGGGGTTGGTGAATCCACCAGGGCGTGATGTTGTCGGCGCAGAGGATGCCTAGGGGCACCGAGCAGACAATCGCCAATACCGTGCCCCAGAGGGCGATTTGCACGGTGACGATCATTTCCTTGAGGTAGGCGCGCCATTCGTGGAAATCCGGCGGGAAGAAGTCGGCGGCGAAGGTCGCCATGTTTGCCGAGTCGCGGTACAGCGCCAGCGGGTTCATTTCCGCGCCTTTCCAGGCCCAGGCCAGCAACACCAGGAACAGGCCCCAGCCGAGGTATTGCGGCCAGGTTCTTTTGCCTACGGCTTCAGCGTGCAAGGTCGTCATGGATCACTCTCGATAATGGTTGGAGCCGGGTCTGTGTGTGTGGGAGCGGGCTTGCCCGCGAATGCGGTGTGTCATTCAACACATCCAGCGACTGATTCACCGCTTTCGCGAGCAAGCCCGCTCCCACACAAGCCCACTCCCACATAGGCCCAGTTCACACATAGGCTCCGGTCCCACAGGGGGTCAGCCGTTGGCGGCGGGTTTCTTGTCCAGCTCGCTCAGGCGCTGTTGCAGCGTGGCCAGGTCGGCGTCGATCTGCGCCAGCTTCCTGGCTTTATCTGCCTCGGCCAGCTTGCTGTCGGCGCTGATAGTGGTGCGTTGCTTGAACAGTTCCAGCTGGCGGATCGGCAGCAACTGGTCGTCATTGGAGGCGAGGAACTTGCCCAACTGCATGTTCTTGAGCACCGCCTTCTCTTCATCGGTGTCGCCGTAGCTGAAGATGAAATCGCGGATCTTGGTCTTCTCGCTGTCAGTCAGGGCCTTGCTCCACACCAGCGGGTCGGCGGGGATCAGCGGCGACTTCCAGATCACCTTGAGTTGGGCGGCCTTGTCCGGCTGGGTCACTTCCAGGCGGTCCCAGCTTTCGGTGTTGAAAGTGGCCACGTCCAACTGCCCCTTGGCCACGCTCAGTGCGTTGACTTCATGGCTGGAGTTGAGCGTGCGCTTGAAGGCGGTGGCGGCATCCACGTTGTTCTTGGCGAACACGTAGTAGCCCGGCACCAGGTAGCCCGAGGTGGAGTTCGGGTCGCCATTGCCGAAGGTCAGGTTCTTGGCGTTCTTGAGCATGTCTTCGACGGAGTTGAGCGGGCTGTCCTTGCGCACGATCAACAGGCTCCAGTAGCCGGCGGCGCCGTTGGCGGCGGCGGTCTGGGCGAAGATCTGGCCGTTGGAGCGATCCACCGCCTCCATCGCCGCCTTGTTGCCGAGCCAGGCCACATCCACTTTGTTAAAGCGCATGCCCTGGATCAGCCCGGCGTAGTCGGAGGCGAAGGTAGCGTTGATGGTCAGGCCGGTCTGCTTGTGCATATCGTCGAGGAACGGCTGCCAGATGCTCTTGAGGTTCTGCGAAGACTCGGTGGACATGATGCCGAAGTTGATGGCCTTGTCGGCAGCCTGGGCATTGCCCATGGCGACGCTGGCCAACAACACGGCAGACAGGAAAACATGACCGATACGGTTCAACATGCAGGCGACTCCTATAGATCGTGGGTGGGGGTTCAAGCGCGGGCCAGGGCCAGGCGCTGGGGTAGCTCGGCACGGCGCGGCGACTCGGAAAACATCAGGCTGGTGTCGACGTCGGCACCGTACAGGTCGTTGAGGAACTGGCTGCTCATCTCGCGGCCCTGCCCATCGAAATGAATGCGCCCGTCCTTGAGCGCCACGGCACGCGGGCAATACCGCATGGCGTAATCGACTTGATGCAGGGTCACGACTACGGTCTTGCCGTCGCGGCGGTTGATATCGGCGAGGATCTCCATGACCTTGCGCGCCGACTCCGGGTCCAGGGAGGCAATCGGCTCGTCGGCCAGGATCACTTCGGCACGCTGGGTCAACGCCCGGGCAATCGCCACGCGCTGCTGCTGGCCACCGGACAGGGTCGAGGCGCGCTGCTGGGCCAGGTCCGCCAGGCCGACCCGTGCCAGGGACTCCATGGCACATTGCTTTTCCTCGGCCTTGAACAACCCGAGGTTGCCGCGCCAGCGCGGCATACGGCCCAGGCAACCGAGCAACACGTTGTCGAGCACACTCAGGCGATTGACCAGGTTGAACTGCTGGAAGATATAGCCAATATCCGCGCGCAGCCGCCGCACCTTGCCATTCAACCGCCCACTGGCCTGCACCTGGCGGCCCAGCACCTTGACGCTGCCGCCATTGCCCTTGTCGCAACAGGCCAGGCCCGCGAGGTGGCGCAACAACGTGGACTTGCCGGAGCCGGACGCACCGATCAGGGCAACCATTTCGCCAGTGGCGATAGTGAGTTCGAGGTCGACCAACGCGGTTTTCTTCGCAAAGGTCTTGTTCAGGCGATCGACATGGATAGCGGGAGTCATGGGCTTCTCTGTCTGGTTTGAACAGCCTTGCGGGGCTGTGTTTGAGTTCAAATGACAGTAGGCGCGGCAGGTGTCAGGGCTATGACTTGCACATGACGACAGGGGGGCGGTTTGATGAAGGTTTTATGAAAGGTTGGAACAGCTGAAGGACAATTCCCATGCACATGAGGATAAGGATCGTTCCCACGCTCCGCGTGGGAATGCCGCCAGGGACGCTCTGCGTCACAATCTTGATCGTTCCCACGTTCCGCGCGGGAATGCCCGACAAGCCAGCGGCGACCGGAAAAGGTTCGGTTATCCAACCAAAATACGAGCCCCCTGGTATACCGAAAATCCCATCAGGAGGCCCCCGCTGACCCGGTTGAACACGCTTAGGTTCGGAGGGTCGGGCAGATGCTTTTTGATAAGCCCGCCTCCCACGGCATAAACCATCTGACCTAGAAATGAACCGGCCAGAAAGCCGATTAAACACCAGTAAAGTCCATACCCTTCAAGGGTAATCCCACTGGCGATGGCGTAAGAAGAAATCGCAACGATGGTGAAAGGACTGGTCAACGTCAGCAAGAAAATAGGGATAAAACCCGCCGCGCTCTTCACCTGTTTTGGTGAGCTGTGTCTTTTGAAAGTCATCGCACCCAGGTAAAAAATATAAGCAATCGCCAACCACGTTAATAGGTGACTGTTTGCCAACCAAACCCCTTCGACTGTCTTTAAGCCTGTAAAGGCGACGGCTGCAAACACTGCATCTGCAACCGCCGCACCTGATGCTCCAGGCATTGCGCTACGTAGGCCATGGGTGATGGACTGCCTAAAAATAATGAAGGCTACGGGTCCAAAACTCAGGGATAACATTAAGGCAAATAATGTTGAGCCCAAGACGTCATGCACTTAGCGGCCAACCTCTTTTCTGGGTGTTGCGGCGAAACAGACTTTCACTTTGACGCTAGCAGGGTTTCACCCTGCTCACATCTGGCCATACGACTAGCTACTTTGACGGCCTTGATCGTTCCCACGCTCCGCGTGGGAATGCCGCCAGTGACGCTCTGCGTCACAATCAAGGCTCCAGCCGTATGCAGGTAATGGCGGTGGATCAGCCATGAATGTGTCGACTGACTCACCGCCATCGCAGCGATGCGGCGACCCGACAGGCCAGCTCCCACACTTGAATTGGATTTCAAATCATAAAAAAAGGCGACCGTTTGAAGGTCGCCTTAGATCATTGCGCGTACTGCTTACTCAACCCCGGCGGTACACCCTGCACATTCGTCTCTTCCCATGGCCCGTTGGGGCTGATGGAGCGGCTCCAGCCGTTGCTCCAGCGGTAGTAGGTGCGCTGGCGGTAGAAGGTGTGCGGTTGTTCGTCCAGCACGTACACCTGCATCTTGCCGTCCCAGTGGCTGGCGGCGCCGGGGGGTGGGGCGAAGGTTGGGGACTTGCTGGGCAAGGGCTTGGCGGGGGCGGTGACCGGGCCGGAAGGTTTGGTTACCGGCTGGGTCGAGGGGCCCGACGGTGGGATGGTCGGGCCCGTAGGCCCTGGTGGTGGCCGATGAACCGCGCAAGCGCTCAAGCCCAAGACCAGGCTGAGCAGGGTGATACGAGCGATGGCGGTCATGGGGGTTCCTCGAAATTATTGGTCCGGGCTGTCGATGGTCAACTGCTGGGTCGCGGTGGTGCTGCTGGCCAGGGTTTGACTGCGGCCGATCCACTCGCCGGCAGTCGGTTGACCGGCCCGTGAGATGCGCGCAACCAGTTGGACTTCGGGAAAGTTGGACAGTTTCAACTGCGGCATCATCGCATCGGCATCGCCCAGTTCGACGGTCACCGGCAGGTCGGCCACGGTGACGCGCTTGGCGGCCAGTGGCGCCGGCGGGCCGGAAGCGGCGCGGGCGAAGATGAATACGCTGTCGGTCGGCAGAGCGCGGGCTTTGACATCCGCCGCCAGGTCCACGCGTACTTTCATCACGGCGGTCTTGGCGGTCGGCGCGACGGCAGCGCCGCCCTCTTTCAACTTCTCGGCCGCGCGGTCGATACCGCCTTGCAGCGCTATGCGGGAGTTGTCCTGCTCCGGTAACTGGGCCAACAGACGGTTCCAGTAGTCGATAGCTTCCTGGTAACGATGCCCTTCAAAGGCGGCGATGCCCAGCAGGCCGAGGCTGGTGACTTCTTTCGGATCGAGCTTCAGCGCTTCGTCGGTCAAGGCCTGAAGCTGCGGCGACCATTGTTTGTTGTTGGCAAAGTACTGCGCCTGGGCCCACTGCCCAAGCAATTCCGGCTGGCGGCCGGCCAGGGCCACGGCGCGCTCGAAGACCTTGGCCGCATCGGCCGAACGGTCCTGGGCCATATAGGCGCGCCCCAGGAAGTACAGGCCTTCAGCCGAGTCCGGTTGCGCCGCTGCTGCCCGCTCCAGGCGCTGGGTCATGTCGGCAAGGGACACCGGCGGCTGGGCGAATTCGCGGGTCAGTTCAACCTTGTCGATGGCACCATAATGCAGGTACAGCCCCAGGCCCAGCACCGGCACCAGCACGGCGGCCAGCAGTGGCAGTGGCTTGCCCAGGCGCGATTCGCGAGGTTTTTCCACACCTTCGGTATCGGCCAGCAATTCGCGGGCGGCTTCGGCGCGGCCGGTGTCGAGCTGTGCTGCGTTGAGCACGCCTTCGCTTTGTTGGGTTTGCAGTTCGGCAACCCGTTCCTGATACAGCGCAACGTTCAGCGCAGTGCGATCTTCTTCACGCTGGGCGCGACGCACGCGCAACACCGGGATCAACAGGAAACTCAAGGCAACCAGGAGCAGCAGGCCAGCTGCGAGCCAGAAATCAATCATCAGTTTTTTTGTCCAGCAGTTGGTCGAGGCGTTGGCGCTCTTGGGCAGATAGCGCGTCAGATCCATCGGTAGGTGCCGCACGACGACGGCGGACGATCACGGCCATGACCACCAGGCCACCCAGCAACAGGGCGGCGGGGCCAAACCACAGCAGCGCAGTCTTGCTCGTCAGCGCGGGTCTGTAGCGGACAAAATCACCATAGCGATCGACCATGAAGTCGATGATCTGCTGATTGTCCTTGCCCTCACCCAGCATGCGGAAGATCTCTTTGCGCAGGTCGGCGGCAATCGGTGCGTTGGAGTCGGCGATGTCCTGGTTCTGGCACTTGGGGCAGCGCAGTTCCTTGGTCAGCTCATGAAAGCGCTCGCGGTCGGCCGGCGTGGAAAATTCGTAGGTATCGATGGCCGCGTGGGCCACACCCAGCAGGCCCAGGGCCAGGACGGCGGCGGTCAACCAGCGCTTCATGGCTTGGCCTCGTCCACCAGGGCCTGGTACTTGGCCGCCAGTTGTTCGCGCCAGATCACTTCGTCGATCACCCCCACGAACTTGTCGCGGATCACGCCCTTGGCGTCGATAAAGAAGGTTTCCGGGGCGCCATACACGCCGAGGTTCAGGCCCAGGTTGCCGTCTTCATCGCGTACGTCCAGCAGATACGGGTTGTGGAACTCCGCCAGCCACTTCACGGCCGACGCATTGTCGTCCTTGTAGTTGATGCCGTAGATCACCACGCCCTGCTCGGCCAGCTTGTTCAGCACCGGGTGTTCCACGCGGCAGGAGATGCACCAGGTGGCCCACACATTGACCAGCGCCGGTTTGCCGATCAGGTCGGCCTGGGTCAGGGTTTTATCGCCCTGCACCGTCGGCAGCGAGAACGCCGGGAACGGCTTGCCGATCATCGCCGACGGCAGCTCGGCCGGGTCCAGGTACAGGCCGCGATACAAAAACACCGCGACCAGCAGAAACAGCGCCAGCGGCACTACCATCAACCAACGCTTCATACTGCGGCTCCCTGCATGCCGAGGGCTTCACGCACCCGGCTCTTGACCTTGACCCGGTAACGCCGGTCCAGCGCCGCCAGCAAACCGCCGAAGCCGGTCAGCAGGCCGCCGAACCAGATCCAGCGTACAAACGGCTTGACGTGAACACGCACGGCCCAGGCGCCATCACCCAACGGCTCGCCCAGCGCCACGTAGAGGTCACGGGTGAACCCGGCGTCGATCCCAGCTTCAGTCATCATCGAACTCTGTACGGTGTACAGGCGCTTTTCCGGGTGCAGCACGGAAATCTGCTGGCCGTTGCGCAGCACGCGCACGGTGCCTTTGTCGGAGGTGAAGTTCGGCCCCTCGAAGTGCTTGGCACCTTCAAAGACGAACTGGTAGCCGCCCAGGTCCATGGACTCGCCAGGGGCCAGGCGCAGGTCGCGCTCGGCGCTGTTCTGGCTGGACAACACCACGCCCAGGGCACACACGGCGATACCGATATGGGCGATCTGCATGCCCCAGTAGCTGCGGGTCAGGCTCGGCAGGCCCTTGATCAGGCCCTTGTGGCGGGTCTTGTCGAAGATATCGCGCACGCCGGCCAGCAACACCCAGGCCGCCAGCATGAAGGTGGCAAGCACTGCCCAGTTGAAGTCGCCATAGGCAACCCCGGCAACCACCGCCAAGGCGGCACTGCCCAGCAACACCGGGGTCAGCATGCCCAGCAGCCATTTGACCGGGGTGTCTTTCCAGCGCACCAGCACGCCAACCGCCATCACCACCATCAACAGGCCCATCAACGGGATGAACAAGGCGTTGAAGTACGGCGGGCCAACCGACAGCTTGGCACCGGTCAGGGCATCGAGTACCAGCGGGTACAGGGTGCCCAGCAGGATCATCGAGGCGGCGACGATCAGTACCAGGTTGTTGCCCAGCAACAGGGTTTCCCGCGACCACAGGTTGAAGCCCACGTGGCTCTTGACCACCGGCGCGCGCAGGGCGAACAGGGTCAGCGAACCGCCGACCACACAGAGCAGGAAGATCAGGATAAACACGCCGCGCTCAGGGTCGGCGGCGAATGCGTGCACCGACGTCAGCACGCCGGAACGCACGAGGAACGTGCCCAAGAGGCTCAGGGAGAAAGCGGCAATAGCCAACAACACGGTCCAGCTCTTGAACACCCCGCGTTTTTCCGTGACCGCCAGGGAGTGGATCAGTGCCGTACCCACCAGCCAGGGCATGAAGGAGGCGTTTTCCACCGGGTCCCAGAACCACCAGCCGCCCCAGCCGAGTTCGTAGTAGGCCCACCACGAGCCCAGGGTGATGCCGATGCCGAGGAAAGCCCAGGCGACGATGGTCCATGGCCGCGACCAACGCGCCCAGGCGGCGTCGAGACGCCCGCCGAGCAAGGCGGCGATGGCAAAGGCGAAGGCCACGGAGAAGCCCACGTAGCCCATGTAGAGCATCGGCGGGTGGACGATCAGGCCGATATCCTGCAGCAACGGGTTGAGGTCGCGACCGTCCATGGGAATCTGCGGCAGAATCCGCTCGAACGGGTTGGAGGTCATGATCAAAAACAGCAGGAAGCCGATGCTGATCATGCCCATCACCGCCAGCACCCGCGCCAGCATCACGTGCGGCAACTGCCGGGAGAACACCGACACAGCAAAGGTCCAGCCGCCGAGGATCAGGGCCCACAGCAGCAGGGAGCCTTCGTGGGCGCCCCAGACGGCGCTGAACTTGTAGTACCAGGGCAAGGCGCTGTTGGAGTTGCTGGCCACATAGGCGACGGAAAAGTCGTCGGTCATAAAGGCGTAAGTCAGGCAACCGAAGGCGAACGCCAGGAACGCGAACTGGCCCCAGGCGGCGGGTTGCGCCAGGCTCATCCACAACCGGTCGCCGCGCCAGGCGCCCAGCAGCGGCACGATGGCCTGGACGATGGCAAAGCACAGGGCGAGGATCATCGCCAGTTGGCCCAACTCGGGGATAAACAATGTAGAGGTCATCGCTTAACCCTCCTTGGCTGGGGTTGGCGCGGATTGGCCGCTGTCTTTTAACGCCTTGGTCACTTCCGGCGGCATGTATTTTTCATCGTGCTTGGCCAGCACTTCATCGGCCACCACCACGCCGTCGGCGTTGATCTTGCCCAGGGCGACAATGCCCTGCCCTTCGCGGAACAGGTCCGGGAGGATGCCGCGGTAGGTGATGGTCACGGATTTATTGAAGTCGGTGACCACGAAGGTCACGTCCAGGGAGTCGCCGGAGCGCTTCAGGGAACCGGCCTCGACCATGCCGCCGGCGCGGATCCGCGTGTCTTGCGGGGCTTCGCCATTGGCGATCTGGGTCGGGGTATAGAACAGGTTGATGTTCTGCTGCAAGGCACTCAAGGCCAGGCCCACGGCAATGCCGACGCCCACCAGGATGGCAAGGATGATCAACAGACGTTTTCTACGCAGCGGATTCACTTATCGGTCTCCCGGCGCAGACGACGCGCCTCTTGTTGCAGGTAACGCTTGCGGGCCAGGATCGGCGCAACGACGTTGAGGGCCAGGACGGCCAGGCTGATGCCATAGGCGGTCCAGACGTACAGGCCATGGTGGCCCATGGCGAGAAAATCACTGAAAGAGGCGAAACTCATCCACGGGCTCCCAGGCTGTTTTGCACTTCGACCTTGACCCAACTGGCGCGGGCTTCACGCTTGAGCACTTCAAGGCGCATGCGCATCAGCAGCACCGCACCGAAGAAGCAGTAGAAGCCCAGGACCATCAGCAGCAGCGGCGCCCACATTTCCACGGGCATCGCCGGTTTTTCGGTGAGGGTGAAGGTGGCGCCCTGGTGCAGGGTGTTCCACCACTCCACCGAGTACTTGATGATCGGGATATTGATCACGCCGACAATCGCCAGCACCGCGCAGGCCTTGGCGGCGCTGTCACGATTGCTGATGGCGTTGCCCAGGGCAATCAGCCCGAAGTACAGAAACAGCAGGATCAGCATCGACGTCAGTCGCGCATCCCAGACCCACCACGAGCCCCAGGTCGGCTTGCCCCAGATCGCCCCGGTCAGCAGCGCCACGGCGGTCATCCACGCACCGATGGGCGCCGCGCATTGCAGGGCGACGTCGGCCAGCTTCATCTTCCACACCAGGCCGACAATGCCGCACACCGCCAGCATCACATAGCAGGACTGGGCCAGTAGCGCGGCAGGTACGTGGATATAGATGATGCGAAAGCTGTTGCCCTGCTGGTAGTCCGGCGGTGCGAAGGCCAGGCCCCAGACCAGGCCGCTGCCGATCAGCAGGAAAGCCGCGACGGCCAGCCAGGGCAGCATTTTGCCGCTGATGCCGTAGAACCACTTGGGCGAGCCGAGCTTGTGAAACCAGGTCCAGTTCATTGCTGTTTCCATCACGGTTGCTTTTCGTCGTTGCGAAAAGTCTAGGGTCTTTACTGGTTAAGGCATAACACTTAACCAGACCTCATTATTCGCCGACGCTGATCTTCAGGCCGGCCGCTATAGCAAAAGGTGTCAGGGTTACCGCCAGGGCGGTCAGGCTGCCAAGCCACAAGAGGTAACCAGTCGCCGGCATCCCCATGAGCGCGGCCTGCAAGGCGCCGCTGCCCAGGATCAACACCGGGATATACAAAGGCAAAATCAGCAAGGCCAGCAACAGCCCCCCACGTTTGAGGCCCACGGTCAGTGCCGCGCCCACCGCTCCCAGCAAGCTCAGCACCGGGGTGCCTAGCAACAACGAGGCCAGCAATACCGGCAGGCATTCGGCAGGCAGGCCCAGCATCATCGCCAGCAACGGCGCGAGCAAGACCAGCGCCAGGCCGGAGAAGGCCCAGTGTGCCAGTACCTTGGCCAGTACCAGAAGAGGCAGGGGGTGCGACGAAAGGACCCACTGCTCAAGGGAACCATCTTCAAAATCACTGCGAAACAGCCCGTCCAGCGAGAGCAGGACGGACAAAAGGGCCGCTACCCACACCAGTCCCGGAGACAAGGTTTGCAACAGTTTAGTCTCGGGGCCGACCGCCAAAGGGAACAACGCGATGACAATTGCAAAGAACACCAGCGGGTTGGCCAACTCCGCCGGGCGGCGACACAGCAAGCGGGCTTCACGGGCGACCAACAGGGCAAAGACACTCATACCGACCACCGCCCCAGGTCCAGGTCGCGGTAACCGGCAGGCATGCGGGTCAGGGTGTGGTGGGTGGTGAGGACCACCATGCCGCCCTGTTCGCAGTGCCGGGCCAGGTGTTCTTCGAGCTGCGCCACGCCCTGTTTGTCGAGGGCGGTGAAGGGTTCGTCGAGGATCCACAGCGGCGGGCCATCCAGGTACAAGCGGGCCAGGGCCACGCGGCGCTGCTGGCCGGCGGACAAGGTATGGCACGGCACGTCTTCAAACCCTTTCAAGCCCACGGCGGCCAGGGCCTGCCAGATCGACTCGCGCGTGGCCGGGTGATGCAGGGCGCTGAGCCAACTGAGGTTTTCTTCGGCGCTTAGCACATCCTTGATCCCGGCAGCATGGCCAATCCACACCAGGTTGCGCGCCAGTTCCGTGCGTTGCTCTTGCAGCGGCTTGCCGTTGAGGCGCACCTGGCCCGCCGTGGGCTGCATCAGGCCGGCCAACAGGCGCAGCAGGCTGGTCTTGCCACTGCCGTTGGGGCCGCTGACCTGCACCATGTCGCCGCCCGCCAGACGCAGTTCAAGGTGTTCAAACAGCATCCGCAGGTCTCGCTCACAGGCAAGCGCAACGGCTTCAAGTAGGGGGCTGGTCACAAGATCGCGGGCCTTTACGGTTCAAGTCGGCGGTGGAACGGCCGTTAAAGAGATGCACAATAACTGCATTGGCGGCCTGTTTTAGAGAGCTGGATCAATCAGTTGAGATGTTTTTGACACGCTCTTTGCAGACGGGCGGCATTATACATGCGATGCCCTACTCTAAAGAGGGCAATTTCCTTGAGACGGCGGCCACGATGAGCGGTGACATCAACCTTCCGACCCTTCCCCCCGCCCCGGCCACCGGGCCTCGGCCTGCGCCTGCGGTGGGTGAGCTGCTGAAACTGCTGGAGCCCCAGACAGGCTTGATCGACGCCGGCAAAACCGTGAACGCCGAGGTGCTGGCGCTCAAGCAAGGCGGTGAAGCCTTTCAGTTGTTACTCAAGCTGACCCTCGAAGGTGGCCGGCAAACCCTGGTGCAGGCCGCCAGCAGCCAGCCGCTGCCCCTGGGCAGCAACGTCGCGGTGAGCCAGACCGCATCGGGCGACTTGGCGATCAGCCTGCAACAGGCCCTCAGTGCCAATGTCGCGGCCCTGACCCGCATCGACACCCAGCAGTTGCCGGTGGGCACCTTGCTGCAAGCCAAGGTGCTGACCTCGCAGATGCTGCCCCAGGGCGCCGGGCAACCGGCGCTGTACCGCTCGCTGGTGTCGGTGCTCAACAACGCCCTGAGCGGCACCACCCTGACCCTGGACAGCCCGCAGCCCTTGCGCGTCGGCAGCTTGCTCAGCGCCGTGGTGCAGGGCGCGCAGACCCTGGACTTCGTGCCCCTGAGCGGGCTGCGCGATCAACTGGCGGTCAGCCAGCAACTGGCCGCCCAGCAAAGCCGCCAGGCCTCGCTGGAGGGGGTGTTCAATGCCCTGAAAAACCTGCCCGATGACACCTCCGCACAATTGCGCGCCGCCGTGGAGCGCCTGTTGGCCGGGCTGCCGGATATGGCGCAGGTCAGCAACCCCAAGGTGCTGGCGCAGTTGCTGAACAACAGCGGCGTGTTCCTCGAAGCCAAGCTGCTGGCCGGGCAAAACCCGCAAGTGCCGCCGCTGGATATGAAAGGCAGCCTGCTGCGCCTGGTCAACGAGTTGCTGCCCGCCCTGCCTGCCAGCACCAACCTCAATGCGATCCTGGCCGCCAATACCCTGGCGCAGATGCTGCCCAGCTTTGTCCGCAGCCCCCTGGGCACCCTCGGCCAGGTGGGCGCCCGCACCGCACCGGGCGGCTTCCCCCTGCCCGAGCGTCTGCTGCAGCGCCTGGACGGTGAAAACAGCCTGGAAAACCTGCTACGCCTGGCCGCCGGCGCCATCTCACGCTTGCAGAGCCATCAACTGTCGAGCCTGGAACAAAGCGGCACCACCGCCGATGGCCGCCTGCAAACCACCTGGCAACTGGAAATCCCCATGCGCACCTTGCAGGACATCGTGCCGCTGCAGGTCAAGTTCCAGCGCGAAGAGCCGCCGCCGGACAAGGACGAGCCGGAACGCAAGCTCGAACGCGACGCGAAAAAGATGCTGTGGCGCGTGGAACTGGCTTTCGACATGGAGCCCCTGGGCCCGTTGCAGGTCCAGGCGCAATTGAGCCAGGGCAAACTGTCCAGCCAGTTGTGGGCCACCCGCCCGTTCACCGCCAGCCTGATCGAAAGCCACCTGGGCAGCCTGCGCGAACGCCTGGTGTCGTCGGGCCTCAACGTCGGCGACCTCGACTGCCACCTCGGCACCCCGCCCCGGGGGCCGAAGACCGGGCTGGAACAACGCTGGGTGGATGAAACCGCATGAAGAACCCGACCCCACCGCGCCAGGCCATCGCCCTCAAATACGACGGCAAGGCCGCCCCCGCCCTGACCGCCAAAGGCGACGACGCCCTGGCCGAAGCCATCCTGAAGCTGGCGCGCGAACACGAAGTCCCGATTTATGAAAATGCCGAACTGGTGAAATTGCTGGCGCGCATGGAACTGGGCGACAGCATCCCCGAAGAGCTGTACCGGACCATTGCCGAGATTATTGCCTTTGCCTGGACGCTCAAAGGCAAGTTCCCGGCGGGGTATGACCCGGATGCCGAGCCAGTGGAGCGGGATGTGACCGCACGCGGGGATGATTACTAAAGCCCTGCGGGTTTACCCCAATCAAAAGTGTGTGCGGGCTTGTGTGGGAGCGGGCTTGCTCGCGATGGCGGAGTGTCAGTCAACTATTTATCAACTGACCCACCGCCATCGCGAGCAAGCCCGCTCCCACATTGGAACTGCGGTGGGTGCTGGGAGTGGGGCGACAAAAAACAAGCTGGCTTGCCGGCTCCCATATTGGAATCGGTGCAGGCTCAGTTTTTGTGCAATTTGCTCATCAACTGTGCCTCGGCCTGGGTCAGGCCGCAGGATTGGGTCAGTTCGTCCACCGTGGCGCCCATGCCGACCAACTTGGCCGCCTGGGCAAACGACAGATTGGCCGGGTCGCGCTGCTCCAGTGCCGACAGTTTGTCGGGCAACGGGGCGAGGATCGAGCGCAGTTCGTGCACGTCCTCCCCTACCCGCACGGCGCTTTGCTGGTAGTTGTCCACACGCTTGGCCATCTCGCGCAGGCGCTGGTCGCGCACGGCGTCGCGCTCGGCCTGGCGCAACGTCAGTTCGCGTTGCTGGCGCATATGGCGCAGCAATACCACCACAGTCCCGACCCACAGCAGGGCCAGGACGATTACCGCTACCTCAAGCATCAATCAGATGTTCTCCAGGTCCGACCACTCTTCTTCGCTCATCATCTTGTCCAGCTCAACCAGGATCAGCAACTCGCCGTTCTTGTTGCACACGCCCTGGATAAACTTGGCCGACTCTTCGTTGCCGACATTCGGCGCGGTCTCGACTTCCGATTGGCGCAGATAAACCACTTCGGCGACGCTGTCGACCATGATCCCGACCACTTGCTTGTCGGCCTCGATGATGACGATCCGCGTGTTGTCGTTGACTTCAGTCGGCATCAGGCCAAAACGCTGGCGCGTGTCGATCACGGTCACGACGTTGCCGCGCAGGTTGATGATGCCCAGCACGTAGCTTGGCGCACCCGGTACCGGCGCGATTTCGGTGTAGCGCAGTACTTCCTGCACGCGCATCACGTTAATGCCGTAGGACTCGTTGTCCAGTTTGAAGGTAACCCATTGCAGAATCGGATCATCCAAACCCTGTGCGGACGCTGACTTATTCATACCCCTGACCCCTTCAAATGCCGTTGAGAACGGCGTGTGTTCTTCTTGGGCAGCACCGTGGCGCTGCGTCTCACATCAAGTACGTGTGTTACCTGGCAGCTCTTTTACCGCGCCGCTGGCAATCAATTCAGCCAATTCGGCAACATCCAGCAGCGCGCACATATGTTCGATCACCGTGCCCGCCAGCCATGGTCGCTGGCCACGGTGGCTGCGCCATTTGATCTCGTTGGGGTCCAGGCGCAACGAACGGCTGACCTGATGCACCGCCAGCCCCCATTCGTAGCCCTGCACCGAAATCACGTATTGCAGGCCCTGGCGGAAATCATCGCGATAGCGGTCGGGCATCACCCAGCGCGCGGTGTCCAGTACCTTGAGGTTACCGGCCTGGCTCGGCAGGATCCCGAGGAACCACTCCGGCTGGCCGAACAATGGCGTCAATTCCTGGCCCTGCAGGGAGTAGATCGAGCCCAGGCACACCAAGGGCACCGCCAGGGTCAACCCGGCCACATCGAACAGCAGGCACTCGAACGACTCGGCAGCCCAGGACGGTCGACCATCGGTTTCTACCGGTGGCGGCGTGATGCTGGGCGGTCGATGCACCTCCGCTATCGGCGGCACCAGCACCAACGAGGCAGGCGCTTGCACGGCTAGGGCGGCAACCGGCACTACCAGCGCATCACGGGCCTGCTCTTCCAGGACCGCCCGTTGAAACTCATCCAGGCCAGCCTCGGCCTCGACCACAGGCACCGCCAACACCTCATCCAGTACCAGGATCGGCTCGGGCAGCACTTCCTCGGTCGCCTCCTGCAGCAATGCATCCAGGTAGGACTGCAGCGCCAGTTGCGGCCGGGTCTTGATATCGACAGGACGATTCATCTGTATGCCCACGCGCAAGCACCGTTAACCGTGTATTTAAAGGTTATCGGCGCGATGCCCCGCGGACTTGAATTTACATTCATTTCACGCCACCTGCGCCACAAGCTGCTGGGCCAGCAGGTGCTTGAGCAAGGCCCGGTACGCCAGCACGCCACGGCTTTTACCGTCGAATTGCGACGGTGCCAGGCCGGCGCGGCTGGCGTCACGCAGGCGCGTGTCCACCGGGATATAACCTTGCCAGATGGTCTCGGGGTAGGCATCGCGCAATACGCGCAAGGTGCCGAGGGAGGCCTGGGTACGGCGGTCGAACAGGGTCGGCACGATACTGAACGGCAACGCCTGCTTGCGCGAACGGTTGATCATGGCCAGGGTATTGACCATGCGCTCCAGGCCCTTGACCGCCAAGTGCTCGGTCTGCACCGGGATCACCAACTGCTGGCTGGCCGCCAGGGCATTGACCATCAGCACGCCCAGCAAGGGCGGGCTGTCGATGATCGCGTAGTCGAAGTCCTGCCACAGTTGCGCCAGGCTCTTGGCGATCACCAGGCCCAGGCCGCTCTGCCCCGGCGACTGGCGCTCCAGGGTGGCCAACGCGGTACTGGAGGGTAACAGCGAGATCTTGTCGTTGCTGGTGGGCAACAGCAGTTGCCCGGGCAAGCCGGTAGGGACGTTGCCCTTGTGCAGGAACAGGTCGAAGCAGCTGTGTTCCAGCACATCCGGGTCGTAGCCGAAATAGCTGGTCATCGAGCCGTGGGGATCCAGGTCGACAATGACCACGCGCTTGCCCGCCTCGGCCAGCAGGCCGGCTAAGGCGATGGAGGTGGTGGTCTTGCCGACCCCACCTTTTTGATTGGCAACTGCCCAGACTCTCATTCGGATTGTTCCTCCCGGCAGGCACTGGCTCGACCGAGAAATAGCACGAGGTTATAGAGCCGGTGACGGAGAATTGACGGCACTCCCACGTTCCGGCGGCGTTACGGGCGTCGGTGCAGTTTGTGTGCCAGCCCGCTTCATTGCTGCATCAGGTTGTGCATTGGCCGCGCCGGTGGCGGTCAGGCTGCGGCGCACATCAAGGTTGCGCGACACCACCAACACCACCCGCCGGTTGCGCGCGCGGCCTTCGGCCGTCGCATTATTGGCCACCGGCTGGAATTCACCATAGCCCACCGACGCCAGGCGTCCAGGGTTGACGCCCTGCATGGCCAGCATGCGCACGATGCTCGCCGAGCGCGCCGACGACAGCTCCCAGTTGGTGGGGAATTGCGCGGTATGGATCGGCTGGTCATCGGTAAAGCCTTCGACATGGATCGGGTTGTCGAAGGGTTTCAAAATCGCCGCCACCTTGTCGATGATGCTAAAGGCAATATCGCTGGGCAGCGCATCGGCGCTGGCGAACAACAGGCTGGAGTTGAGCTCGATCTCCACCCACAGCTCATTACCGCGAACGGTCATCTGGTTGGAGCTGATCAAGTCGCCAAATGCCGCGCTGATATCGTCGGCGATGCTCTTGAGCGGGTCGCTGCCACCACTGATGCCGGCATCGGTCTCGTCGCTGTCCTTGACCAGGGGTTTGGCCGGGGTCACGGTCTTGGGCCGCTCGTCGCCAATGGGAATCGGCTTGAGGGCCCGGTCCGAATCGGTAAATACGCCGACCAGGGCTTCGGAGATGACCTTGTACTTGCCTTCGTTGATCGAGGAAATGGAGTACATCACCACAAAAAAGGCGAACAGCAAGGTGATGAAGTCGGCATAGGACACCAGCCAGCGTTCATGGTTGACGTGTTCTTCAGGCTCGCGGCGACGACGGCTCACAGGCAATACCCCCCATCAATCCATGAAGCCCTGGAGCTTCAATTCGATGGAACGCGGGTTCTCACCCTCGGCAATCGACAGGATGCCTTCGAGCAGCATTTCCCGGTAGCGGGACTGGCGCATGGCAATGGATTTGAGCTTGCTGGCAATCGGCAGCAGCAACAGGTTGGCACTGGCCACGCCATAGATGGTGGCGACGAACGCCACGGCGATGCCGCTGCCCAGTTGCGATGGGTCGGCCAGGTTGCCCATCACGTGGATCAAGCCCATCACCGCACCGATGATGCCGATGGTCGGCGCGTAGCCGCCCATGCTTTCAAAGACTTTGGCCGCATTGATATCGCGGCTTTCCTGGGTATAGAAATCCACTTCAAGGATGCTGCGGATGGCTTCCGGCTCAGCGCCATCGACCAACAGTTGCAGGCCTTTGCGTGCATAGCTGTCGGGTTCGGCATCGGCCACGCCTTCCAGGCCCAGCAGGCCTTCCTTGCGCGCGGTGAGGCTCCAGTTGACCACGCGGTCGATGCCGCCGGCCAGGTCCACCCGCGGCGGAAAAACGATCCACACCAGGATCTGCATGGCCCGCTTGAACGAGCTCAGGGGCGACTGCAACAGCGCCGCGCCGACGGTGCCGCCGATGACAATCAGTGCCGCCGGGCCATTGGCCAGGGCACCCAGGTGGCCGCCTTCCAGGTAGTTGCCGCCAATAATGGCAACAAACGCCAGAAGAATCCCCACCAGGCTCAACACATCCATCAGTGACAGGCCTCCACCAGGTACTTGCCGATGTCATCCAGGCTGTAGACCGCGTCGGCCAGGTCGGCCTTGACGATGGCCATGGGCATGCCATAGATCACGCAGCTGGCTTCGTCCTGGGCCCAGATCGAGCTGCCGCCCTGCTTGAGCAGGCGCGCGCCTTCACGGCCGTCGGCGCCCATGCCGGTGAGGACCACCGCCAGAACTTTGTCGCCATAGGACTTGGCCGCCGAACCAAAGGTGATATCCACACACGGCTTGTAGTTCAGGCGCTCGTCACCCGGCAGGATTTTCACCGTGCCGCGACCATCGACCATCATCTGCTTGCCACCCGGGGCCAGCAACGCCAGGCCTGGGCGCAGGATGTCGCCGTCTTCGGCTTCCTTGACGCTGATGCGGCACAGCTTGTCCAGGCGCTCGGCAAAGGCCTTGGTGAACGCGGCGGGCATATGCTGGATCAACACGATGGGCGCCGGGAAGTTGGCCGGCAACTGGGTCAAGACCCGCTGCAAGGCCACCGGGCCGCCGGTGGAGGTGCCGATCGCCACCAGCTTGTAGGCCTTGCGCTTGGGCGCGGGCGACGTAGCACCCGGCGCCGCGGTACGGGCCGGGGCCACGGCAGGCCGGGCCACCGGAGCCGGCGCCGTACGCCCGAAAGGGCTGCTGGCCGCTGCCGGCGCGGCCACGGGGGCCGGCGCCGCCGGGGCGCGGAAGCTGCTGCGGTTGCTGCGCGAGATGCTGTGCACCTTCTCGCAGAGCATCTGCTTGACCTTTTCCGGGTTGCGCGAGATGTCTTCAAAATTCTTCGGCAAAAAGTCCACGGCGCCAGCGTCCAGCGCATCGAGGGTCACCCGGGCACCTTCGTGGGTCAGCGACGAGAACATCAAGACCGGGGTCGGGCAGCGTTGCATGATGTGGCGCACGGCCGTGATGCCATCCATCATCGGCATCTCGTAGTCCATGGTGATCACGTCTGGCTTCAATGCCAGGGCCTGATCAATCGCCTCTTTGCCGTTGGTGGCCGTACCGACCACCTGGATGTTGGAATCCGCTGAAAGAATTTCCGAGACGCGGCGGCGGAAAAAACCCGAATCGTCCACCACCAGAACCTTGACTACCATAACCACTCCGTTAGGCAGGGCGAGGGACAACCGCCCCGCCCAGCCAGAATCAAATACGCCGTGCGGCGTAACGCTTGAGCATGCTCGGCACATCGAGAATCAGCGCGATCCGACCGTCACCGGTAATGGTCGCACCCGACATGCCTGGCGTGCCCTGCAGCATCTTGCCCAAAGGCTTGATGACCACTTCTTCCTGGCCGACCAGTTGATCGACGACAAAGCCGATACGCTGGGTGCCCACGGAAAGGATCACCACATGGCCTTCGCGCTGTTCTTCATGAGCGGCAGACGCCACCAGCCAACGCTTGAGGTAGAACAAAGGCAGGGCCTTGTCCCGCACGATCACCACTTCCTGGCCGTCGACCACGTTGGTGCGCGACAGGTCGAGGTGGAAGATCTCGTTGACGTTGACCAGCGGGAAGGCAAACGCCTGGTTGCCCAGCATCACCATCAGGGTCGGCATGATCGCCAGGGTCAACGGCACCTTGATGACGATCTTCGAGCCCTGGCCCTTGGTCGAGTAGATATTGATCGAGCCGTTGAGCTGGCTGATCTTGGTCTTCACCACGTCCATGCCCACGCCACGGCCGGACACATCGGAAATCTCGGTCTTGGTCGAGAAGCCCGGGGCAAAAATCAGGTTGTAGCACTCGGTGTCGGTGAGGCGGTCGGCGGCGTCCTTGTCCATGACCCCGCGCTTGACCGCGATGCCGCGCAGGATATTGGAGTCCATGCCTTTGCCGTCATCGGTGATCGACAGCAGGATATGGTCGCCTTCCTGTTCGGCCGCCAGGATCACCTTGCCCAGGCGCGGCTTGCCGCTGGCTTCGCGCTCTTCGGGGGTTTCCACGCCGTGGTCGACCGCGTTGCGCACCAAGTGGACCAGCGGGTCGGCCAGGGCCTCGACAAGGTTTTTGTCGAGGTCGGTTTCTTCACCCACCAGTTCCAGGGCGATCTCTTTTTTCAACTGCCGGGCCAAGTCACGCACCAGGCGCGGGAAGCGCCCGAAGACTTTCTTGATCGGCTGCATGCGCGTCTTCATCACCGCGGTCTGCAAGTCGGCAGTCACCACGTCGAGGTTCGACACGGCTTTTTGCATGGTTTCGTCGCCACTGTTCAGGCCCAGGCGCACCAGACGGTTACGCACCAGCACCAGCTCGCCCACCATGTTCATGATGTCGTCCAGGCGCGCGGTATCGACCCGCACGGTGGTTTCGGCTTCACTGGCCGGGGCTTTGTCAGCAGGTGCCGGGGCACGGGCCGGTGCGGCGGGAGCCCGGGCAGCAGGCGCAGGGGCCGGCGCGGCGGCCTTGGAGGCAGCGGGGGCCGGCGTGGCCACGGCGGCAGTGGCTGCTGCGGCAGGTGCCACTTCAGAGAACTTGCCCTTGCCGTGCAACTCGTCCAGCAGGGATTCAAATTCGTGGTCGCTGATCAGGCCATCCGCCGCCGGCGCGGCAGGGGCAGGCGCCGCAGCAGGGGCAGCAGACGCGGCCGCCGCCGCAACAGCCGGCAAGGCATCGGCAGCAAACGAGCCTTTGCCATGCAACTGATCCAGCAGGGCTTCAAATTCGTCGTCGGTGATGTCGGTGCTGGCCGGTGGCGCAGGTTCCACAGGCGCCGGGGCTGGCGCCACGGCGTCCGGGGCGAATTGGCCCTTGCCGTGCAACTGGTCGAGCAATGACTCGAACTCGGCGTCGGTGATGTCTTCGGTGGTCGGCACCATGGGCGGCGTAGCCGCTGCCGGCACCGCTGCCGGCGCTTCTGCCTCGGCCTTGACGGCATTGAGGGAGTCCAGCAGCTGTTCAAATTCGCTGTCGGTGACGTCAGGCTCGGCAACCGGTTCGGGCGCCGCAACCACCACCGGGGCGGCGGTCAGGGCAGCCGGTTCTGCCAGGCGCGCCAGGGCGGCCAGCAGTTCCGGGGTGGCGGCAGTAATCGGTGCACGTTCGCGCACTTCATTGAACATGCCGTTGACCGCGTCCAGGGCTTCAAGGATCACGTCCATCAATTCCGAATCAACGTGCCGCTCACCCTTGCGCAGGATGTCGAACACGTTTTCGGCGATGTGGCAGCACTCCACCAGCTCATGGAGCTGGAGGAAGCCGGCGCCCCCTTTTACAGTGTGAAAACCGCGAAAAATTGCATTGAGCAGGTTCGCATCATCCGGTCGGCTTTCCAGCTCGACCAGTTGCTCGGACAACTGCTCTAGAATTTCGCCGGCCTCTACAAGGAAATCCTGAAGGATTTCTTCATCGGCGCCGAAGCTCATATTGCGTGCTCCTTAGAAGCCTAAACTGGACAGCAAATCGTCTACGTCATCTTGACCTGACATAACGTCTTCACGTTTATCGGCATGAATCTGCGGACCTTCACCCTTGGCGAGGTGTTTTTGTGGATCTTTTTCCGAGAGGATCGCTTCGCGGTCGTGTTCGATACCGGCAAAACGGTCGACCTGACCGGCCATCAGCACCAGTTTGAGCAGGTTGCTTTCCACTTCGGTGACCAGCAGGGTCACGCGCTTGATCACCTGGCCAGTGAGGTCCTGGTAATCCTGGGCCAGCAGAATGTCATTGAGGTTGCTGGAAACCGTGCGGTTTTCCTGCTCGCTGCGGGCCAAAAAGCCTTCAACCCGACGCGCCAGCTCGCGAAACTCTTCAGCACCCACTTCGCGCCGCATGAAACGGCCCCAGTCAGCGCTCAAGGCCTTGGCCTCGTTGGCCATGCCGTTCACCAGGGGCGTGGCGTTTTCCACCAGGTCCATGGTGCGATTGGCTGCCGCCTCAGTCAGCCTGACCACATAGGACAGGCGTTCGGTGGCATCGGTGATCTGCGAGATTTCCTCGGCCTGGGGCATGTGCGGGTCGATCTGGAAGTTGACAATCGCACTGTGCAACTCACGGGTGAGCTTGCCCACTTCCTGGTACAGGCCGCGATCGCGGGTCTGGTTGAGCTCATGGATCAACTGCACCGCGTCGCCGAACTGGCCTTTTTCAAGGCACTCGACCAACTGGTGAGCGTGTTTTTTCAGAGTCGACTCAAAGTCTCCCTGTGATGTTTCTTTATGCTCCATAGCTCCCCCGTGACGACATCAGCCGTGGATGCGTTCAAAGATCTTTTCGATCTTCTCTTTCAAGGCCAATGCAGTGAATGGCTTGACCACGTAACCGTTGACCCCAGCCTGGGCGGCTTCAATGATCTGTTCACGCTTGGCTTCGGCGGTCACCATCAACACCGGAAGGTTGCGCAGTTTTTCATCGGCGCGCACATGGCGCAGCAGATCGATACCGGTCATGCCAGGCATGTTCCAGTCGGTTACCAGAAAGTCGATGCTCCCGCTGTTGAGGATCGGAATCGCCGTAATGCCGTCATCCGCCTCGACCGTGTTAGTGAACCCAAGGTCACGCAACAGGTTTTTTATGATCCGCCGCATCGTTGAGAAGTCATCAACGATGAGGATTTTCATGTTCTTGTCCAATTCGACCTCCAAGCAGTCTTAAACGCGTCCAGCACCTGGGCGCGCCATATCATTCAACAGGCATTACACAAAAAGGACTGCTGGGGCACACCACGAGCCGTTTCCGCCCGGCTTGCGCCCTGACGGTTATCACCCACATTGTCCCCACACTGCCTGTCAGCGCGCTCGCCACTCTCCCAAACGCCCCCGCAAGCGGGCCGCGCATTGGCTATGAAGCTGGCTGACCCGCGATTCGCTGACCCCCAGGACCTCACCGATTTCCTTGAGGTTCAGCTCCTCATCGTAGTACAGCGCCAACACCAGCCGCTCACGCTCCGGCAAATTGGCAATCGCGTCCGCCAGGGCGCCCTGGAAGCGTTCATCTTCCAGGTCGCGGGAAGGCTCCTGGTAAGCGCTCGCGCCGTCCTCATGCAGCCCTTCATGCTCGCCGTCCTGTAGCAGGTCGTCGAAACTGAACAGGCGGCTGCCCAAGGTATCGTTCAAAATCCCGTAATAATCATCGAGACTCAATTGGAGTTCGGCCGCAACTTCGTGATCTTTAGCGTCGCGACCGGTTTTTGCTTCAATTGAGCGAATTGCGTCACTCACCATCCGGGTATTGCGGTGGACCGAACGCGGCGCCCAATCACCTTTACGCACTTCATCGAGCATCGCGCCACGGATACGGATACCCGCATACGTCTCGAAACTCGCACCCTTGCTCGCGTCGTACTTGGTCGACACTTCAAGCAGGCCGATCATGCCGGCCTGGATCAGGTCTTCGACCTGGACACTGGCGGGCAGGCGTGCCAGCAGGTGGTAGGCAATGCGCTTGACCAGGGGCGCATAGCGCTCGATCAATTCGCCCTGGCTGTCACGCGCCGATTTCTTGTAAAGGTTATAGCCGCTGGCTGTCATAGCACCGGTCCTGCACTCGTCTGATGCACCAATCGCTCGACGAAAAACTCCAGATGCCCCCGGGGATTGGCGGGCAGTGGCCAGGTATCGACCTTCTGAGCAATTGCCTTGAACGCCAACGCGCATTTCGAACGAGGGAACGCTTCATAGACTGCACGCTGCTTTTGCACAGCCTTGCGCACACACTCGTCATAGGGAACTGCACCGACGTATTGTAAGGCCACATCGAGGAAGCGATCTGTGACCTTGGTCAACTTGGCGAACAGGTTGCGCCCTTCCTGTGGGCTCTGGGCCATGTTGGCCAGCACGCGGAAGCGGTTCATGCCGTAGTCGCGGTTGAGCAGTTTGATTAGAGCATAGGCGTCGGTGATCGAGGTGGGTTCGTCGCAGACCACCAGCAACACTTCTTGCGCCGCGCGCACGAAGCTGACCACCGACTCGCCAATCCCGGCGGCGGTGTCGATCACCAGCACGTCGAGGTTGTCGCCGATATCGCTGAAGGCCTGGATCAGGCCGGCATGCTGCGCCGGGCTCAGGTGCACCATGCTCTGGGTGCCGGAGGCGGCCGGGACGATACGAATCCCCCCCGGCCCCTGCAACAGCACATCGCGCAGCTCACAGCGGCCCTCAATGACATCGGCCAGGGTATGTTTGGGCGTCAGTCCCAGCAGAACGTCAACGTTCGCCAGGCCCAGGTCGGCATCCAGCAGCATGACGCGGCGGCCAAGCTCTGCCAGAGCCAGGGACAAATTCACTGACACGTTAGTTTTCCCGACGCCACCTTTGCCGCCGGTCACCGCGATCACCTGTACGGGATGCATGCTGCCCATGTTCTTTCTTTACCTTGTCTTGCTTAGCCGCAGGCTACATAGGGTGGCCGCGGTAGCAGACCCTCGATGTAGGTACATTGCACTGTGTTGCATGTTGCCTTCAGCCGACCCGCTTGGCTGGGTTGTGATAGAGGTCGGCGAACATATCCGCCATCGCCTCTTCACTGGGTTCATCCTGCATTTGCACACTGACCGCACGGCTGACCAACTGATGACGGCGCGGCAGATGCAAGTCATCCGGGATCCGCGGCCCGTCGGTCAGGTAGGCGACCGGTAGTTCATGGCTGATAGCCAGGCTCAACACTTCGCCCAGGCTTGCCGTTTCATCCAGCTTAGTCAGGATGCAGCCGGCCAGCCCACAACGTTTGTAGCTATGGTACGCAGCCGTCAGCACCTGTTTTTGGCTGGTGGTTGCAAGTACCAGGTAATTCTTCGACCTGATCCCGCGCCCGGCCAGGCTTTCCAGTTGCATGCGCAGTGCCGGGTCGCTGGCTTGCAGGCCGGCGGTATCGATCAGCACCACGCGCTTGCGCAGCAGCGGGTCGAGGGCGTTGGCCAGGGACTGGCCCGGGTCGACATGGGTCACCGGCACATTGAGGATCCGGCCCAGGGTCTTGAGCTGCTCCTGGGCACCGATGCGGTAGCTGTCCATGCTCACCAGGGCAATGTTGTGGGCGCCGTACTTGAGCACATAACGGGCAGCCAGCTTGGCCAGGGTGGTGGTCTTGCCCATGCCGGCAGGGCCGACCATGGCAATCACGCCACCTTCTTCAAGGGGCTCGATTTCCGGGGTCTGGATCATCCGTGCCAGGTGGGCCAGCAGCATGCGCCAGGCCTGGCGGGGTTCTTCGATGCCGGTGGTCAGTTCCAGCAGGTCGCGCGACAACGGGCCGGACAGGCCGATGCGTTGCAGGCGACGCCAGAGGTTGGCCTGTTGCGGCTTGCTGCCCTGCAACTGGTTCCAGGCCAGCGAGCCCAACTGCACTTCCAGTAGTTCACGCAGGCCATTGAGTTCAAAACGCATCGAGTCGAACACGCGCTGGTCGACCGCAGCAGCCGGTGCTGGCGCGGCGGGACGTGGCGGCTCGACGAAGGTCGGTTCTACCAGTGGCTCGGCCGCGGTCAGCGGCAGGCCGGCAAACAATTGGCGGTTGGTGCTCGCATCGCTGTCGCCGCGCATGCTCAGCTCGGCCTGGGCCGAGACAATACGCGAGGCGGTCTTGCGCAACTCGTCTTCGAGTTCCATGTTCGGCACGCGCGGCGCCAAGGCCTGGGGTTTGTAATCCAGGGCAGCCGTCAGCTCGACACCGCCGGCAATGCGACGGTTACCGATAATCGCTGCGTCGGCGCCCAGCTCATCACGAACCAGCTTCATGGCCTGACGCATATCGGCGGCGAAAAAACGCTTTACTTGCATAACCCACTACCTCAGCCGTTGGGCCCTACTGTCGCGACGATAGTCACTTGCTTATTGTCAGGAATTTCCTGGTAAGCCAAAACGTGCAAATTCGGTACTGCCAGGCGTCCAAAGCGCGACAACATCGCGCGGACCGGGCCTGCCACCAGCAGAATCACCGGTTGGCCCTGCATTTCCTGGCGCTGTGCGGCGTCGATCAACGAACGCTGCAACTTTTCAGCCATGCTTGGCTCCAGCAGGACGCCCTCTTCCTGGCCCTGCCCGGCCTTCTGGATACTATTGAGCAATATTTGTTCCAACCTGGGTTCCAAGGTGATCACAGGCAGCTCGGAGTCAAGCCCTACAATGCTTTGGACGATGGCACGCGACAAACCGACGCGCACCGCCGCCACCAGCGCGGCAGTATCTTGACTCTTGGCGGCATTGTTGGCGATAGCCTCGGCAATGCTGCGAATGTCCCGTACCGGCACCTGTTCGGCCAGCAGCGCCTGCAGCACCTTGAGCAGCTGCGACAGCGACAACACCCCCGGCACCAGCTCTTCAGCCAGTTTAGGCGAGGCTTTGGCCAGCAATTGCATAAGTTGCTGGACTTCTTCGTGGCCAATCAGCTCGTGGGAATGCTTGTACAGAATCTGGTTGAGGTGCGTGGCGACCACGGTGCTGGCGTCAACCACGGTGTAGCCCAGGGACTGCGCCTGACTGCGCTGGCTGACTTCGATCCACACCGCGTCCAGGCCAAAAGCCGGATCTTTGGCGGTTATGCCGCTGAGGGTGCCGAATACCTGGCCGGGGTTGATCGCCAGTTCGCGGTCGGGGTAGATCTCGGCTTCGGCCAGGGTCACGCCCATCAGCGTCAGGCGGTAGGCGCTGGGGGCCAGGTCGAGGTTGTCGCGGATGTGGACGGTGGGCATCAAAAAACCCAGGTCCTGGGACAGTTTCTTGCGCACGCCCTTGATCCGCGCCAGCAACTGGCCGCCCTGGTTGCGATCCACCAGGGGGATCAGGCGGTAGCCGACTTCCAGGCCGATCATGTCGATGGGGGTCACGTCATCCCAGCCCAACTCCTTGGTTTCCTGGGCGCGGGCCGGCGACGGCAGCAAGTCCTGCTGGCGTTCCACCTCTTTCAAGGCCTGGACCTTGACCGCATTCTGCTTCTTCCAGAACAGGTACGCACCGCCGGCGGCCAGGGCGGCCATGGTCAGGAAGGAGAAGTGCGGCATGCCCGGCACAATGCCCATGATCGCCATGATGCCGGCGGCCACGGCCAGGGCCTTGGGCGAGGAAAACATCTGGCGGTTGATCTGCTTGCCCATGTCTTCGGAGCCGGACGCACGGGTCACCATGATCGCCGCCGCTGTCGATAACAACAGTGATGGCAATTGCGCCACCAAACCGTCACCGATGGTCAGCAAGGCGTACACCTTGCCGGCATCGCCAAAGGTCATGCCGTGCTGGAAAATACCCACCGCCATGCCGCCGATCAGGTTGATAAACAGGATCAGCAGGCCGGCGATGGCGTCGCCGCGCACAAATTTGCTGGCACCGTCCATGGAGCCGTAGAACTCGGCCTCCTGGGCCACTTCAGAGCGGCGGGCCTTGGCCTGGTTCTGGTCGATCAGGCCGGCGTTGAGGTCGGCGTCGATCGCCATTTGCTTGCCGGGCATGGCGTCGAGGGTAAAGCGTGCGCTCACCTCGGAAATCCGCCCGGCGCCCTTGGTCACCACCACGAAGTTGATGATCATCAGGATCGCAAACACCACGATACCGACCACGTAGTTACCGCCGATCACCACCTCGCCGAAAGCCTGGATCACCTTGCCGGCGGCGGCGTGACCGTCCTGGCCGTGCAGCATCACCACCCGCGTGGAGGCCACGTTCAGGGCCAGGCGCAGCAGCGTGGCAACCAGCAAAATGGTGGGGAAGACCGCAAAATCCAAAGGCCGCAGCGCGTACACACACACCAGCAGCACGACGATGGACAGGGCAATGTTGAAGGTGAAGAACACGTCCAGCAGGAACGGCGGCATCGGCAACATCATCATTGCCAGCATGACCAACAGCAACAACGGCACACCCAGGTTACCTCGCGAGAGGTCCGTCAGGGTGCCACGGGCTGTGTTGAGCATATTAGAGCGATCCACCGGTATTCCTCGTCACCTTGAAGCAAACTTTTGACGCCAAGAGGCGTCCTGAAGGCGGTATTGCAAGAAGCCTTCCAACTTTTGCTTCAGGGACGAGATCGTTCCCACGCGCTGCGTGGGAATGCCGCCAGGGGACGCTCCGCGTCCAGACCGTGCAGGGTGACGCAGAGCGTCACGGGATGCGTTCCCACGCGGGAGCGTGGGAACGATCATCGACCGTGCAGGGTGACGCAGAGCGTCACGGGATGCATTCCCACGCGGGAGCGTGGGAACGATCATCAGAGTAGCTGCACGTTTCCCGCCTGCTTGCCTTTTGCGCCGTCGATAACGTCATAGCTCACCCTTTGCCCCTCTTGCAGAGACCGGAATCCCCCGACCTGAATGGCTGAGTGATGAACGAACAGATCCTCTCCCCCATCGTCTTGTGTAATAAACCCATAGCCCTTTGCTTCGTTAAACCACTTCACCGTGCCCGTGGCCATTGTCTTTCTCCCGAAACTGCGCCTGTTTGCGGCCTATCAAACCGCGATGCACAGGTGCCGGATACTGTCAAAGTTGACAGGTCGGAAGAGAGTTGGACGAACGGTATGCGCCAGTACAGGCACCAACAGACTCAGGAATCGCGGCGCAGATCCGGCGGAATCGGCAAGTCCTTGAGCGGATCCGGGCGCTTGCCCTTGCCGGCACGGTATTGGCGGATCTGGTAGACATAGGCCAACACCTGCGCCACCGCCAGATACAGGCCGGCCGGGATCTCGTGATCGAGGTCCGTGGAGTAGAAGATCGAACGCGCCAGCGCCGGCGACTCCAGCAGCAGGATATCGTTGGCCTGGGCGATTTCGCGGATTTTCAAGGCGGTAAAGTCACTGCCCTTGGCCAGCAACAGCGGCGCGCCGCCCTTCTCGGCGTCGTACTTGAGCGCCACGGCGTAGTGGGTCGGGTTGGTGATGACCACATCGGCGTCGGGCACCGAAGCCATCATCTTGCGCTGGGACATCTCCCGCTGCAGCTGGCGGATGCGCTGCTTCACTTCCGGCTTGCCTTCCTGGTCCTTATGCTCGTCGCGCACTTCCTGCTTGGTCATCAGCAGTTTCTTGTGGCTTTCCCACAGCTGGATCGGCGCATCCACGGCGGCAATCAGGATCAGGCCACAGGCCATCCACAACGAGCTCCAGCCCACCAACTGCACGCTGTGGATGATCGCCAGTTCCAATGGCTCGTGGGCGATGCGCAGCAAATCGTCGATATCTGACTGCAACACCACCAGCGCCACGAACAGGATGATAAAAAACTTCGCCAGGGCCTTGAGCAGTTCCACCAAGGCCTTGGCGGAGAACATGCGCTTGATCCCGGCGCCAGGGTTCATCCGACTGAATTTGGGCGCCAGGCTGCCGGCTGCAAACAGCCAGCCCCCCAAGGAAATCGGCCCGATAATCGCCGCCAGGAGCAAGGTGATCAGCACCGGTTGCGCGGCCAGGATCGCGATCTTCCCCGAGTGCAGCAGGTAGATGCCCATGGCGCGCGGGTCCAGCAGCACCTCCCGAGGCAGGGAGAAGTTGTGCTTCATGATCTCCATCAAGTCCTGGGCCAGGCCGCCGCCGTAGATCAGCAGGCCACCGGCACCGGCGAGCATCACCGCCAGGGTGTTGAGTTCTTTGGAGCGGGCAATCTCGCCCTTTTCCCGGGAGTCCTTTTTACGTTTCTCCGTGGGGTCTTCTGTTTTGTCCTGACCACTCTCGCTCTCGGCCATGGCTCAGCGCGCCCGTGCCAGATCACGTAAGAACTGCAAGGCGTCACTGGCCAGCGGTTGATACTGATTGAGAATGTCGGCCAGGCCGATCCAGAAAATCCCCAGGCCCAATACCAGGGTCAGCGGGAAACCAATGGCGAAGATGTTCAACTGCGGTGCCGCCCGGGTCATCACGCCAAAGGCAATGTTGACCACCAGCAGCGCGGTGATCGCCGGCAACACCAGCAACAACGCCGCACCCAGCACCCAACTGAGGCGGCCGACCACTTCCCAGAAGTGATTGACGATCAAGCCCTCGCCCACCGGCAAGGTGGTGAAGCTCTCGGTAAGGATTTCAAAGGCCACCAGATGCCCGTTCATCGCCAAAAACAGCAGGGTCACCAGCATGGTCAGGAACTGCCCGATCACCGCCACCGACACGCCGTTGGTGGGATCGACCATGGACGCGAAGCCCATACCCATCTGGATCGAGACGATTTGCCCGGCAATCACGAAGGCCTGGAAGAACAGGGTCAGGGAGAAGCCCATCAAGGCGCCGATCAGGATCTGTTCGGCGATCAGCAACAGCGCACTGAGGTCCAGGGCGTTGACCGGCGGCATCGCCGGCAGCGTCGGCACGATGACCACGGTGATCGCTACCGTGAAAAACAGGCGTACGCGCTTGGGAACCAGGGTTGTGCCGATCACCGGCATGGTCATCAGCAAGGCGCCCACGCGAAACAGCGGCAGGATGAACGCAGCCACCCAGGTGCTGATCTGGGTGTCGGTCAATGCCAGCAAGGACTGCATCAGGTCAGCCGATCAACTGCGGAATACTGCCGTACAACTGCAGGATGTATTCCATGAAGGTCTGCACCAGCCAGGGGCCGGCCACGATCAGCGTGACCAGCATCACCAGCAAACGCGGGAGGAAGCTCAAGGTTTGTTCGTTGATCTGCGTGGCGGCCTGGAACATCGCCACCAGCAGGCCTACCAACAGGCTGGGCACCACCAGCACGGCGACCATCAGGGTGGTCAGCCACAGCGCTTCACGAAACAGGTCGACGGCGACTTCCGGGGTCATGGCGCTATACCCCTCCGAAACTGCCGGCCAGGGTGCCGATTATCAGCGCCCAACCATCCACCAATACAAACAGCATGATCTTGAACGGCAACGAGATAATCAGCGGCGACAGCATCATCATACCCATGGCCATCAGCACACTGGCCACCACCAGGTCGATGATCAGGAACGGGATAAAGATCATAAAGCCGATCTGGAACGCGGTTTTAAGCTCCGAAGTGACGAACGCCGGCACCAGGATGGTCAACGGCGCCTGGTCCGGGCTGGCGATATCGGTGCGTTTGGACAGGCGCACAAACAGCTCCAGGTCACTGGAACGGGTCTGGGACAGCATAAAGTCCTTGATCGGGCCCTGGGCCTTGTCCACCGCGTCCTGGGCCGTGAGCTTCTCGGCCAGGTAGGGTTGCAGGGCTTGCTGGTTCACCTTGTCGAACACCGGCGCCATGATAAACAGCGTCAGAAACAGCGCCATGCCGGTAAGGATCTGGTTCGACGGGGTCTGCTGCAGGCCCAGGGCCTGGCGCAGGATCGAGAACACGATAATGATCCGGGTGAAGCTGGTCATGAGCATGACGAACGCCGGGATAAAGCTCAGCGCCGTCATGATCAGCAGGATCTGCAGGCTGACCGAATACTCCTGGGCCCCGGCCGCGTTGGTGCCCAGGGTGATCGCCGGGATCGACAACGGGTCGGCGCCGAACGCCAGGGGTGCTGCCAGCAACAGCATGAGCGCCAGTAGAACGCGCATTACTTCTTATCCTTCTGGTCCTTGCCCATCAGCTCCATCAGGCGCTGGGCGAACTCCGGTGTGGCGGCTTCGGTCTGGGCCACGCTCACCGGATGCTTGAGCACGTGCAACGGGGTAATCCGGCCAGGGGTGAGGCCGAGCAGGATCTGCTCTTCGCCCACCTGCACCAGCACCAGGCGATCACGCGGGCCCAGGGCTCGCGAGCCGACCAGCTCAATGACCTGGGCATTGCCCGGGCCGATCCGCTGTACCCGGCGCAACAGCCAGGCGAGGACGAAGATCAGCCCCACCACCAGCAACAGGCCCAGCACCAGCTGGGTCAGTTGCCCCGTCACGCTGGCGCCGGCGACCGGCACGGCGACCTGGGCCACCGGCTCAGCCGCCCAGGCCCCCAGCGGCAACGCCCATAACAGTCCCCACCACTGGCGACTCATCTCAGCGCAGCTTCTTGATACGTTCGCTGGGGCTGATCACGTCAGTCAGGCGGATGCCGAACTTCTCGTTGACCACCACCACTT
This sequence comes from Pseudomonas sp. GW821-FHT01D09, assembly GCF_059422465.1. NCBI lineage: Bacteria > Pseudomonadati > Pseudomonadota > Gammaproteobacteria > Pseudomonadales > Pseudomonadaceae > Pseudomonas > Pseudomonas sp. GW821-FHT01D09. Next base: position 107,083 of record NZ_JBWKWY010000019.1, read on the forward strand.
CGCCATGGGCGATCAGCGTGCCGTTAACCAATACATCCAGCGGCTCGCCAGCCAGGCGATCGAGCTCGATCACCGAGCCCTGGTTGAGTTGCAGCAAGTTGCGGATATTGATTTCGGTGCTGCCCACTTCCATGGAGATCGATACCGGAATATCGAGGATCACATCCAGGTTGGGGCCATCCAGCGAGACCGGCTCATGGTTTTTCGGCACGCTGCCGAACTCTTCCATGGGCAGGCGCTTGCCCACCGGCGCAGTGGCCGCATCGGCCGCCAGCAAGGCATCGATATCGTCCTGGCTGGCATCGCCGGTTTCTTCCAGGGCAGCCGCCCATTCGTCAGCCAGGGCCTGGTCTTCGGCGGAAGCGTTTTCGTGTTCGGTAGCCATTACATGTCCTCGGCGCAGCAAACAATCATGAATTAAGATCGGGTTGAATCAGCGACGGTTGATCGGTTCAACCACTTGCAATGCCAGGTTGCCCTTGTGGGAACCGAGCTTGACCTTGAACGACGGCACGCCGTTGGCGCGCATGATCAGTTCCTCTGGCAGTTCGACGGGAATCACATCCCCCGGCTGCATGTGCAAAATATCCCGCAGGCGCAATTGGCGGCGCGCCACGGTGGCGCTCAGCGGCACGTCAACGTCCAGCAGGTCTTCGCGCAGGGCCTTGACCCAGCGCTCGTCCTGGTCATCCAGGTCAGACTGGAAGCCCGCATCGAGCATCTCGCGCACCGGCTCGATCATCGAGTACGGCATGGTCACGTGCAGGTCGCCGCCACCGCCATCGAGTTCGATATGGAAGGTGGACACCACAATGGCTTCGCTGGGCCCGACAATGTTGGCCATGGCCGGGTTCACTTCCGAGTTGATGTACTCGAAGTTGACTTCCATGATCGCCTGCCAGGCTTCCTTCAAGTCGATAAAGGCCTGTTCCAGCACCATGCGCACCACCCGCAGCTCGGTGGGGGTGAATTCGCGGCCTTCGATCTTGGCGTGACGGCCGTCGCCGCCGAAGAAGTTATCCACCAGCTTGAACACCAGCTTGGCGTCAAGGATGAACAGCGCGGTGCCGCGCAGGGGCTTGATCTTCACCAGGTTGAGGCTGGTGGGCACGTACAGCGAATGCACGTACTCGCCAAACTTCATCACCTGCACGCCGCCCACCGCCACGTCTGCCGAGCGGCGCAGCATGTTGAACATGCTGATACGGGTGTAGCGGGCGAAACGTTCGTTGATCATTTCCAGGGTCGGCATGCGTCCACGGACGATGCGATCCTGGCTGGTCAGGTCATAACTTTTGACGCTGCCAGGCTCGGCAGACATTTCGGTCTGTACCAGACCATCGTCGACGCCATGCAACAGGGCATCGATTTCATCCTGGGACAGCAGGTCTTGCACGGCCATGTCGTGATCCTACTGCAATACGAAATTAGTGAAGAGCGCCTGCTCGACCACGACTTTGCCGAGCTCTTTCTGGGCCACTTCCTGCACGCTGGCAGTGACCTTCTGGCGCAGCATTTCCTGGCCCACGGGGGTGGCCAAGCTGTCGAAACTCTGCCCGGAGAACAGCATCACCAGGTTGTTGCGGATCACCGGCATATGCACCTTGAGCGCGTCCAGGTCCGCCTGGTTGCGTGCCAGCAGGGTAATACTCACCTGCAGGTAGCGTTGCCGGCCGTTCTGGTTGTAATTGGCGACAAAGGCCGGGAGCATCTGCTCGAAGATCGCCGGTTGCTTGGCGTTGGTGGCAACCTCGGCCACCGGTGCAGGCTTGCTCTGGGCACTGTGCATGAAAAACCAGGTCGCGCCCACCGACACGCCGATGGCCAATAACAAGGCCACGACAATCAGCAGGATCATCTTGAGCTTGCCCTTGCCTGCTGCAGGAGCGGGTGCTGCGTCGTCACTCTTCGCCATGCCAATAATCCGTCACTATTCGAGGTTTCATAGATCCACGGGAAGGCAAGAGCAAGTGTTATGCCAGAGTTGTCACGGATTTCAGTCCCCCCAAAAACAACTGTGGGAGCGGGCTTGCCCGCGATAGCGGTGGATCAGTCAGGAATCTATCCACTGACACACCGCTATCG